>NZ_JBSFEP010000020.1:0-175536 GCF_053594495.1 Streptomyces sp. NPDC001920
CCTCCGCCTTGCAGCTGCACGCACCAGACCCCGCTCGGGTGGGCTGAGAGGCGTGGTTTCTCTCAGCCGACCTGATCCAAACGACAGACCCTAGCGGGAACGGTGGCGGACGCGTGCCGTGCGTCCGCCACCGACGCCCGGGCGGCAGCCCCGACGCCGGCGTCAGGACACCCGGACGTCAGCCTTCCACCCGGCGATACGCGCAAGTAACGTCCCGGGAATGACCGGAGACACGAGCGGTGTTCCGGCGGTTCCCCCGTCAGGGAGCCGGCGGACACGAGACAGTGCCGGCTCCGACCCCGTCAGCCGCGGCCTCGCCCAACTCGCACGGGGGAAACGGCAGTTGGCGGACGGACCGGTGGGCGACGCCCGCGCGTCCCTGCTGCTGGCCGCGTCCCTGCTGGCCGCCCAGGCACCGGATCGGGCCGAGGCCGCCCGCCTCCTCGCCGTGGACGCCGCCTGGGCGGCGGGAGACGTCACGGCCTGCCTGACCATCCTCGACGGCACGGACCACGAGGGCCGTCACGGGGGTGACGCCGGACCGGGCACCGGCGCGGGCAGCGACGCCACCGGAGACATGGCACGCACCCCCGCAGCCGTACCGAACGACGCCCGCACACCACCGCCCGAGTCCTCCGACCGTCCGCAACAGCCTCCGGTCCGCCCCGCGTACGTGCGGGACTACCGCGACGGAATGCGGGCCATGCTGGCCCGGCAGCCGGACCGTGCCACCGGGCCGCTGCGGCGGATCCTGGAGCACGCCCGCGCCGACGACCGGCCGGATCACCTGCTGCGCGCGGCGGCGGCCGCCCTGCTGCTCGGAGACGTCCACGCGGCCCGTACCACGGGGGCCCGCGCGCTCGCGGCCGCCCGCACCGCCCACTGCGCCGCGTTCGAGGCCCGGGCCCTTGAGTACCTGGCCTACGGCGAACTGCGCGCCGGCCGGCACGCGCAGGCGCGCGCCCACGCCGAGCAGGGCGTCCGGGCCGCGCGGGCGGCCGGGCACCGCAACACGGCGGCGAGCCACCATGCGATGCTCGCCCTCTCGGCCTCCATCGAAGGAGACACCACCGCGGTCGCCGGGTACGCCTCGGCGGCGCTGACAACCGCCCGCCGCCACGGCCTGACCCAAACGGCGACGCTCGCCGAATGGGCCATCGCCCGCGCCGACCTGGCACGCGGCCGTCCCCTGGAAGCCGCCGACCGGCTCCGTCCACTCGTCGGGTCCGGCACCCGGCGCGGCCACTTCGCCGTCTGGATGCTCGCCGTGCCCTGCTTCGTGGAGGCCGTGGCGCTCGCCGGGCGTCCGGAGGACGCGCGGCCGGTCGTCACCGACCTCGCCGTGTGGGCCGCCTTCGGCGCGGACCCGCACGCGCCCGCCCAACTCGCCCGCTGCCGAGCGCTGCTCGCTCCCGTGGACCTGGCCGACGACCTCTATCTGCGGGCGCTGGCCCTGCACGACGCGTACGACGGCGGCGACTTCGAACGCGCCCGCACGGAACTGCTGTACGGGCGGTGGCTGCGCCGGCGCCGCCGACTGCGGGAGGCCCGGAGTCGGCTCGGCGCCGCTCTGGTCGGGTTCGAACGCTGCGGAGCCGGCGCCTGGGCCGACCAGACACGCGGCGAGCTGCGGGCCAACGGAGCCGCCGCGTCCGGGAAGGAGGCGAGCGCAGGACTGTCGGCACTGACCCCGCAGCAGCTGCGCATCGCACGGTACGTGGCCGAGGGTGCCACCAACCGGGAGGTGGCGCAGCGGCTGGCCGTCAGCACCCGTACGGTCGACTACCACCTGCGCAACGTCTTCGCCGCCCTCGGCGTGCGCTCCCGCGTCGAACTGGCCCGCATGGTCGACCAAGAGGACCGCTGATCCGCGCGGGCGAGCGCCGGGGCCGTGACGGCGCGTGACGGCCGGCGAGAGCCCGCCGTGAGCAGGGCGATCACCCGGCAGGGGGATCCGAGCCCTCCGCAGGCATAGACCTCTGCGCTCAGGGCACTTGCAGATCCGCTCGACGCCGCCCGGCGTCGAGCAGCGCTGCGAGAGGGGGCAGGCACATGGCCCGTCCCCTGTGCGCACCGACGGACTCGCGAGCCGTGCCCCGAGAGAGGAACCGCCATGCTCCTTCCGGCTGAGAAGCAACTGCGCGCAGGATTGGCCCAGTACGCCCAGGCGCGCATCGAACACGACGTGCTGCCCAGCGGTCGCACCAGCCGCGCACTCGAGGACGCCACCCACACGCTCTGCGCCATGACCGGGGCCGCCGACGCCGCGCAGGCTCTGCTCGCCGCGGACGCGCTGCTGGAGCGGTACCGCGCCGACCGTCGGAGCAATCCGAGAACCGGAGGGACACTGGCCGCCTAGGAGCCCGGCGCGGGGAGCCGCGACGCGCCCCGTCCGGCCCGTGAAGCACGGGTGAAAACCCTGTGGAAGCGGTGTCGGTGGGGCCGTTTATGCTGCACCCGAAGATCACGCGGGACCAGGGGAGGGCGCGGCATGTTCGGCAAGCTGTTCGGCAGGAGTGCGGAGAGACCGGTGGCGGATCCGCACGCCCTTCCCGTCCCGCGCAGACAGAAGCACGGGATGTACACGCTGCGCGCGCTCGGGGACACCCGCGTGCTCGCGCTGGTGGAAGCGGCCGACGCGGGTGACTGGGAGGCGGTCAAGGCGGCGCTGGCCCCCTTCGATCTGGGCCGCGACCACCAGGTCCTGGGCGAACTCGCCGACCTGGACGGGGTGCAGGACTGGATCGGCAAGGCCGTCGACGAGGACAAGGAGCACCGGGCGACAGCCCTGCTGATATCCGGTGCGCGCCACATCAGCTGGGGCTGGGAGGCACGCACCGCCGAGCGTGCCGTGAACGTCACGCAGGAGCAGTGGCGGATCTTCCACGAGCGCCTCCACACAGCCGAGGAGCACCTGCTCGAAGCCGCCGAGCTGCGACCGGAATGGGTCACGCCGTGGCGCCGTCTCCTCACCTCGGGCCGCGGCATGTCCCTGGGCACCGCGATCAACGAGACCCGGCGCGACGCCGCCCTGCGCCGCGATCCGCTCGATCTGGAGACCCACCTCGAGTGGGTGTCGCAGCTGCAGCCCCGGTGGGGCGGAAAGCCGGGGCAGGCCCTGGCGTTCGCACAGAAGTCGTTCGCCCGCGCCCCCGAGGGACACCGCCTCGGCTGCGTGATCGCCATGGCGTACATCGAGGAGTGGGTGGAGTCGGACCGCGGGGACTACCTCGCGACCGACGAGATCCGGGCGCAGCTGCGGGAGGCGGTGGACCACAGCATCCTCCACCCCGCCTACGCGTGGCGTCCTGGCTGGCAGCAGGACTTCAACATGTTCGCCATGGCACTGTCCCTGGCGGACGAGCGCCACACGGTCCGGCGCGTCTTCCAGACGCTGGACGGCGCCTACACCACATGGCCCTGGACCTACTTCGCGGAGCCGGAGAAGCAGTTCGCGCGCCACCATCGCCGCGCCTGAGCGGACGCGATCTGCGCCGCGCCCCGTGCGCGCGCCACCGTCGGTCGCGCCCGCGCGGACACCATCGCCCTGCCCGAGCGCGCGCCGCCATCGTCGCGCCCGCGCGGACACCATCACCGCGCCCGAGCGCGCGCCACCACCGCCGTGCCCGAGCACGTACCGAACCGCCGGGCCCGCCCCTCGCCCCGATCCTCACCCCCCGCCCTTCCCACCCCGGACTGCCCGATGACACTGCCCCACACCGCCGCCAACCCGCCCGGTACCGACCGCACCTTCCAGGTGGATCTGCGCGGCCTCGTCGATCTCCTCTCCCACCACCTCTACTCCAGCCCCCGCGTCTACCTGCGCGAACTGATGCAGAACGCGGTGGACGCGCTGACCGCCCGGCACGGCCTCGAACCGTCCGCCCCCGCCGACGCCTTCGGCGTCCGCCTGTACGCCGACGGTTCGGTGGTACGCGTCGAGGACGACGGCGTCGGTCTCACCGAGGCCGACGTGCACACCTTCCTCGCCACCATCGGCCGCAGCAGCAAGCGCGCCGACCGCATCGCCGAACAACGTGCCGACTTCATCGGCCAGTTCGGCATCGGCCTGCTCTCCTGCTTCCTGGTCGCCGACGAGATCCACGTGGTGAGCCGCTCCGCCCGCACCCCTGACGCGCCCGCCGTGGAATGGCGGGGCCGCGGCGACGGCAGTTACACCGTCCGGACACTGCCCGTCTCGGCCCGCCCCCGTCCCGGCACCACCGTCACGCTGACGCCGCGCGCCGACGCGGGGGAGTGGACCCGCCCGGCACAGGTGCACGCGCTGTCCCGCCACTTCGGCTCCCTGCTGCGCCACCCGGTGACCTTCGACGACGGAACGGGCGGCGAGGACGGCCCCGGCGGGCCGGGCGTCCGCGTCAACCCCGAGCCCGCCCCCTGGGCGCGCACATACCCCACGCCCGGCGCCCGTTCCCGTGCCCTGGCCGCGTACGGCGAGGAGGTCTTCGGCTTCACGCCGCTGGACACCATCGAGCTGGACCTGCCGGCCGTCGGTCTGAAGGGCATCGCCTGCGTGCTGCCCGAGGCCGTGCCGGCCGGGCGCCGCCACGGCCACCGCGTGCACGTCAAGGGCATGCTGCTGTCCGAGCAGGCCGAGGAGATCCTGCCCGACTGGGCGTTCTTCGTCCGCTGCGTCGTCGACGCCGAGAGCCTGCGCCCGACCGCGTCCCGCGAGTCCCTGTACGAGGACGACACCCTCGCCGCCGTCCGCGACGCCCTCGCCGAGCGGCTGCGCGCCTGGATCGCCCGAGCCGCCGCCAGCGACCCGGACCTGCTCCACCGCTTCCTCCAGGTCCACCACCTGGCCGTGAAGTCGCTCGCGGTGCACGACGACGAGATCCTGCGGATGCTGCTGCCCTGGCTGCCCTTCGAGACCACCGACGGGCACACCACCCTCGACGAGTTCTCCCGCACCCACCGCACGGTGCTCGTGACGTCGAGCGTGGAGGAGTTCCGGCAGGTCGCGGCGATCGCCTCGGCCGCCGGTCTCGGCGTCGTCAACGGCGGCTACACCTACGACCGCGAACTGGTCCACCGACTGCCCGAGATCCGGCCCGAGGCCACCGTCGCCGACCTCGACCCGGCCACCCTCACCGCCCACCTCGACCCCGTCGACCGGGAGACGGAACTCGCCGCCGCGGCCTACCTCGCCCAAGCCCGCGACGCCCTCGCCGTCTTCGACTGCGACGTCGCGCTGCGCACCTTCCAGCCGGCCTCCGCTCCCGCCCTCCTCGTCGACAGCCGCGAGGCCCGGCACGAACGCACCCGCTCCCAGCTCGCCCGTGAGCAGGAAGGCGGCCTGTGGGGCGACATCCTCGGCGCCCTGCGTCAGGAGGCCCCGCGCGCCCAGCTGATCCTCAACCAGCTGAACCCGCTCGTCCGCACCGCCGTCACCATCGACGAGCCCGAGCTGGCCCGCACCAGCGCCGAAGCCCTCTACGGGCAGGCCGCGATGCTGTCCCGGCGCCCGCTCAGGCCCGCCGAGTCGAGCCTGATCAACCGCTCCTTCCTCGACCTTCTCGCCCACGCCCTGCGCAAGGACAGCTGACGATGCCCACCACACCCCATCCCCAGAACACGGACGAGCTGTACCAGGCGCTCCAGGAGAACGACCGGCGCCCCTACGGCCGCACCCGCACCGTCATCGCCGAGGAACTCGTCGAGGCCGCCGAGCAGTTCGCCGAACCCGTCCCGCTCGTCCGCGCCCTCCTCGAACTGCAGGAGGCGTACACCTACGGCTCGGAGCCGCGGAAGTCACCCGTCGTCTTCGCCCGGCTGCTCACCCTCTTCGACGAGCAGCCCGACGTCTTCGACGACGGCCTGCGCCACATGCTGTTCTGGCGGTTCAAGTGGGTGGCCAACGCCCTGCGCCACCTGCCCGAGATACCGCTGCCCAGCCTGCGCCAGTGGCTGACGGAGATGCGCGACCGGTACGAGAAGGCCGGCCTCGGGCTGCAGCCCTACTACGGTCAGGCCTACCAGCTCGCGGCCCACGTCGGCGAGGACACCACCCTCGCCTATGAGCTGTGGGCGGGCCGCACCCGCACCCGGCTCAGTGACTGCGAGGCCTGCGAGATCTGCGAGCGCGCCCTGTACCACCTCGCGGCGGGCGACGACGAGCGGGCGCTGCGCGCCTGGGACCCCGTCCTGAACGGCAAGGAGTCCTGCCAGGAGGAGCCCGCCCGCTCCGTCTCGTACGCCCTGCTGCCGCTGTTGCGCACCGGCCGCACCGACCAGGCCCGCGCACTGCACCTGACCGGCTACCGCGGCTGCCGCCGCAACCCCTCGATGTCCGGCGAGGTCGGCCGGCACCTGGAGTTCTGCGCGCTCACCGGGAACGAGGCACGCGGCCTGGAGCTGCTCGCCGAGAACCGGAACCTGTTCGACGAGGTGGACTCACCGCTGGACCAGTCGGACTTCCTCACCGGTGTGGAGGTGCTGCTGCAGCGCGTCGAGATGCTCGGCCACGGCGACCTGCCCGCCGCCGGATACGCGGGCCGCACCTGGACGGTGACCGCCCTGCGCGCCGAGGTGCGGGGCCGCGCCGACGACCTCGCCGCCCGCTTCGACGCCCGCAACAAAACCACGGCCCACACCGACCGCCGCAGGGCCCGCCTCGACCGTGCCCCGCTCCTGGACGCGCTGGAACTGACCCTGCGCACCCGCAGCCTCGACGAGGTGGCCCCGGCCGCCCCCCTCGCCGCGCCCGCCCCCCGCGCCTCGGCCGACACCCCGGAGGCGCTGCCCGAACTCATCCTCCGGGCAAGGACGTTGGAGGAGCAGGGGCACCCGGAGACGCAGACCTGCTGGGCTCGGCTGCGTACGCTCGTGGGCGCCGGCGACTACACCCACCCCGACGACCCGGCCGTGGGCCCGCTGGGCCGGCTGCGCGCGGACCTGCTGGCCGACGAGGCGAGCCGGGCCGGAGAGAAGGACGACCACGCAACCGCCGCCGACCTCCACGAGGAGGCCGCGGGCCTGTACGACGACGCCGGGCTGCCGGGGCACGCTGCGGTCGCCCGCGGCTGCGCCCTGCTCGCCACCGCCGAGATGCCCGCGGAGGGCGCCGACGGAGCCGAGGCGAAGGTCGCCGCGCTGACCGCCGCCCACGCCCGTCTGGTCCGGCTGCACGAGGAGACTTCCGGCCTCGCCCCGTACCAGGAGGCTCGTCTGCTGCGACTGCGGGCGACCGCGCTCGGCCTGCGCCTGCAGACCTCCGGCGACGAGGAGCACGTCGCGCCCGTCTTCGCCGAAGTGGAACTGCTGCACGCGTTCGCCACGCGGCACGACGTCGTCGGGCAGATCTCCGGGGCGCTGCTGCTGCGGGCCAGCACGCACGCCATCTCCGGCGATCTGCCCGCCGCGGTCGCCGAGATCGACGTGCTCCTCGACCGGCTGAAGACGCACGGCCCCGCCTGGCACCTGCCCCGCACCCTCGCACTGCGCGGCCGGCTCCAGCTCGGGCTGCGGGACGCGCAGGCCGCGCACGCGGACCTGGCAGAGGGGCTGCGCCTGGCCGCCGACTGGCAGGGCGACACCGTCGACACCGCCCGTCTGCACGGTGACCTGGCCGAGGCCTGCATGCACCTGGGCCGCACCGACGAGGCACTGCGGCATCTGACGCGGTCGGCGGAGCTGGAGCTGCGCCGCGGCAGCCGGACGGACGCGTTCTGCACCTACAGCAACGCCGCCCAGCTCACCCTCGACCTGGGCCGTGTGGAGGACTGCATCGCCCTGCTCGACTCCCTGCTGGCCGAGCCGGACGTCACCGCCGGCGAACTGGACGACCGGCTCGTCGCCCAACTGCGCCTGACCCGCGCCCGCGCCCTGTACGCGGGGGAGGACCTCAAGGCCGCCACGGCGGAGTTCGTCACCCTCGCGGCCGAGTCGGCCGGCTGGGACGACGACCCCGGCAGCCACGCCATGATCGCCGCCGAGGCGGCCGTACTCCTCGGCGAGTCCGGCGAGTTCGGCCGGGCCCGTGAGGCCGCGGACCAGGCGATCGCCGCCCACGCCCGGGCCCCGCGCTACGAGCAGCTCAGCAACTGCCTGCGCGAACTCGCCCGTCTGCAGACCCAGCGGCAGGGCCCCGACGGTCTGACGGACGCCCTCGCCTACCTCGCCGACGCCGGCCGGATCGCCGACGAGGCCCGCGCCGCCGCGTACGAGGCTCACGGCCGCTCCCTGGACACGGCCCTGGCCTACGAGCACGGGCGGGTCAACGCCTACGCGGGCGAGTACGAGGACGCACTGGCCGCCCTGGAGAAGGCCCTGGACCTGCTCGGCGAGCCGGGGCCGGAGGACGGGCACGCCGGCGAGTGGGCCGAGTGCGTTCGCCTCGCGGGCGCGGTCGAGGGCCTCTACCTCGAACGCCCCGCCCCCGCCCTCACCCGTCTCGACGCGGCGGCCTCCCGCCTGACCGCCCTCGGCCACACCGAGGAGACCGAAGCGCTCTCCTCGTTGGCGGCCCGCCTGCGCGACGAGGAGTGACCCGGTGGACGACGGCGGTCCACCCCTTCCGGGTGTGACCGCCTCGCCGAACGGGGGACGGCCGTACGGGCCGGTGTCGGAGGTCCGAGGACGTAGGGGGAGGTTCACGGGGCATCCGGACCGGTAGCGGCCGCAGAGCAAGGAGCGTTGACGCCATGGGTACTGCCGTCCACGTCCCGCAGACCCGGGACATGATCGGGGACGAGCTCTCCGGAGACGAGGCGCTCGGCGCGTTGCGTCACTACGGGGGGCTGCGGCTGCTGGTCGATTCCTTCACCCGGTTCCGGTACGCGGACGGCTTCACCAACGCGCGGGCGCTCGCCTTCCAGGTGGTGCTCGGGCTGGTTCCGTGCACCGTGGCGCTGGTGGGGCTGGCGACCTCGGTGCACACGGAGGGAGTGGGCCGGATCATCGAGCTCACGCTGGGCCGGATCGTGCCCGGCGCCAGTGCCGAGATCGTCCAGGACGCGTTCGAGGGGACGCGGCGCACCGCTCACGGCGACGTGTGGAGCACGCTCGCGCTGTGGCTCGGTCTGGGTTTCGCGCTGGTGAACCTCGCCTCGGCCATGGGTCAGATCGAGCGCGGCGCCAACCGCATCTACGGCATCGAGCGCGACCGGCCCTTCCCGCGCAAGTACGCACGGGCGGGCGTCCTCGCGCTCGCCGCCGGTCTGCCCCTGGTGCTGGGGTTCGTGGTGCTCGTCGCCGGAGAAGCCGTGGGCGACGCCGTGGCGCGGACCGTCGGCCAGGAGGGCGGTGGCCCGCAGTGGTGGGCCGTGCTCGACCTCCCGGTGGGGCTCGCGCTGGCCTGGGTCGCCTCCGCCGTGATCTTCCGGTGGTCACCCCGCCGGGTGCAGCCCGGTTACACGTGGCTGGCCTTCGGCTCGGCCGTGCACCTGCTGCTGTGGGTGTCGGCCACCTGGCTGCTGGCGCTGTACGTCGAGCACAGCGGGGCCTTCGGCGCCGTGTACGGGCCGCTCACCGCCTTCATCGCCCTGCTGCTGTGGGCCAATCTCACCGCCGTCGCACTCTTCCTCGGCATCGCGTTCGCCGCCCAGCTGGAGGCGGCCCGCGCAGGCATCGAATCAGCCGTCCAGCCGGACCCCGGACCAGGCGCGTAGACGGTCGCGGCCAGTGCACCTCATACGGTGCGGTGCGGTGTGGTGCCGTGTGGTGCGGTCCGGTGCGGCGACGGTGTCAGGGGGCGGGCCTGGGGTCGATCCACAGTGCTTCGGAGAGGGCGCACACTTCACCGTCCGCCGTGGCGAGCGCCACCCCCATCGTGTGCTTGCGGCCGGACTCCGAGAGCAGCCACGCGTAGGAGACGTAACGCTCACCCGCGACGACCGGTCGCAGGATCGTGCCCGTCAGGGATGCCGTGACCGCTCCCGGTTGCTGGGCACCGAGGAAGCGGCCCGCCCAGTGCCCCGGGCAGTCGAGAGCACCCCAGACCAGCGGGGTCGGGAGCAGACCGTCCTGACCGGCGAAGACCCGGGACGGCACCCAGGCGGAGGCCACCAGAGCGCGATCCGGCACCGGGGTGCCGTGCACGCGCAGACCGCGGTCGGCCGCACGCAGACCGCAGCCGAAGCAGTCGGCCACACCCGACGGCGGCGCCGCCCGGAATCTCTCGGCCGCCGCGTAAGCCTCCTCCCAGGAGGGCGCGGCCGGAGGGTCGAGCCGCAGTTCGGCCGGGCGCGCCGCGGTGAGGGGCCGCTCGGCCTCACCCAACTCCGCACCGCCGTTCGCCGTTGCGGCGATCCGCACGGGTACGTCGAGCGGCACCGGCCCACGGAAGTCCACCCGCACCGTGGGCGCCCCCACCCTCTGCGCCAGCAGGCCGGCGACATAGCCGCCGAAGGCCACCCGCGGGTAGCCGGCGTACAGCTCTGGCACCACGATCGTGTCGCTCGTCGTCATGATCACCAGTTCACCACACCCGGGAATCGCGCTCACACCGATCGGCGGGACGCCCTGCCGCCCGCCCCGCGGGCGACGGAGGCGACGTACCCGGGGCCGAGGGCTTGGGTGCGGCGGCCTCAGCCGACGGGCGGCATGTCCGTGGGGTCGGAGTCGAGTCCGGGGCGTCTGCCGGCCCAGGCGCCGCGGGTGAAGTCCGGGATCTCGACCGGGCGGCCCCGCCTCGCCAGCGACGCGGCGCTCAGCGGGACCGCCGCGCACCAGGCCGCCGAGTCGTACACGTCGATGTCCGGTACCAGACCGGCGCGCATCAGCTGGACGGTGCGCCACTGCAGGACGTAGTCCATGCCGCCGTGGCCGCCGTTGTTCGCCGCGTCGTCGCCGACCTTCCGCCACAGCCAGTGGTCGAACTCCTTGCGGTAGTCGGCGAAGTCGCGCCAGGTGTGGCCGCCGTGGTCCGGTTCGAGGTAGACGCGCGCGCCGGTCGGTGCGGGCCCCACGTAGTCCTCGACGATCCCGCGGCTGCCGGCGAGGGTGTTGATCCGGCTGTACGGCCGGGGTGAACTGACGTCGTGCTCGGCCCGGATGATCCTGCCCCGCTCCGTCTCGATCAGGCAGGTCACCAGGTCACCGTTGATGTACGTCTCCTTCCAGGACGGGTGGTCCCGGGGGACGAAGCGCTCGCGGTAGTCGGCCAGCCCCCGGGGCGCGGTCGCGGTGGCGCGCAGGGTGGTCATCCGGTCGCCGCGGTTGATGTCCATGGCCGCCGCGATCGGGGCGAGACCGTGCATCGGGTAGAGGGACGCGGTGCTGCGGGTGTGCCACAGCCGCCGCCAGGAGTCGGTGTAGTACGTGTCGGAGAAGAGGAGTTCACGCAGGTCGTGCAGATAGCCGCCGTGCCCGTGGGTGATGTCTCCGAACAGCCCGGCGTGCGCCATTCTCAGCATGGCCAGTTCATTGCGGCCGTAGCTGCAGTTCTCCGCGAGGAGCAGGTGCCTGCGGGTGCGCTCGGAGGTGTCCACCAGGTCCCACAGCTGGCGCAGTTCGGTGGCGACGGGAAGTTCCACCACGGCGTGCCTGCCACTGTGCAGCGCGGCTCGGCCGTGTTGGTAGTGGAACTCCCAGGGGGTGGCGACGTACACGAGGTCGATGTCGTCGCGTCGGAGCATCCGGGCGTAGGAGTCTGCTGATCCGCCGTATTCGGCGGGGCGAGGCTCACCCTTGCTCACCAGCCGGTCGGCGGCGCGTCGTGCACGGTCGGCGCGGATGTCGCAGACGGCGGTCACGGTGCAGCCCGGTACGGCCGCCCAGCCCGTGATCATGCCTGCGCCGCGGTTGCCCAGCCCGATGACACCGACGCGGACCGTTTCGTGCGCCTCGAACGGCACCCCGATCATCGACTTCTGTCCAGGACGCCTGCGCGGAGTCTGTCCGGTCGCGGCGGCCGCGGCCGGGGCCGAGGCGGCCATCCCGGCCGCGAGCGCACCGCCGGCGACGGCTCCGCCCAGGAGCAGTCGGCGGGAGACAGCGGGTGTTTCGGACATGACGGCAACACTCCTCGTGGGGGGTTCGCATCACTGCCGGGACACTGTCGGGACGTTCGGGCATGACTCTGCGGGCTTCGACGGGGGCATGTCAATACGTGCTCGATGGAAAGCAGTTCCGAGCATGAACGAGCATCAGGGGCCCCCGGTGGCCGCGCGGAGCCGGCTTCTCCGGCAGAGGACGACCACGAGCTTGTCGACATCTGATGCAGAACGCGGAACGGGGGTACCCGCGCACCCATGACTTCGCAAACCGATCACGCCGAATCCGTACGAGGCCTGCGCCAACTGCGCCGGATCCGTGTGTTCTACGCCGGGGGCGCCGTCCTGTGGGCGGTTTCCGCCGCATCGGCTTGGTGGGAGGAGCCCGGGAGCCGACCGATGTGGGTGTCGGTGCTGTTCCTGGTGGTCTTCGTAGGTCTGCTGTCCCTCACGTCCCTGTGGCTGTCCCAGCGGCAGGGCGCCCGCACGGGTACCCCCGTGCACCGCGCCGCGCCGCGCCGGATGGCCTGGCGCCACCACGCCGACGCCTGACCGCGGGGCCCCGCGCCCTTTTGGCCGCTGTCGCCCGCAGCCCACGTCCCGGACGAGGACGTGGGCTGCGGGCGGTCAACGGCGGAACCGGTGTGCCGGGCGGCGCCTCCGGGTTCCGGTCGGCCGGGACCGGGCGCGCTGTCAGTGCGGTGCGCTTCACTGTCCGTCATGGAGCTCACGCAATCGACCGCCGACGCCCTGCTGGCCCGACTCGGCCCCGAGAGCGGCTGCACGTACCTGCCCGCCGACCTGGACCCGCAGGACCTGACCGACCTGCTCGAAGGCAGATACGGCGCACCGCGCACCCTCGTCCTCGACGGCTTCGCCGATCCGACGCCGGACGAGTCGAGCGGCGCGGCTCTGCTCGCCGCCTTCGGCGACCGGGCCGTGACCGTACGGGCGTGGGCGTACGGGAACCAGTGGGTCGGTACCGGCACGGCGCGAGACGCGGACGGAATCGAGCGGCCGGTGCTCGTGGTCGCGCGCAGAGAGGTGCCGGAACTCGCGGCGGTCGCTCAGGCCGAGGACCTTGACTGGATGGAGCGGCTCAGACGCATCACCGGCTGGACCTGGCCCGACCGGCGCCCGGACATCGACTGGACCGAGACACAGGCACGGCTGGGCACCGCGCTGCCGAGCGAGTACAAGCGCATGGTCGAGACGTTCGGCAAGGGCGCCTTCGACGGCTTCCTGAGCTTGCACCAGGAGCCGTGGACCCATCTCAGGGAGGAGGGACTGCTCGTCTGGGCGGGCACGGAGCACGAGAACCTGTACTGCTGGAGGGTCGACGGCCACCCCGACCGCTGGCCGGTCGTGGTCCGGTCCTTCGACGGTGAGGACGTCCCGTTCGACTGCGGGACCGCGGAGTTCGTCTGCCGTGTCCTCACCGATCCGCACCACCCGTTCACGATGGCTCGCCATTTCGACACGCACTGGTTCATGAACCACCGGGAGACCGACTGACCGAACAGGACGGGAACACGTTCTGAGCGGAACACCGGGGAAGCGCCGGCCGACGGCGCTACGCTGCTGTGCCGTGCAGCAGACGCGCCTCGACACCGCTCGGATCCGGGCGGCCCGCCAGGTGATCGACCCGGTGTTCCTCGACACCCCGCTGTACCGATGCGAGGCGCTGGAGCCCGTCCTCGGGTGCACGGTGAGCGTCAAACTCGAAACGGCCAACCCGGTCCGCAGCTTCAAGGCCCGCGGGACCGAGGTGGTCGCGAGCCTGCTCGCCGAGCAGGGGCCGTCGGCCGTGGTGTGCGCCAGTGCGGGCAACCTCGGCCAGGCCCTCGCCTGGTCCGGTCGCGGCCGGGGGCTCGACGTCACCGTCGTGGCATCCCGCTTCGCGACCGCGGCCAAGCTCGATCGCATCCGTGCGCTGGACGCCAGGCTGGAACTGGTCGACGGCGACCACGAGTCGGCCCGGGAGCGGGCGGCGGCCATCGCGCGGCACCACGGCATCAGGCTGCTCGAAGACAGCCTGGACATCGAGACCTGCGAGGGCGCGGCGACCATCGGCCTGGAACTGGTGGACACGGTGCCGTCGTTCGACGCCGTCCTCGTCGCTCTCGGCGGCGGGGCGCTGGCCACCGGTGTGGGTCATGTGGTGAAAGCCATGGCGCCCGGAGTGGAGGTGATCTGCGTCCAGCCGCTCGGCGCACCGGCGATGACACACTCGTGGCACAGGCGCCGCGTCGTCACCACCGACTCGGCCGACACCATCGCCGACGGCGTGGCCGGCCGGTACCCCATCCCGGCCGTCCTGGACGACCTCCTCCTGGTCGCCGACGATGCCGTCCTGGTCCGGGAGGCGTCGATCACCGCCGGTATGCGGATGCTCCTCGAACACGCCGGCCTCGTCGTCGAACCGTCGGCCGCGCTCGGCATCGCGGCGATCCTCGAAGACCGTGACCGCTTCGCCGGCCGCCATGTGGTCACCATCGTGTGTGGCAGCAACGTCGACGTGGACGCCTATCACCGCTGGGTCGGCGCGGCTCCCCGTCACGGGTCGTGACGCAGCGGTCCTCGTGGCCGACGGGAGCCTCGTGAGTCCCCCTGCTCCACCTGCCCTGTTCCCCGGGCGAGGGCCACGGGGTCGCGGCGGCGGTCGAGCAGCGCGTCCACCTGGCGTGTTCCCCGCGGACGCGGCGAGTGGTCCGCACGTCGCCGGGATGATCAGGAGGCTGTGCCCGGAAGGAACGGCGCCCACGCTCACCGGGTGCCACCGTTCGCCGCCTGAGCCGGCTGTGGCCGGCCCGCGCTCGTTCGACCGCCGTCGGCGACGGGCGCCGCGGTGCGTCCGCGTCCGGACCACGCGTCCGGCGGCCCCCTCCGGTACCGCGACGCCGGTGCCGGAGAGTGACGAGCGCGTACCCGCATCTCCGGCTTCGGGACACCGGGATCGCAACCGCGCACGGCTCCGTCCCGTTGTCGGTGCGAGACCCGAAGGGCTCAGGAAGACTCGGGAACAGACCGGCGGGCGCCGCACAGTCAGGAGACAGACGATGGACTACTACGACCTCGGCACCTACAGCCGCCCCGTGACCACGTCCTCCGACCGGGCCCAACTCTGGTTCGACCGCGGGCTGAGGTGGACGTACGCCTTCAACCACGAGGAAGCCGTCGCCTGCTTCGAGGCCGCCGCCGCGGCCGACCCCGACTGCGCCATGGCCCACTGGGGCATCGCCTACGCCCTCGGCCCCAACTACAACAAACCGTGGGAGTTCTTCGACGAGCAGGACCTCGCCCGCACCGTCGACCGCACCCATGCCGCCGTGGAGCTGGCCCACCAGCAGGCCGCGACCGCCACCCCCGTCGAGCGGGCGCTGATCGGCGCACTGCGTGCCCGCTACCCGCGCGCCGAGGCCGTCGAGGACTGCTCGATCTGGAACGTCCCCTACGCCGACAGCATGCGCGCGGTCTACGAGCTCGCCCCCGACGACCCGGACGTCGCCACCCTCTACGCCGACGCCCTGATGAACCTCACCCCCTGGCAGCTGTGGGACCTCAGAAGCGGCGAACCGGCCGAAGGCGCCCGCACGGCGGAGGCCAGGGCGGTCCTCGAACGGGCTCTCGCCACCGACGCGGGGCGCCACCACGCGGGCATCGTGCACCTGTACATCCACCTGATGGAGATGTCCCCGACCCCGGAGGCGGCGCTGGACGTCGCGGACCGGCTGCGCGGGCTGATGCCCGATGCCGGACACCTGCTTCACATGCCCTCCCACCTGGAGGTGCTCTGCGGCGACTACCGGCGGGTGGTCTCGGACAACACGTCCGCGATCGCGGCCGACGAGAAGTACCACGCACAGGCCGGGGCGATGAACTTCTACACCCTGTACCGCTCGCACAACTACCACTTCAAGATCTACGGTGCGATGTTCCTCGGGCAGTGCGAGGTGGCTCTGCGGACCGCCGCCGAGTTGGAGGCGTCGATCCCCGAAGAGCTGCTGCGGGTGCCGAGCCCGCCCATGGCCGACTGGCTGGAGGCCTTCGTGGCCATGCGGGTCCACGTACTGATCCGCTTCGGCCGCTGGGACGACGTCCTGGCCCTGCCGCTGCCCGCCGACCCCGAGCTGTACTGCATGACGACCGCGATGATCCACTACGCCCGCGGCGTCGCGTTCTCCGCCACGCACCGCGTCCCGGAGGCCGAGGCGGAACGCCGGCTCTTCCACGAGGCCCGCGCCCGTGTCCCCGGGACCCGCATGCTGTTCAACAACACCTGCGCCGACATCCTCGCGATCGCCTCGGCGATGCTCGACGGCGAGCTGGAGTACCGCAAGGGCGACCACGACGCCGCCTTCGCCGCGCTGGAACGCTCCATCGAACTCGACGACAACCTGCCCTACGACGAACCGTGGGGCTGGATGCAGCCCGCCCGGCACGCCTACGGCGCGCTGCTCCTCGAACAAGGACGCGTCACGGAGGCCGAGGCCGTCTACCGAGCCGACCTGGGCCTGGACGGCACGCTCCCGCGAGCCCTGCAACACCCCGGCAACGTCTGGTCGCTGCACGGTCTCCACGAGTGCCTGACGCGGCTGGGCAGGACCGGCGAGGCGCAGATGGTGGCCCAGCAGCTGCGGCTGGCCGCCGCGCTGGCGGACGTACCGATCGACGCGTCCTGCTTCTGCCGGCTCGACACCCATCACGGTGCCGCCGCCGGGAGCGGCTGCTGCGCCGACTGACCTTCGGCGTGCCGCGCGTTCCGGGCAGGCCCGTGCCCGCCCGGAGCGCGGCCTCAGGCCCGCCCGTGAGCCTCCTGCGAACGGCGTGACAGCGCGTCGATCACGACGGCGGCGAAGAGCACACCGCCCGTGATCATGAACTGGACGGCGGTGGGCGTGTCCGTGATCACCATGCCCGAGGCGATCGACTGGATCACCAGCATGCCGAGCACCGCGGACCAGGTCGTCCCGCGTCCCCCGAAGAGGCTGGTGCCCCCGATGACGGCCGCCGCGATCGCGTTGAGCAGCAGGATCCCCGAGCCCGCGCCCTGGCTCACCGAGGTGATGCGCGAGGCCAGGAACAGTCCGCCGAGCGCGGCCATGGTGCCGGAGACGGCGAGCACCGCCGTCTGCACCCGCGTCACGCTGAGGCTGGCGCGGCGGGCCGCCTCGATGCTGCCGCCGAGCGCGTAGACCTGCCGCCCGTAGTGCGTGCGGCGCAGGACCACATCCAGACCGGCCACCACCACGAGGAAGATCAGCAGGGCGAGCGGCAGCCCCTGGAACCGGTTGAGCAGGTAGGCGGCGAAGAACGAGACCGCCGCGAGCACGGCCGTGCGCACGATGATCCCGCGCAGCGAGCGGTGCCGCATGCCCATGGCGTGGCGGCGCCGCCGCTCCTGCCAGGACGCGAGGAAGACCAGCCCGGTGCCGACGGCCGCCACGGTGTACGCGGCGACGTCATGGGTGAAGTAGTGGCTCGTCAGCTTGGCGACCAAGCCGTTCTCGTCGAGGTTGATGGTGCCGCTGGTGCCCAGGATGTAGAGCATCAGGCCGTTGAAGGTCAGCAGCCCGGCCAGGGTGACGACGAAGGCAGGCACCCGCGTCTTGGCGACCGAGTACCCCTGGACCGTGCCCGCCACGGTGCCCACGAGCACCGCCACCACGAGGGCCAGCCACTCCGGCACGCCGTTGTTCACGTTCAGTACGGCGAAGACGGCGGCGGCGAGACCGCTGATCGAGCCGACCGACAGGTCCAGCTCGCCGAGGAGCAGCACGAAGACGATGCCGACAGCGATCAGTCCGGTGCCCACGATGTCCACGCTGAGGTTGGACAGGTTCCGCGGCGACAGGAAGCTGTCGTTGAGGGACTGGAAGGTGATCCAGACCGCGGCGAGGACGAGGACGACCGGGAGTGAGCCCAGTTCGCCGGCGCTCAGCCTGCGCCGCAGGACGGCGACGCCGCTCTCCGCCAGCCGGGCGACGGCCGGTCTGCGGGCAGGCCGCCGGGGGCCGTCGGTGGCGGGCTCGTCGAGGGCCGTCCGCGTGCTGTCGTCGCTGTCGTGCATCCCCTTCACCACCCTGCCTCCCGGTGGGCCATCCGGCGGGGCACGTTCTCCGTGGCGCCGGTGATGGACGCGATGATCTGCTCCTGCGACGCGGTGTTCACGTCGAAGAAGCCGTTGTTGCGGCCGAGCCGCAGCACCGCGGCCCGGTCCGCGAGGGCTTTGACATCGCCCATGTTGTGGCTGATGAGCAGCACCCCGAGGCCCCGGTCGCGCAGCTGGTCCACGAGGTCCAGGACCTCGCTGGTCTGCTCGAAGCCCAGCGCCGCGGTCGGTTCGTCCAGCAGGAGGATCCTGGGGTCGCCGAGGAGGGAGCGGGCGATGGCGACCGTCTGGCGCTGGCCGCTGGACAGGGAGACGACGGGCGCGCGCAGATCGGGGATGCCCCGCGTCAGCCGTTCCAGCAGCCGGCCGGTGCGGCGCTCCATCTCGACCTCGTCCAGGAAGCCGTACCTGCGAAGCTCCCGGCCGAGGAAGAGGTTGCCCACGACGTCGAGGTTCCCGCACAGCGCGAGGTCCTGGTAGACGGTGGCGACGCCGAGGTCCCGGGCGTCGTGGGGACGCCTGATCTGGACCGCCCGGCCCTCCCACTCGATCAGGCCCCGGTCCGCGGGGGCCACCCCGGAGATCACCTTGATCAGGGTGGACTTGCCGGCCCCGTTGTCGCCCAGCAACGCGACGACCTCGCCCGCGCGGATCTCCAGCTCGATGTCGGTGAGGACCTCGACCGCACCGAAGCGCTTGCACACGCCGCGCAGCCTCAGCAAGGGGGGACTCGGCACGAAGGACCACTCCTTCCCATGACCGGTACCGGCCCGCCGCGGGGCTGGCCCCTCAGGTGAGTCCGGCCTTCTCGCAGGCGGCGGCGAGCTGCGGGGCGCAGATCTCCTGGACGGTGTACACGCCGTCCTTCACCAGGGTGTCCTCGATGGTCCCGGCGGTCACGGAGAACGGGGTGAGCAGGACGGCGGGAACCGCCCGCCCACTGTCGGTGCGCACGGTGTCCTTGGCGACCCGCTCCAGGTTCTCGCCGCGGGCCGCGGCCACGGCCAGTGCGGCACCGGCGGAGGTCTCCGGCCGGAAGGGCTTGTACACGGTCATGTACTGCTCACCGGCCACGATGCGCCGCAGCGCCGCCAGTTCGGCGTCCTGCCCGGTGATGGGAGGCAGCGGAACGACCTTGTTGGCCTTCAGCGCGGCGATGCTGCCGGCGGCGAGGCCGTCGTTGGCGGCGTAGACCCCGTCTATGCTGTCGGCGCCCAGCGCGGAGATGGCGCCGGACATGTTCATGTGGGCGACCTCCGGCCTCCACTGGCGGGTCTCGTACGTCTTGGCGATCTCGACCTTTCCCTCCAGCACCGACAGTGCGCCCTTCCGGAACGACACAGCGTTGGGATCGGTGGGGTCGCCGTTCATCATGACGATCCGGCCAGGGGGCTCCCGGTCTCCCATGGCCTCCAGCAGCGCCTTGCCCTGGAGCCGGCCCACCTCCTCGCCGTCGAAGGAGGCGTAACCCGATATCGGGCCCTGGGCGAGGCGGTCGTAGGCGATCACGGGAATGCCCGCCTCGTCCGCCTTCTCCACCGAGGGGCGCATCGATCTGGAGTCGACGGCCACGAGCAGGATGGCGTCGACCTCCTCGGTGATCATGGAGTCCATCTGGGCCTGCTGAATGGCGACGTCGTTCTTGGCGTTGGCGTGCTCCACCCGGCACTCGGCGCACAATTCCTCGATGTGCCGGTCGAGCAGCGGTCTGTCGCGGGTCTCCCAGCGAGCCGTGGTGGAGTCCGGCAACAGCACGCCGATCCTCGGCTCGTTCACCCCGTCCGAGCCCGTCGACCCGTCCTCGCCGCAGGCCGCGAGTGCCGCGGCCGTGGCGGCCGCGGCCACAGCAGCGACCGCCCCCCGTACGCGGGCCTTCATGCGCGAGACCTCCCAACGGGCACGAGGTCTGGGTGTCGGCGCCGGGCGTCCCGCCTGGGATCAACTGGCTGAAAGGCGCCAAGACGGTTATGTCGTAAGTGTGACACCGGCCGAAGTGAACTGCGAACGCGGCCGAGGGAGGGCCCGACGGCGGGAAAGAGTGGGTGATATGTACGGATCTGTCCACTTCGTTCTCATGTGAGACGCTGGTAGCTGAGCGCCCCGATCTCAAGCCGGCGGCACCTGTGGCCCGGGCGGGAGGAAGGTGCGGACATGCCTCATGACGGCGGTGCCCGGGCCGGCGTCTCACAGCTGCGGGCATCTCAGCCCGGGGCCGCGAGCACCGGTTCAGCGCCTCCGGCGCGTGAGGCCGTACCGGGGGAGCGGGCCCTCACGTTCGCCGGAGCGGCGCTTGCGGCTGTCTACGCGCCCGGTGCCGGGCAGGACGAACTCCGGCTGCTGGAGACGGCCGGAGACGCCGCTGACCGCTACCGCCTGCCACAACGCCTGCCCCTGGCCGGTGGCTCGCCCGCCGCGCGGGCCTTCAGCGGCGGACGCCCGCTGTGGCTCACCCCGGCGGCCCTCGCCTCCTACGAAGGCGGACCGGCGCCGTCGGGAGCACAGACCTCGCTCGGCGCACTGCCCCTGACGGCCGAGGGCAGGAGACTGGGCTGCCTCGTCGTGGTAGGGGCCTCGGCCGACGGATTCGAGGCCGGGCAACGACGCTTCCTGACGCGGTACGCCGACGCGGTCGCCGACCTGCTCCGGGCCGGGACCGACCGCCCCACGAGGCCGTCGCTGCTGGGCCCCGCCCTGCGCGCGCTGAGTGTCGGCTCCTTCGTCCTGGTACCGGACACCGGAGTGATCGACGCCGACGAGACACTGCTCGACCTGGTCGGCCTCACGCCCGACGAGTTCGACGGCAAGGCGGACAGCCTGATCGCCAACGCCCTCCCGGAGGACATGCACGCGCTCATGTCGGTCCTGGAACCGTCCACCCCCGCCTTCGCCCGGCGGGAGCTGGAGTTCAGGGTCCGCTGCCCCACCGGTGAGATGCGCTGGCTGAGCCTGAGCTGCCGGGTGCCGACCGGCCCCGGCGACCGGCCGCAGCAGGTCCTCGGGGTGGTGACGCCGACCTCGGTCCAGCGCCGCGGCGCCGACGACGTCTCCCGCATCCAGTGGCTCACCGCCGCACTCGACGACGCCACGACCGTCCACGACGTCGCCCGTGTGGCCGTGACCGCGCTGCGCGAGCCGCTCTCCGCCGACCGCGTGGCCCTCGCCGAGCTGCGGGAGGACCGGCTGATCGTCATCGTGCTCGATCCGCCGCAGCCCGCCGCCTGGCCGGAGACCTGGCGCTCCGAATGGCGCTCGGAGTGGCCCGACGCCCCGGTCCGCGCCCTGCCCACCCTCCAGCTGGCCCTGCGGGACGGGCGCATGGACCTGTGGCCCGCCGGCACGCCCCTGGAACCGCAGCTCGCCGGCATCGGCGCCGGCGGCCTGGCCGTCATGCCGCTGCCCGCCAAGGGCGGGGTGGTCGGCGTGTGCCTGGTCGGCTGGGACCAGCCGCACGAGTTCGCCACCGAGGAGCGGTCCGTGCTGACCGCGACCGCGGCGCTGATCGGGCAGGCCCTGGAACGCGCGCACGCCTACGACGCCGAACAGGAACTGGCGACGCTGCTCCAGCGCAGCCTGCTGCCCCGGCGCCTGCCCGAACTGCCCGGCGGGACGGCCGTCGCCCGCTATCTGCCCGCCCGGCGCGGACTCCAGGTGGGCGGTGACTGGTACGACGTCATCGTGATCTCCGAGGACCGGGTGGCGCTCGTCATCGGGGACGTGCAGGGGCACAGCGCCGGAGCCGCGACGATCATGGGCCAGATGCGCACCGCGGTCCGTGCCTACGCGGTGGAGGGCCACCCGCCGGACGTCGTCGTCTCGCACGCCAACCGGCTCCTCGTCGGCATGGAGACCGACCTCTTCGCCACCTGCTGCTACGTCGAGCTGGACCTGGAGGAGGGCAACGCCCTCTTCGTACGGGCCGGGCACCTCGCCCCGCTGCTGCGCCAGCCCGACGGCACGACCGAGGAGGTGGAGGTCGAGGGAGGGCTTCCGCTGGGTGTGCTCGCCGAGGCGGAGTTCCCCATGACCGCCGCCGCGCTGACCCCGGGCACGGTGCTCGCCCTGGTCACCGACGGCCTGGTCGAGGCGGCCGACCTGCCCCTGGACGAGGGGATGGACCGCACCCGCGCGGCGCTCGCCGCGGCCGACCCCGCCGACGCCGGGCGGATGGCCGACGAACTGCTCGGCGACGCCGGCCGCCGGGAGGACGACGTGGCGCTGCTGCTGCTGCGCTACGACGGTATGACGGCCCGGCCGATCCGGTCCGGCTGGGTGGTGTGGCGGCTGCCCGACGCCGTCATGCACGCCCGCCGTTTCACCGCGCGCACCCTGCGCAACTGGAAGGTCGCGGAAGTGGCCGACGGTGTCCTGCTGGTCGTGTCCGAACTGGTCACCAACGCGCTCGTGCACACCCAGGGGCCGGTCCGACTCGACCTGATCCTGCGCGGCGACCTGGTGCGGGTCTGCGTCAGCGACGCCTCGCCGCGCGCACCGGCCAAACCGGTGATCGTCGACTGGGAGTCGACCGGCGGCCGCGGCCTGCTGCTGGTCGAGGCGATGTCGGAGTCCTTCGGCTCGGTGCCGGTCGCCGGCGGCAAACAGGTCTGGAGCGAGATCCGGGTGCCGCGCCGCGAGCCGTCTGCCATGGACTCGGCGCCCCGAGAGGAAGGCGGGGGTCCGCCATGAACACCCGGATCCGTGTGCGGCACCTCGTCGCCGCGTTCGTCGCGGCCCTCATGACCATGTCCCTGACGGCCTGTTCGGAAGACGACGGCGCGCCGGACGCCTTCGCGGTGGGCCTGCTGCTTCCGAGCCGGGCCGTGCCCCGCTGGGAGAACTCCGACAAGCCGCTGATCGAGCAGCGGATCGACGCGCTGTGCCCCCGCTGCACCGTGCAGTACGCCAACGCCGAGAACGACGTCTCCCGGCAGCGGGAACAGATCACCTCCATGATCACCAAAGGGGTCCGGGTCCTGATCCTGGACGCCGTGGACAACAAGGCTCTGCGCTCCTCGATCCAGGAGGCGCGCCGGGCGGACGTGCCCGTCGTCGCCTACGACCGGCTCGCCCAGGGCCCGATCTCGGGCTACGTCAGCTTCGACGGGGGGCAGGTCGGCCGGCTCCAGGGGAAGGCGCTGCTGAAGGGGATGGGGGAGAAGGAGACCAAGGGCAGCGTCGTCATGATGAACGGCGATCCGTCCAGCCCCAACGCGGCCTGGTACCGCGCGGGCGCGCTGTCCGTCCTGCGCGGCAAGGTCAGGATCGGCAAGTCGTACGACACGCCCGGCTGGAGCACGGACAAGGCCCACGCCAACATGGCCGCCGCCATCGCAGCCCTGGGTCCGGACCGGATCGACGGTGTCCTGGCGGCCAACGACGCCATGGCCGCGGGCGTCATCGCGGCGCTGAAGAACGCCGGTGTCGGACGAATGCCTCCGATCACCGGCCAGGACGCGGACCTGGAGGCCGTGCGGCGCATCGTCAAGGGCGAGCAGTACATGACGGTGTACAAGCCGTTCAAGACGCAGGCCTCCGCGGCCGCCGCCATGGCCATGGCCCTGGGACGCGGCGAGGACATCCGGGACGTCGCCAGGATGACGGTCGACAGCCCCACCACCGAGGACATCCCCTCCGTCCTGCTCACCCCGCGCACCGTGACGGTCGACAACATCCGGCAGACCGTCGTCAGGGACGGCGTGTACACCATCGCGCAGATCTGCACGCCGCCGCTGCGGCCCGCCTGTGTGCAGGCCGGGCTCCTGTCGTGACGGACGCACACCTGCAAGGCCGACACCACGTCAAGCGCCGCGCTCCGTGCAACCCTTCGGCCCCGACAGCAGTCTCCTGTGCGGGGACACGTGTTCCCCCGCAGTTCATGCGTACGTCACTGCCGTTCAATCAGAGGATCCCATGCCCCGACCCGCCACCGGCCGCCGCGTGTTCCGACAGACCGCGGGCGTGATCGGCGCCGCCGCCATGGTCTCGCTGGGCGCCACGCCCGCCTTCGCCGAGGACCCCGCACCCACACTGGTGCTGGGTGAGATCGGCCCGTACCAGGGAGTGCAGCCGGGCACCACCTTCAAGGTCCCCGCCGCGTTCACCAACACGGGCACCCAGGCCCTCGACAAGGTGTGGATCACCTACGTCGTCAGCCACGGGCTGAGCCAGGGCGAACTGCCCTCCAACTGCACCGCCTGGAAGATCTGGGGATTCGACGAGATCCCGGTCAGCACCCAGGCGGTCTGCGCGTTCGACCAGACGGTGAAGCCCGGCGTCGTCTACGCCCCCGAGGGGGGCCTGCGGGTCGACGTACTGGACAGCGCGCTGCACGACGCCCTCACGGTGATGGTGACCGAGCACGACAACCCCCCGTCGGACGAAGCCTCTTCGGGGCCCGTCAAGGGCACCGGCCCGGCCCTGAAGCTGGCGGAGCGGCCCGACGCCACCACGGACGACCTCGGCACCGCGGCCGAGGACCCGAACCTCCGCCGGGTGCCGGTGACCGCCGCGAACACCGCCGACTTCAAGGTCGCGGGAGACCGGCTGAAGGGCCGCGTCGGAGACACCGTGGACCTGACGGTCGAGTTCACCAACGCCGGGCCGGCCTGGTACCGGGGCACGGCCGGCACACCGGCCACCCGCGTCCTGATCAAGATGCCCGCCGGCACGAAGGTGACCAAGGGACACGCCTTCTGCGACAAGGCGTCGTCCGGAACCTACGAGTGCGGCACCAGCCAGGCCTGGATCAACGAGGGCGACAGCCAGACGTACACCTTCAAGCTGAGGATCGACAAGGCCGTGCCGGGCGCCAAGGGCTCGGTGGCGCTGGAATCGGAGCCCCGGCCGTTCGACAAGAACAAGGGCAACGACAGGGCCGACATCACGCTCGACGTCGCCGGCACCGGCTCCACGGGCGGCAGCGGCTCGACGACCTCCGGCTCGGGCTCCTCGTCGACCGGGGGTTCCGGTTCCGCCGGCGGTTCCGGGTCGACGGGCGGCGGTTCGGCCACCGGCGGGGGTTCCGCCGGCGGCGGCACGTCGACGACCGGCGCCACCGACTCGACCCCCGTCTCCGGCGACCTGGCGAGCACCGGCTCCGGCTCCGCCCTCCCGCTCGCGGGTGCCGCCGCCGCGGCCGTCGGCGTCGGCACGGGCGCGGTGCTGCTCGTACGCCGCCGCCGCGCGGCACGTCAGTAACGACCGGCCGGGCAGGCGGGCGACGGACCACGTCCGCCGCCCGCTCGGCCCGCCGGTCAGGGCAGTTCGACCCGCGCGGGGCCCTCGTCGAGGAAGCCGCCCGACTGGTGCTGCCACAGCTTGGCGTACGCGCCGTCCAGCGCGAGGAGCTCCTCATGGGTGCCCTGCTCGACGATCCGGCCGCTGTCCAGGACGACGAGCCGGTCCATGGTGGCGACGGTGCTCAGCCGGTGCGCCACCACCAGCGCCGTCCGCCCGTCCATGAGCCGCCACAGCGCCTCCTGCACCAGGATCTCGCTCTCGGAGTCCAGGGCGCTCGTCGCCTCGTCGAGCAGCAGGATCGGCGCGTCCCGCAGGATCGCCCGGGCGAGGGCGACCCGCTGGCGCTGGCCCCCGGACAGCTTGACGCCACGCTCGCCCACCATGGTGTCGAAGCCGTTCGGCAACGTGTCGGCGAACTCCGTGACATGCGCCGCCTCGGCCGCGCGGCGGATCTCGGCATCGGTGGCGTCCGGCCGGGCGAAGGCGATGTTGTCCCGCAGGGTGCGGTGGAACATCGCCGGGTCCTGGGGTACGTACGCCATCAGTCCGCGCAGGTCGGCCTGGCGCAGTGTGCTGATGTCCTGACCGCCGATCAGGATCCGGCCGGCATCGATGTCCGTCATCCGCAGCAGCAGCCGGGTGAGCGTGGTCTTGCCGCCGCCCGACCGGCCGACGAGACCGATCTTCGCCCCGGCGGGCACGACCAGGTCCAGTCCCTCGAACAGCGGCCGGCCGCCGGAGTGCGCGAAGCTCACCCGCTCGAAACGGACATCCGTCGCGCCGGGCGGCAGCGGCTGCGGCTGCGGCGGATCGAGCACGGTGGGCGGAGTCAGCAGCAACTCGGTGAACTGGGCGGCCTCCGTCATCGAGCTCTCCAGCCGACGGTAGATCTGGTTGAACTCGAACATGATCCGCGTCGCGTTGGTGTAGTAGGTGAAGGCCACCACGACCGCCTCCACGCCGTGCTCGCCCCCGCTCAGAGTGACCGCGAGCAGCAGCCCCAGGGCATTGGTCAGCACGGACATCGGCGCGACGAACGTGTCGATGCGCAGATTGCCGTAGTCCCAGGACCGCAGGGTCAGGCGCCGCGACGTCGCGACCCGGGAGCGGTGCTCGGCGGCCTCGCGTCCCTCGGCGGCGAACGCCCTCACCGTGTCCATGTTCATCAGGCTGTCGGCGACATGGCCCGACACCCGGGCGATCGCCTCCTCCCGCTCGTCGACGAGCGCCTGTCGGCGCCGGATCAGGGGCACCACGCACACCGCCGTCAGCGCGATCATCACCAGCAGCCCGACCACGAGCAGCGGTTCGTAGCGCCACAGCACCACCGCCCCGAAGGCCAACGGCACGAAGCTGCCCACGATCTGGAACGTCAGCGTGTCGACGAACTGCTCGAAACGCGAGGCGAAGCTCAGCACGCGCTTGGTCAGCGATCCGGCGAAGTTGTCGTGGAAGAACGCGGCGTCCTTGGCGAACAACTCGTCCATCCCGATCACATACAGATGCTCGATGCCCAAGGCGTCGAGACGGTTGAGGCA
The DNA here is from genome assembly GCF_053594495.1 of Streptomyces sp. NPDC001920. Classification (NCBI taxonomy): domain Bacteria; kingdom Bacillati; phylum Actinomycetota; class Actinomycetes; order Kitasatosporales; family Streptomycetaceae; genus Streptomyces; species Streptomyces sp. NPDC001920. The sequence continues at coordinate 26,844 of NZ_JBSFEP010000020.1, forward strand.
GTGCAGGGCGATGCGCCACAGCGCCTCCGAGAACAGCAGCACACCGGCGAACCCGAGGACGTACGGCAGCGTCGAGGCGACCGTGACGTCCTCGTCGCCGGCCAGGTCACCGACGAGCTTGGCGACGATGAGCGGCGCGACGTAGTTGATTCCGATGTTGCCCAGCGCCGAGAGCGACATCGCGGGTACCGTCAGCCGGCGGAGCCGGGCCAACTCCCGTCCGTAGTGACGAAGTGCGAGCAGCACCGAGCGTTTGCCCGGCTGAACCCTGCGAGATTCGGACGTTCCCATCCCACCCCTGGTCCTGTCCGGCGGCGGAAGCCGGCCACGCGCTACCGCGGGCAGGGGCCATCGCCGCAACGGTCGTGTGGATTTCGATTCGAGTCCGGCAGTGTCCCGCGCCGACGAGTGCCGCGTCCAAGCGTTTTCCGGCCGCGCCGGCACGGTGCGCAGGGATACGCCGAACCATCCAACTCCCCTGTCCCGCGCAGGACTTCGTACGACTCCCGCCCCACGCGCGCTGGTTGGATCACGGATGTCCGGCCCCTGCGAGCCACCGGTGCCGCGCCGACGCGCTGGATCCGCAGACGTCGGCCTCGGCCACCGCGCGCCCCTGCGCGGCGCCCCGGCGGGCCAGCCCCACGGCGGCCATGATCCGGCCGGGCCGGCAGCGGCCGCACCGCGCCGCCGTCCCCGGCCGGTGCCATGAGGCGCCCCCGGCTACGGCCGGCTGCCCCGGGCAGGGCTCACGCCCCGGTGCCGTCGCTTCGGGACGTCACGGCAGGACGGCCTCCCAGGTGTCGACGGCGTAATGCACCGCCATGCCATGGCGGGCGTAGAGAGCCGGAGCACCGGTGGCGTTGGAGGTGTCCACCCCGAGTCCCACCGTGTCCCGCCCGCGAGCGGCGAAGGCCGCGAACGCGTTCCGCAGCAGCAGCCCGCCCAGACCCAGCCCACGGGCCTCACGTACGACGCCGAGGCTCCTGATCCAGCCCATCGCCTCACGGTCGTCGCGGGCGAGCAGGAAGCCGACGTCCCCGAGCTCCTCGGTAGCGGCGATCCACACCAGCGACCAGTCGAGCACATCGGCGTCGACGTCCTGCAGCCACTGCTCGTAGCCGCGGGGCTGGAAGTCGAAGTGCTCGGCGAAGCTCGACTGGTACAGGGCATGGACGCGCGCCCGGTCCGCCTCCTCGACGCACGACCGCAGCCGAACGCCGGACGGCACCTCCGGCACGAGGTCCGCTGCGGGGTCCACCGGCCGTCGCAGCACGTGATAGCGGCGTACGACGGACCAGCCCCGCTTCTCGATGAGGCCGGTGTCGAGGGTGGGCTCGGTGTTCAGGTGCAGGTGCACCACCGCCCTGGCCGCCCCGTTCCCCCGGGCCCGGTCCAGGGCGCGGACCTCCATCGCGTCCAGCAGGAGCTGCCCGGCGTGCTGGTGCTCGGGCAGCACGTAGTGGTCGATGTCGACGCGTTCGCCCGCCGACTCGTCCCACAGCAGCCCGTAGGCCACCAGCCGGCCGTCGTGGAAGGCGAGCCAGGAGTCGCGCTCCAGATCGACGTCGGGCCGTTTCAGATCGGCCTCGACGGTGTGCAGATCGGTCTCGGGCCGGCCTATCTCGATCCGGTCGACCTCATTGAGCAGGTCGGTGATGGCGGCCGCGTCGGTGAGGCCGGCCGGGCGAAGGGTGTAGGACATGGGCTCAGCGTCCGGGGAGAGGAAGGCGGTCGCAACGCATTTTCCGCGCGGGCCCGGCAACCGCGGGGGGCGCAGAACCGTCCTCGATCACATCATGGTCACCACAAGCGTCACGGGCCCCATGGCCTCATCGGTTCGTCAACTGCTCGACTTCGCGTGGACACAGACCCGGGCGTGCGCGTTCGCCATCGCCCTGCTGTCCGGCGTGGCGGCGTCCGCACTGCTGCCCGGCCTGCCCATAGCCCGGTACGACCTGCTCGTCGCCTACGGTGTGCTGCTCACCCTGCTGTTCTGGCTGCGCGGCTGGGAGAACGGCCGGGACGTGGCGGTGATCGCGATCTGCCATGTCATCGGCCTGGCGTTCGAACTGGTGAAGGTGTCCCTCGGGTCCTGGAGCTATCCGGAGCCGGCCGTCCTGAAGTTCGCGGGCGTCCCGTTGTACGGAGGGTTCCTCTACGCGGCCGTCGGCAGCTACGTCTGCCGTGCCTGGCGCCTGTTCGACCTGGAGCTGGTGCGCTACCGCCCGCGCTCGACGGCCCTGGTGGCGGCGGCCGTCTACATCAACTTCTTCAGCCATCACTGGCTGCCCGACGCACGGTGGCTCCTGGCCGGCCTGCTCCTCGCCGTCACCACGGGCACCTCGGCGCGCTTCACGGTGCGCGGCGCACCCCGGCGGATGCCGCTCGCCCTCGCCTTCTTCCTGATCGGCTTCTTCCTGTGGGTCGCGGAGAACCTCGCCACCTACCTGGGCGCCTGGCGCTACCCCTACCAACTCGACGGCTGGGAGCCCGTCGGCGTGGACAAGATCGTCGCCTGGTCACTGCTGATCAGCGTCACCGTCGTCCTGGTGGCGTGCAGCCGACCGCACCGCGGGCACAAGGGCCGGGCCCTGCCGCCGAGTTCAGGGCGCTAGGAGCGTGTCTCGGCAACCGGCTGCCCACTTCGCAGCAACGCCTCCCGACGTCACGAAGCCACCCGGGCCGAACACCTGACGGGCAGTACCAACCACCGCCTCACAGGTGCCGCCGGGGCGGCCGCGACCCATCCCGTCGATCACGGTCAGCCGGCCGCTTGCCCGTTCCCGACCCACGCTCCTGGCCCTGAAGGGTCGCACCGGTGCCCACCGAACACCCGGAGAAGGAGTGGGCGTTGGCTGCTGGGGGGCGAAGGCGCGTTACCGGCCCGGTCGGCGGATACGCACCGTGCCGTTGTCCAGGTCCACCTGGAAGGGCGGCTCCTGAGCAGGCCTGACGTTCTTGCGCACGCGCTCCTGCTCCATCGCCCGCTTGAGGGCTTGGGACCCCGGAGCGATCTCCTGCGCGACGTCGGCTCCGATGGAGGACAGGGTCTTGGTCCTGCGCCAGTAGACCCAGCCGCGAGCCTCCAGCGCGAGCAGCGCCCGGTCCGCCAGAAACGCGACGGCGCCCAGCGCGACGACGCTCGCGCCGACGAACAGCAAGGCCCGCATGGTCAGCGCCCCGCCCTCGGAGCGAGGATGATCGGAAAGGGTAAGAGAGCGTCCATGGATCCGACCCTACTGGTCGCCCGCGACACCCGATGAGGCCGGCGCGGCCCGTCGACCGGCCGGCCCCACCGAGCCCGCAGCCAAAGCGTCAGCCGTTCTTCGGTGCCGCCTGCTGGACGACCTCGAAGGACCACAGGGTGGATCCGCTCGCCGCCGGCTTCGGGCGGTCCGCGCTGTCCGCCCCGCCGCCCTGGTGGGCGGCCTTCATGGGGCCCTCCATCCAGGCCTGGAAGGACTCCTCGTCACGCCAGCGCGTGTACACGAGGTAGTTGTCGGTGCCCTCGACGGGGCGCAGGAGTTCGAACCACTCGAACCCGTCGGAGCTCTCCACGGCGTGCGCACGGGAAGCGAACCGCTTCTCGAGCGTCTCGCGCTGCTCGGCCGGGACGGTGAGTACGTTGATCTTGACTACGCTCATGGATCTCATCCTGCCGTACGGATGCCGTCGGCCGGGCAGCGGCTCGGGTTTGTGGCCGGCGGGCCGGACGAAGAAGCCGTCTCCTTCGTCCGGCCGCCGGGTCAGGCCGTGTGCAGCCGCAGCCCGTACCGCGCGAGGATCTCGTTGACGGGCTGGAACCACGTCTGGCCGCCGCCCGAGCAGTTGCCCCAGCCTCCCGACGTGACCCCCTGTGCCTGGTCGCCGCTGATGAACGAACCCCCGGAGTCGCCGGGTTCCGCGCAGACGCTGGTCTTCGTCATCTGGTGCACCGCGCCCTGGCTGTAGTTGACCGTCTCGTTCTTGGCCAGCACGGTGCCGCAGTGCCAGTGCGTCGTGGAGCCGGACCGGCATACGGAGGTGCCGACGGGGGCCTCGGCCGAGCCGCGCACGAGACGGTCGGGGACGGTGCCCCAGCCGAGGACCACCGGCACCGTCCACCAGCCGCTGCCGACGCTCACCCAGGCGTAGTCGTTGTCCGGGAACGAGGAGCCCTGGAAGGTCCCGATGTGGGAACCGTCCCAGCCCCTGACGGAGGCTCCCTGCCGGCCGCAGTGCCCCGCGGTGACGAAACCGCCGTGCACCGAGAAGCCTATGGAGCAGCGGACGTTGCCGGTGTAGTACGGGTCGCCGCCCACCGTGCCCGCCGCGAAGGTGCGGGGCGCGGCGGCCACGGTGCCGACGGTGACGGGGCCGGCTTCGAGGGCGCGCGCCACGAACCGCCGGACATCGTTGTCCGCCTGCCGGTCCCGGACGACGTTCACGACGACCGTGTTGGCCACCGGATCCACGTGCCAGCCGCTCACGCCCGGCGGGGCGGAGAGCCGGTCGATGCGGGCCTGGGTCGCGTCGAGTTCCCGCGCGCTGTGCGTGACGGTGCGCACGGTCGCTCCGGTGGCCCGCACCTGCCGTACGGTCGCGGGCGGCGCTTTCGAGGTGACGGCCACGGTGAGCCGCTCGCTCCGCGCGTCGAACCACGAGCCGCCGTAGGCGGATCCGGCCGCCTCGCGCGCCTTCGCCGCGATGCCGAGGGCGACGCGTTCCGCGGCCAGTCGGGCCTCGGCCCGTTCCTTCGACAGGCCGAGGTCCCGCTGCATGGCCTGCAGCATCCCGGCGGAGATGGGCGCGGATCCGGCCGCCGTCGCCGCGGAGTCGTTCGCGGAGGCCGGTCCGGCGCCGCCGGCGGTCCAGCCGCCGAACGCGAGCAGCGCGGCGAGGCAGGCGTACGTGAGTCTGGTGCGTCTCATGGGAGTTGCCCTTCGTCGTTCCAACGAGGTGGGGTGGAACAACCGCAGTCTGAGAGCGCTCTCACTCAGGTCGGGCAGAGTTTATCGTCGTGGACCTGTCAGGTCCATACCAACAGCACGGTTGAACGGCGGACCGCGGACGCCGCGTCCGCCGGTCCCCGACAAGCTGCGCGGCTTGGGAGCGGCCCCTCAGCGGATCCGGTGCTGCTTCCAGAACCCGCTCAGATCCTGGTCCGTCACGGACTGCGCGGCCTTCTTGAAGTCGGCCGTCGTCGACACGCCGTACCAGTGGTCACGGGCGTACCGGCGCAGAAGCCCGGCCATCGTGTCGGCACCGAGCGTGCGCTCCAGGTCCGCGAGAGCGCAGGGGCCGGCCGAGTAGATCAGGTGGTAGTCGCCCGGGTTCTCGGCCCAGTACGCCATCGAACCGGTCAGCGCGGTACGGCTGCTCGGCCACTGGACGTCCGACCAGCAGTCACCGGTCTCCCAGCCGTAGAACCGCGCGGTGGCGTACTGCGCGAAACTCTCGTCCAGCCAGGGTGCCCGGTACTCGTCGTTGCCGATGATCCCGTACCACCACTGGTGGGCGACCTCGTGGACGACCGCGCTGCCCTCGTCGGTCGTGCCGAGGAGGACCAGGCCGGGATACTCCATGCCGCCGCCGAACCGGCTCGTCATCACGAGGTCGATCTCACCGTACGGGTAGCGGCCGAACTCCTCGCCGAACCGGTCGACGGCGGCGGCGCCCTCCTCGCGGCTGAGGCGCACCCCTTCGGCGGAGGTGCCCGGAGCCCAGAACGACCGCACCCGCACACCGCCGGGTGTGGTCTCCTCGGCGGTGCGGAACGGGCCGGCGGCCCAGGCGAAGTCCCGTACCCGGTGGGCGATGCTGAACGTGAGGCTGCGCCCGTGATCGCCGGTACGGGTCCAGGTGCGGCCGGTCGCCGGGATCTTCAGGGCGGAGGGGTGGTCGAGCGCCACCCGGAAGTCGCCGGCCAGGGCGTAGAAGCTCTCCCCGGTGGACACGTACGGGTCCAGGTGCCATCCCGTGGCGTCGCGCACGGCGAGTACGGGCAGCGCGTTGCCCAGGAAACGGAAGGCGCCCTCGCGGCCGAAGCGGTCGTTGCGCTTCGGCACGGTGACCGACACGTCGAAGGAGACGGCGGTGCGTTCGCCCCGCGTGAGTGGCTTCGGCAGCGCGATGCGCAGTGCCGTGCAGCCCACGGTGAGCCGGCCGGCGACGCCCCCGCGGACCCCGGTCACCCGGACCGGAGAGGGCACGCCGGGCCTGCCGCACCCGTCCACGCCGTTGCCCCACAGGCGTACGTACACCTCACGCAGCGGCCGGTTTGAGCCGTTGCGGAACGACACCCGCTGCCGGCCCGTCCAGCGCGAGCCGTCGGCGTCGGCGCGCAGCGCCACGTCGTAGCGCGGCCGGTCGGGGGTTGCGGCGTCGGTGCTCCGCGCCCCGGCCGCGGAGGCCGGGGCGGCACCGGCCCCGGTGCCGCCCTGCGCCACGAGCAGCATCAGCAGGACACTCACCAGCAGGACGACTCGCGGACGGGCGACGGGACTTGACGAGTACGCGGACAACGGGGACATGACAGCGGATGATGTCATACGGCCGTCGCACCGCGACCGGGATCGCTGCACCCGCCCGTTCAGGCCCGCGGCGGCGCCAGGGTGGCGGGCACGGGTCCGTCGGGGCGGACGGTGAAGCCGAACCGGGCTTTTGTGGGGTTGGCCGCGAGGACCGGGGTACGGACCGGCAGCAGGTGCTCCAGCAGGACGGTCGACTCCTTGAGCGCGAACTGCATTCCGAGGCAGGCGCGCGGACCGATGCCGAAGGGGAAGTAGGCGCCCGGGTGGCCGGGCCGCCCGTCCGGTGCGGTGAAGCGCCGGGGGTCGAAGCGCTCCGGAGCGGGCCACAGTTCGGGGTCGCGGTGGGTGAGGTACGGGCAGACCAGGACGTCGGTGCCCGCCTCGACGGTGTGTCCGGCGAGGAGGTCGTCCTCGGCGGCGTGGCGGGGGAGCAGCCATGCCGAGGGGTAGAGCCGCAGGGCCTCGTGGACCAGGGCCCGTACGGCCTCGCGGCGTTCCGCCGAGCCTTCCTCGCCCGCGTCGAGGGCTTGTTCCCGGGCGGCAGGGTGCTTGTCGAGGAGAAGGTGGAGCCAGGTCAGGGTGGTGGCGGTGGTCTCGTGCCCGGCCGCGAGCAGCGTGACCAGTTCGTCGCGGATCAGCCGGTCGGTGTACTCGGGGCGTTCACCGGCGGCGTCGATCAGGACGTGCAGCAGGCCCGGACCGTCCGGTCCGGCCGTCCCGCGGCGGGCGGCCTCGATGGCGCGCCGGGCGACCTCGTCGATCCGCGCGAGGTCGGCGGCGACGGCGGCCTCGGCGTCCGTGACGTCGGCGGGCAGCGTGGGGAGCGCGGCGCCCACCGCCGAGACGGCTTCCAGTTCGCGCTCGGTCGCGTCATCCAGCGCATGACCGGTCAGGGAGCGCCAGATGGCGTCCAGGGCGAAGCGGCGCATCTCCTGCCCGACGTCGAAGGTCTGTCCGGTACGGGCGTACGACTCCCAGCGCTCGGCGGTGGTCCGGGCCGCCTCGGTGATCCGCCGCTCGTAGCGGCGCATCCCCGTACCCGTGAACTGGGACTGCAGCAGACGCCGTTGCCGCTTCCACGCCTCGCCGGTCGCGGACAGGACGCCGTCGCCGACCAGGAGGCGGGCGCGGTGCGAGCGCTTGACGTAGCGTTCCGGGTGCCGGGCGAGCACGTGCTGGACGGCGTCGGGATCGGTGACGAGCACGGTGGGGTTCGGCCCGAGGCGGAACGCGGCGACGCCGCCGACCTCCTGGCGCACCCGCGTCAGCAACTCCACCAGTTGACCTCCCCCTGCCTGCCACGACCGTACGAGACCCGGCTCGGCTTCGGGGACCGGACGCCGCGTCGCGGGAGCGTGCGGGAGGGAGCCGAGGCCGGCTTCGGTGTCCATGTGTCGTCTCCTGGTGAGGGCGGGCACACCGCCGGGTCTGCCGCGCGGAACACTGCTGCCACGGACTGTACGGGAGCGGACACGTCCGGTGTCACGCCGTGCGACCGGCCGCGCCACGCCCCCGACGATCCCTCAACGCCCCTCGCCCACCCACAGGTTCAGCCACCGGGACCGGTCGGTCCGTGCGGCCTCGGCGGCTTCACCTGAAGGCATGACGGGGGCGGCCGTACCGGACGTGCGCGACCCGGCGCGGCCGGTGCCGCCGCGCCGGCTGTGGGATGCGGGGAGTAGACAGCGGTTGCTGCGCGGCCCTCCGCGTCACGCGGAGAGTTCGCCGGTCAGAGCGGGTACGGGGGGTGCGAGAGGTGTCGGTGGTGGCGGCTAAGCTCCCGCCCATGAGTGAGGGTGACAGAGGTCCCGGCAGACGCGTCGTCGACGGGCGCTTCGAGTTGGAGGGCCGCCTCGGGGGCGGCGGGATGGGGACGGTCTGGCGGGCCAGGGATCTGGCGTTGCACAGGCTGGTGGCGGTCAAGGAGGTCCGTCCGCCCGACGTGGACCTCGCCGAGTACGATCCGGACGGCGCGCGGATGCTGCGCGAGCGGGTGCTGCGCGAGGCGAGGGCCCTGGCCCGGATCGACCACCCGAACGTCGTCACCGTCCACCACATAGTCGACGGCGGTGAAGGCACGTACCCGTGGATCGTGATGGAGCTGGTCAGCGGCGGCTCGCTGGCCGACCGGCTGGCTCAGGGGCCGATGCCCCCGGCCGAGGCGGCGCGGATCGGCAGGGGAGTGCTGGCCGCCCTGACCGCCGCGCACGACGCCGGCATCCAGCACCGGGACGTCAAGCCCGCCAACGTCCTGCTGCGGCCCGACGGGAGACCCGTCCTCACGGACTTCGGCATCGCCGCGATCCGCGAGTCGACCAGCCTCACCGCCACCGGCTCCATCATCGGCACGGCCGACTTCATGGCACCTGAGCGCATCTCGGGGCAGGAGGGCGGATCCGCCTCCGACCTGTGGTCGCTGGCGATGATGCTGTACACCGCCGTGGAGGGCAGCCACCCGCTGCGCCGGGGCACCACCCTGGCCACGCTCGCCGCGGTGCTCCACGAGGACGTACCGCCGCCGACGCGTGCCGGCGCCCTCGGCGACGTCCTGATGAGCGTGCTCGTACGGGACGCGTCGGCGCGGCCGTCCGCCGCCGAACTGGACCGGAGGCTGGCCGAGATCGAGTCGGCGCCGTCCGGTGGGCAGGTCCGCGAGGAGCCGACCTCCTTCCCGCTGATGCCGCCGCCCGGCCCGGCCCCCTCGGCCACGTCGTCGCCGCCGGCAGCCGCCCCGCCGACCACGTTCGGGCCGTACGGCGGTGTCACGTCCCCCGGGTTCGGCCCAGCTGCCGCCCCCGGAGTCCCCGACCCACGGCAAACGGCCACCCCCGCCGGCTTCGGGCCCCCGCCGGTCTATCCAGGACCCGGACAGGTACCGCCCCAGCCGATGACCACGCCCGTGCGGCCGGCAGGCCGGGGCAGCCGCCGCCCGGCCGTGGTGCTGGGCGTCTCGGGGACCGCGCTCGCCGGTGCCGCGGCCCTGCTGTGGTGGCTGCTGCCTCCCGGGGGCGACGCGGGTGGCTCGAACAAGGGCGCCACGTCGCCCTCGACGACCTCCTCCGCCCGGAAGCCGACCGATGCGCCGACCACCCCCGTGCCGGCCGCCCAGCAGCCGCAGGAGGCGGACACCGCCAGCATGCTCACGCCGGACCGCATCCGCGCCGCCATCGAGGCGCTGAAGAAGGAGACCGGCCGGGACAGGTTCGGGGACTTCACCGTCTACGACGACTACGTGTCCGCCGAGGTGATGGTCAAGGGCAGCGACACCAAGCACGACTCCTACACGTACCGTCCCGGAAGGGGCGTGGAGAAGGGCATCATCAGCGGCACCCTGTCCGGTGGCGATCAGCCCGTCACCCTCGACGAGTTCGACTGGGACAGGGTTCCGGCGCTCCTCGAAGAGGCGAAGAAGAAGGTCAACGTCGACAAGCCGAACCTGCGCTACGTGACGGTGAGACTGCCCGACGACCTCTTCGGGACCGCGGCCGGAATGTCCGTCTACCTGACCGACGAGTACTCGACCGGCTTCCTGGAGACCGACACCAAGGGCAAGGTGACCCGCGTCGTACCGGCCGAGGACTGACCCGGCCAGGCCCTGGCCCGGCCAGTCAGCACCTGCGGCCGGCGCTCAGTTCCAGCCGCTCGCCCTCGAACCGCCCCGCCGGAACCCGCGGTCGTGCGAGACCGCCACGACCGCCCCGGGGCAGCCGGCGAGTGCCGCTTCCAGGTCCTCGACGAGGTCGAGCGCGATGTGGTTCGTCGGCTCGTCGAGGACGAGGAGATTTGCGGGCCGGGCGCGACGGCCATGCCGGCGACGGCGGTCGGGTGGCTGCCGACGCCACCAGGCGCGCGATCTGCAGGCGCCGCTGCTGTCCGGCGGACAGCGCCGCGACCGGGACATGCAGATCCTCCTCGCGGAACAGGCCCATCGCCAGCAGCACTTCGGCATACTCCTTGGGCGCTTTGGGCCGCCCGGCCGCGAACGCGTCGAGCAGCGGCAGCGGGCTGGAGCGCGCGGGGCAGCTCCTGCGCCAGGTACCCGATCCGGGCGGGGCGGGACACCGTGCCCGCATCGGGTTCCAGGTCGCCCGCCAGGACCCGGAGCAGGGTCGTCTTGCCCGCCCCGTTCCCGCCCGTCACCAGCAGTCCGCTGCCCGAACGCGATCCTCAACGGCCCGTTGGGACACAGCCGTTCGCCCACCACGACGCCGTCCAGCTCGGCGAGCGGACGCTCGGCGGGACGTCCGCCGACCGCAGCGGTCGGTGCCGCCGTGAACCGCAGCGGTTGCGGCGGCGCCGCCACCGGATCGCGCCGCAGCTGGGCCAGCCGCTCGCGAACCGCCCGCACCTGTCCGCCGAGCTTCGCCTCGTGCGAGCGGCGGTGCTTGCCGAAGCCCTGCCGCGGGTCCTTGCCGGTTCCGGCCAGCCGCCTGGGCGGAGCAGGCGCCCGCGTGCGGCCGGCGCCCGCTCAAGCGGGGGCGAGGGCACGCCGATGGCAGGGGCATGGAAAAACGTTCTTCCCTCGCCGCACCCCGTCTCGTACCCCGTCGGCCCTTCCTGGCCGCCGCGGGGATTCTCTGCGCCCGGTGGGCGCTGCCACCGTGCGTGCCGGGCCTCACGGACGTCCCGGACCAGGCTGACGCGCGGGACCAGGCTGACGTCCGGGACCAGGCTGACGCGCGGCGCCAGGTTGACGCCCTGGACCAGGCTGACCTCCCGGACCGAGCTGACTCACCGCGCCGGGCGGTGGCCGCGGGTGAGGAGGGCCTGCGGGCGCTGTTCGGATCGGAGAACCGCCGGGTCCGCACCCAGGACCGGATCGCCGCCGTGACCTTCAACGCCGCCTGGAACGACGCCGGCCTGGACCACGCCCTCGGTGAACTCACCAGCCGACGCACCCCGGCCACGTTCTTCCCGACCGGCGACTTCGCCGACCGGCACCCCGCGGCGATCAGGAGGATCGCGGCGGCGGGGCACGGCCTGGGCAACCACTCCTACAGCCACCCCCGTTTCCGGGACCTGACCGCGGCCGCGCGGCAGCGCGAGGTTCGGGCAGCCGACCAGGCCCTGCGCGCGGCCGGGGCCGGACGGGCCCTGACCCCGTTCTTCCGGTTCCCCTACGGCGAGACCGGTCCCGAGGAGATCAGGGAGGTCAACGCCCTGGGGTTCGCGGACATCGAGTTCACCACCGACACCAACGGGTGGATGGGCGCCGAGGGCGGCATGACCGTGGACCAGGCGGTGCGCAGGGCGCTGGACGCTTTGCGCCCAGGAGCGATCCTGCAGATGCACGTCGGCGCGTCCGAGGGCCGCACCGAAGTGCTCGACGCCCAGGCACTGCCCCGGATCCTCGACGGCGTCGCGTCCCGCGGCTACCGCGTCATCGACCTCCGCAGCCTCCTCGCCTCCCCGGCCCACCCCGCTCGCTCGCCGAGGTGACCCCCCCCGCCACGATCCGGTCGGCGGCTCACGGTGCGGCGCCCCCGGCCGGGCGCAGCGTGAACACACGGTCCGGACCGGCCAGGGACAGCACGCGCAGCAGACTCGGCGGTACGCGCTCCAGGGCGACGTCGGCCTCGGCTGCCAGGGCGTGCCGGCGGGCGGCGAGCAGGGCGGCGGTGATGCCGGAGGAGTCGAACCCCGGACACCGGCCGCGCAACTCGTCGCCGGGCCAGACCCATTGACGCGCCGTCGACTTCAGTGGTTCAGTGGCTCATCCACTGAGCCACTGAGCCACTGGACCACCGAAGGAACGGGGAGCCGGGATGCCCGCACTGCCACGCGAAAGCATCGTCGATGTCCTGGAGCACCGCCTGCGCCAGCAGATCCTCGCCGGGCAGCACCCGGCCGGCACCTACCTGCCTCCGGAACGCGAACTCGCCGACGAGTTCGGGGTCAACCGCACCACGCTCAAGCATGCCTTCGGCCGGCTGGTGCACGCGGGACTTCTGGAGACACGGCACGGAGTGGGGACCCGCGTACGGGACTTCCTGCGCCTCGGCGGAGCGGATCTGCTGCCCATGCTGGTCCGCCACAGCCCCGACTGGATCGGCGAGATCTTCGAAGTACGCCGCAGCATCGGAGCGTTGATCGCGGAACGCGCCGCCGCTCGCGCCACCGCCGCCCAGGTCACCGAACTGCGGCTGCTGACGGCGGCCGTGCGGGACGCGGCCGGTGGCGAGGACGTGCAACTGGCGGACGCCGAGGTGCACCGGGCCCTGGCCCGTGCCACCGGCAACCGGGTGTACGTCCTGCTGACCAACACCCTGTTCAACGCCTACCTGCCGGTGCGCGCGGCGCTTGTCACGCCCTTCATGGACGCGCGGGCCGCATACGACCGTCTGGCACCTGTCGTCGAGGCCGTGGCCGCCGGTGACCAGGAAGCGGCGCGCGTCGCCGCGGGCGCCTACCTCTCGGCGACCGAGCGCATCATGCTCGAAGGCCTGGCGGGCCCCCGCGAACACGGGGACGGTGCCTCGTGACCGCACGCGCGACGGTCTTCCGGGAGACGCTGCTGGGCCGGGTGCGCATGGCCGACGAGGAGCACGAGCGCCCGGTCCGACTGGACCTCGTGGCCCGGGCCGACGCCGTGCTGCTGCCCCATCGCACGACACGGGCGCGACTGACGGGACGGATACGGGTGGCGGGGCGGGCGGACGACGCCGAAGCCCAGGGGGAGGTGGAGATCTCGCCGCTGGCCCGCCGCAGGATCCGCTACCGGATCACCTTCACCCTGGAGGGCAGGCGCCTGGAACTGGACGGCTGGAAGTCCGTCAGGCCCGCGCGTCCGGTCGCGTCGATGACCGTCCTGCCGTACACCCTGTACGAGGACGGCGACCGGGTGGGCGAGGGCACGCTGCGCTTCCCGCTCGCCACCGGCCTGCTGCCCTTCCTCGCGAGCTTCCGCTTCCCGCGCGCGGCCGCACCGGAGGCCGATCGGCACCTCACGGCGCGCTGGGACGGCAAACCCGGGCGGACGGAGGTCTGGTACACGACCCTGACCGATCCGGCGACCGGCAGCGGAGTCTGGCTGCACCACGAAGTGGTCGCGCCCTCGGACGGTTCCGGGGCCGAGGCGCACGGCTGGATCGCCGTCTTCCCCAAGGACGGCCCCGTCGAGCACGCCCGTTTCGGCCGCGTACCGTTCACCGCACGACCCCAGGGCTTCGCCATCGACGGCGTCCAGGTCGGCCCCCGTCAACTCACCGGATCGGCCGGGAAGTTCAGCTGGTCGCTCACCGAGCACCCCGAGGGCGCCCCGCTCCACACCTTCCCCCGCTGGTCCTGGCGCCGCCCCTGGCTGCCGGCCAGCCACATGCTGCCGTACGCCCGTTGCCGCTACGGCGGACTCGTCCGGTACGGCGACGAAGAGCTGCGGCTCGACGGGGCCGTCGGCGCCAGCGCCCGTATCTACGGGCACGGCAACGCGCGGCGCTGGGCCTGGCTGCACGCGGACCTGGGCGGCGGTGACGTCCTGGAGATCGTCGCCGCCGTGTCCATGCGGCCCGGACTGGACAGACTGCCCCCGCTGGTGTTCCTGCGGCTGCTGCGTGACGGACGCGTCTGGCCCGGGCGCGCGGAGCGCACCGCGGTGGGCTGGGCGGGCGCCGGCCGGTTCCGGGCGGACATCGCACTGCCCGAGTGGCGTGTGGCGGGCCGCGTGGGCAGGCGTCGCATCCGGGTGCGGGTGACCCAGCCGCCGGAGCGGACGCTGGCGCTCGACTACACCGACCCCGACGGTTCCCGCGCGGTGTGCCGCAACAGCGAGACCGCGGACGCGGTGGTCAGCCTGGAGCGCTGGTGGGGCAGGTGGCGGCAGGAGGCCGAATGGCTGCTCTCGGGCACCGCGCACGCGGAGGTCGGCGACCGATGACCCCCGCGCCTGCCTCCACCCTCGCCGCGCTCGCCGCGGCCCTGCTCGCCGACGACGGCTCGGCCGAGTGGATGCGAGCGGTGCCGCGCCGCCTCGAAACCCTCCTGGCGGCCATGCCCGCCCCGGCACGCACAGCGGTACGCGGCGCGACGACGGCGATCGACGGCTACGCCGTGGCCCGCACCGGCCGTCGGCTGAGCTCGCTCGGCGCCGCCGAACGGGACCGCCTCCTGGCCCGACTCGCCTCCCACCGCGCCCTGCTGCCCCTCCTGGACGCGGTCAAGGTGCCGGTGCTGCTGGCGGCCGGCACTGAACGGACGCTGCGGCACGGCCCCCCGCCCTCGTCTGCCGCCCCCGACGACCCGCCGCTCGACTGCACCCCCTCGCAGGCCTGGCCGACACGTTCCACCGCCGACGCCGTCGTCGTCGGATCGGGGGCCGGCGGCGCCATGGCCGCCCGCACACTGGCACGCGCCGGGATGCGCGTCGTCATCGTCGAGGAGGGAGAGCACCACACCACCGCGTCGTTCGGGCGCAGAACCCCGCTCGACCGCTTCACCGACCTCTACCGGGACGGCGGGGCCACCCTCGCCCTCGGCAGTCCTTTGCTGGTCCTGCCCGTCGGCCGCGCGGTCGGCGGCACCACCGTCGTCAACTCCGGAACCTGCTACCGCACCCCGGACCATGTTCTGTCCCGCTGGACGGGCCGCCACGGATTCGCCGCGGCCGAAGACCTCGACGCACATCTCGACGAGGTGGAACGCACTTTGCGGGTGGCAACGCAGCCACTGGACGTCCTCGGCGACAACGGGCTGCTGGCACTCGCCGGCGCGAGAAAGCTCGGCTGGGCCGCGGCCCCGCTGCGCCGCAACGCCCCGGGCTGCCGAGGCTCCTGCCAGTGTGTCGTCGGCTGCCCCACCGGCGCGAAACAGAGCGTCCAGCTGTCCGTGCTGCCGCAGGCGTGCGCGTCCGGCGCCCGTATCGTGACCGGCGCCCGGGTACGCAGGATCCTCACCGACCCGGACCGGCCCGGCGGGCCCCGCGCCGCCGGAGTGGCCGTGAGCCGCCCCGACGGCAGCGAACTGGAGATCCTCAGCCCCCTCGTCGTGGTCGCCGCCGGCGCTCTGCAGACCCCGCCGCTGCTGCGCCGCTCCGGCCTCGGCAGCCACCCCCTGACCGGCCGGAACCTCAGCGTGCACCCGGCCATCAGCGTGGCGGGCCGATTCAGCCGCCCGGTCACCGGCTGGGAAGGCGTGCTGCAGAGCGTGGGCGTGGAGCAGCTGAGGGCCGACGGCATCCTGATCGAGGCCACCGCGGCGCCCCCGGGCATGAGTTCGTTCGTGCTGCCGGGCGTCGGACGCGCACTGCGCCGCGAACTGGAGGACACCGAGCGGCTGGCGACGCTGGGCGCCATGGTCGCCGACCGGCCCTCGGGCCGAGTCCTCGGCAGGGACCGTACGCTGCTGCGCTACGACCTGGCACCGCGTGACGCCGGCCGTCTCCTTCGCGCCCAACGAGCCATGGGCCGCCTGCTGTTCGCCGCCGGCGCCGAAGAGGTCCTCACCGGCGTCCCCCACGCTCCACGCGCTCGCAGCCAGGCCCAACTGGATGCCATGCTGTCATCAGTGACGGCACGTCAGCTGCATGTCTCGGCGTTTCACCCCACGGGTACGGCTGCCGCCGGCGCCGACCCCGAGCGGTTCCCGGCCGACCCGGAAGGGCGTTTGCGCGGTGTGTGCGGCGTGCTGATCGCCGACGGCTCCGTGCTGCCCAGCTGCCCCCAGGTGAACCCCCAGCTCAGCATCATGGCGGCGGCCCTGGCCGTAGCGGACCGCTGTGTCACGGGCCTGTGAGGCTCGGTGCCGGCACCCTCCGCCGCGGACAGCCGGCTCGGCCGTCACGCGTCGACCCGGTCGCGGGCGACGGGCAGGTCAGGTCGTGGGCACCCGCCGCCCCGGCGGCCCACCTCCCGCCCCTGCCGGGTCCGACGGGTGGCCTGCAGATACGCCTCGTCGGCCTCGACTATCCCTGGTGACAGCGTGCCACTTCGCACGGGTGCCTGCTTCCGGCGCACTGCCCGCTCCTCGGCGCAGGCCGGGCGGCGGCACGGGGCACCGCGCCACCGCCCGGCGGTGGGGATCAGGGCAGCTTGACCGCGAGGAGGTCGACCGGCCGGATCTCCGGCGCCTCACTGAGCATGGTCTCGGTGGCTTCCATGAGCGCGCCCGCGATCCGGCCCTTCAGGTGTCCCTGGCGTCCCTCCTCGTCGTCGAAGGTGTCGAAGACGCCGAAGGTCGTGGCGCCCTGCCGGAACGCGAACCAGGTGACGGTGTGGTCCTCCTGTTCCGCGAGCCGTACCGCGTCCCGCAGCAGGGCCTCGACCTTCTCGGCGTACTCCGGCTTGGCCTCGATGCGGGCCAGCAGCCCCAGCTTCGTCATGCTGCGCTCCTGTGTCTGTGATCACCGAATGAACGGGTGGTGCCGGTACCGGGCACCCATGTCGTCCGGACACCACAGAACCTAGGCCTCCTCCACAGCCTCGCCCAGCGTCGCAAACGACTCATCCGATACCGTTTCCGTCATGGATGTCGCTGTACTGACGTACGACGGGGTGTTCGACTCCGGCCTCGCCGCCCTGCTCGACGTGCTCGACGGGGCCAACGCCATGCGCGCGGAACTCCCCGAGCCCCCACCCGCCTGGAACGTGTCCACGGTCGGGTTCCGCCGCCGCGTTCGCACGGGCGCGGGGCACGTGGTCGAGACCCTCCCCGCCGACACGGCGAAGGACGCCGACCTGCTGCTGGTGCCGGCGCTGGCCGAACGGCGGCCCGAGGCCCTGGTCGCGCATGTCTCGGGCCCGCAGTCCGCGTCCGTGCGCCGACTGGTGGCGCAGACACGTGAACGCCGCATCCCCGTCGCCTCCGCCTGCACCGGCACGTTCCTGCTGGCGGAGTCCGGAGTGCTCGACGGGCGCCGGGCCACCACGAGTTGGTGGCTCGCCCCGTACTTCCGCAAGCGCTACCCGGCGGTGACGGTCGACCAGAGCCGCATGGTCATCACGTCCGAAGGGGTGACCACGGCCGGCGCGGCTTTCGGACACGTCGACCTCGCGCTCGCGATCGTACGGATGAACAGCCCGGCCCTCGCGGAGCTCGTCGCCCGCTACCTGGTCGTCGACGAGCGCCCCTCGCAGGCGGCGTACACGATCTCCTCGGCGCTCGCGCAGAGCGACCCGACACTGGCGGCCTTCGAACGCTGGGCCCGGTCGCACCTGGACCAGGCGCTCTCGATCGCCGACGCGGCACGGGCCGTCGGGGTCAGTGAACGCACGCTCCAGCGCTCCGTGCGCCGCACGCTCGGCACCTCGCCCGTCCGCTTCGTCCAGGACCTGCGCGTCGAGCGCGCCTCCCACCTGCTGCGCACCACGGACCTGCCGCTGGAGGTCATCGCCCGCAGGGTCGGCTACGAGCACGCCAACACCCTGCGCATCCTGCTGCGCGAGCGCACCGGAGAGACGGCGAGCGCACTGCGGGGGCGATGACCCGTCGGCCGGAGGCAGGGCGCGGAGAGCCTGCCCCCGGAGCCCGTCGAGCCCGTCGAGCCCGCAGTCGGGCTGCGTCAACGTCCGCTGTGCGCAAGGTGGTTGAGGGCTCACCAGTTCTGGTGATCAAATATGATTTTGCCATTCCTTGGTGTAGGTCGGCCGGTGATTACGTGAGCCTCATGGGCACCAGGCGGTGACCGCGGCCCCGCCAGAACCGAGGGCACCACGGTCACCGTCCCCCCACGTAGGTGAAAGGCACCAACGATGACGATGAACCGCGCCCTGCGGTACGGCGGCCGCACGCTGGCGTTGACCGCGACCGCTCTCGGGACGATCGCGGCGGCGGCCGTGCCCGCGGCGGCCGAGGAACAGCCCACGGCGGAGCAGATCGTGGCCGACTGCGCTTCCGGGGAGGGCAAGTGCACCTTCAACTCCCCTGAGATCGGAGAGGCTTACCTCGGCGAGCCCCGCCAGGTCTCCGAACTGCTCTACAACTGCACCGCCTCGCCCGCGTCCCAGTCGATGTCGTGGGCCGACACCGTGGGCTCCTCCCACTCGGTGGGAGGCTCGGTCACCGTCGGCGGCGGAATCGAGGGCATCGTCACCGCCAGCGTGACCGCGACGTACAACTACACCTGGCAGAGCTCGCACACGGAGACCAGCACCTTCACGGTGTCCGTGCAGCCGGGCGAGGTGGGCTGGATCTCCCGCGCCCAGGTGATGCAGCGGATAACCGGCACCTGGCAGACCCACTACGACGACCCCAAGTGGGGCCACTACTACTGGTTCGTACCCGATGTGATCACCGGCCCCGCCCCGAACGGCACGGACGGCAAGCACAACGCGGTCGTCGTCAAGTCCCGCAAGATGACGGCCGAGGAGAAGAAGCTCTGCTCCAACGGCTCCACCAGGAACGAGGTCTTCACCCGGAGCGCCTGACCGGCACCGCCGGTTCCCCGCAGGGGGAGGGAACGGAAGGGGCCTCGCCGCCGGAGCGGAATCGGCGGGGTCCCTCCGGCGCGATGCCGGCCCGTGAGATCGGCCGGCGAGCATGGTCGCCGACCCCGGGCGCAGCATCTCGTCCGCGGGGGAGCGGCAGCGGACCCGGTCACCTGTCGTCGGGAACCGTGCGGCGCCGCGGGCCGCGAAAGCCGACCCCGGCCCTGGCATCCGATTGCCGCGTCGACGTGGTCGGCGCATCCTGCCGGGATGCGCTTCTCCGTCAACATCCCCGCCTTCGGCGACTTCGCCGACCCCCGCAACGTCGCGACCGTGGCGATCGCCGCCGAACAGGCGGGCTGGGGCGGGCTCTTCGTCTGGGACCACGTGCTGCACCGGTACCACCAAGGGCGCCCCTTCGCGGACCCCTGGATGCTCCTGACGGCAGCGGCGCTGGCGACCTCCCGGATCCGCCTGGGGACCTTGCTGACGCCCGTCCCGCGTTACCGTCCGCAGCAACTCGCCCGACAGGTGGCCACGTTGGACCACCTGAGCGGTGGCCGGGCGATCTTCGCCGCCGGTCTGGGCGGCCCCATCGAGGACGAGTACGGCAGCTTCGGCGACAGCACCGATCCACGCGTTCTCGCCGAACGCTTGGATGAGGGACTGGAGTTGCTCAGGCGCTTGTGGTCCGGGGAACCGGTGGAACACCAGGGGCGGCAGGGTCAGGTGCCCGACGTCGCCCAGGTGCGGGACCTCGTCGCCTACGTACGCAAGCACCGGACAACCGAAGCCGAGCGCCCCTTCGAGTTCGTGCTCGGTGGCGCCACACCGCCCGACGCGACCCGGGCCAAGGACCTCATCGGTCCCCTGTACGAGGCCGGCGCCACCTGGTGGGACGAACGACAGCTCCAGACCGGACCCGACCTGGACCCGCCTGGCCCCGGTGCTGCGCCGGGTCGAGGCGGGTCCGACGGTGCTCTAACGGGTTCGATGCTCAACTCATTGACAGGTCCGGACCAACACGCAAATCTGAGAGCGCTCTCAGGACTTCCTGAATCGGCCGACGTCGAACGGAGACAGAGCATGTTACGAACACTGGGGCGCCGCACCGCCGCCGCGGCCTTGTCCCTGGCGACCGCCGTCGCCGGCGCACTGCTCGCCACCGGAGCGGGTACGCCGGCCCACGCCGCCGTACCGGCCACGATCCCTCTGAAGATCACCAACAACTCGGCCCGTGGCGAGCAGGTGTACATCTACAACCTCGGCACCGAACTGTCGACCGGACGGCAGGGCTGGGCCGACGAGAACGGCACGTTCCACCCCTGGCCCGCGGGCGGCAACCCACCGACTCCCGCGCCCGACGCGTCGATCCCGGGCCCGGCGGCGGGACAGTCGAAGACGATCCGCATGCCGAAGTTCTCCGGCCGCGTCTACTTCTCCTACGGCCAGAAACTGGTGTTCAGGCTCACCACCGGCGGCCTGGTCCAGCCGGCCGTGCAGAACCCGACCGACCCCAATCGGAACATCCTGTTCAACTGGTCGGAGTACACACTGAACGACTCCGGTCTGTGGATCAACAGCACACAGGTCGACATGTTCTCCGCGCCCTACGCCGTCGGTGTGCAACGAGCCGACGGCACCACCGCCAGCACCGGCCGACTCAAGCCCGGCGGATACAACGGCTTCTTCAACGCCTTGAGAGGACAGCCCGGAGGCTGGGCCGACCTGATCCAGACCCGCCCCGACGGCACCGTGCTGCGTGCCCTGTCGCCTCTGTACGGACTGGAGACCGGCGCACTGCCGACCACCGTCATGGACGACTACATCAACCGCGTCTGGCAGAAGTACGCCACCTCGACGCTGACGGTCACGCCGTTCGCCGACCAGCCGGGCACCAAGTACTACGGCAGGGTCTCCGGCGGCGTCATGAACTTCACCAACGGCGCCGGTGCCACCGTCACCAGCTTCCAGAAACCCGACGCCTCCTCGATCTTCGGCTGCCACAGGCGGCTCGACGCCCCGAACGACCTGGTCCGCGGCCCGATCTCACGCACCCTGTGCGCCGGATTCAACCGCTCCACCCTGCTCGTCAACCCCAACCAGCCCGACGCCTCAGCCGCCGACTTCTACAAGGACCGCGTCACCAACCACTACGCCCGCAAGATCCACGCCCAGATGGCCGACGGCAAGGCGTACGCGTTCGCCTTCGACGACGTGGGCCACCACGAGTCCCTGGTGCACGACGGCAACCCGCGCCAGGCCTACCTCACCCTCGATCCCCTCGACTGACCGCCCGTCGCGACCCGACCCGACGCGCGCCGGAGCCACGCGCGTTGGCCCGACAGGGTGGAGGTCGCCGTATCGCTGCTTGTATGCCCAGGTGGTCGCCATGGTGACTGCTAGCTTCGCCTGCTGTTGACAAGGGCCCGGGTTCTGTCCAGTCCTGGTGGACCCATGGCTTCCGACCGAGGCGAGGGTGACGGGTATGAGCGAAGAGTCGGGCAGCCCGGCGGTTGCTCCTTTCAAACGCAGGAGTTTTCTGGCGTCGGCGGCCCTGGCGGCCGGTGCGCCCGCCGCGGTCGCCGGCGCTGCGGAGGCGGCCGCGGTGCCGTCGGCCGCGCCGTCGGCCGCGACCGGCCTAGGGTCCGTGGCCCGGCTGCTGGCCGTTTCCGAGGACGCCCGGGGCGTCGCCTGGATCAGGTCGGCCCTGCAGGTCGCCGTAGGACTCGAACTCGCCACCATCCCGCCGTACTTGTGCGGCTGGTGGTCCGTCAAGGACCGGGGCAGCGAGGTGGCACGGATGATCCGGCGTATCGCCGGTGACGAGATGTACCACCTGGGCATCGTCTGCAACCTGCTCGTGGCCGTGGGCGGCAGGCCCCGTATCAAGGCCGCGGCGCCCGTCTACCCGGGCCCGCTGCCCGGCGGGGTGCGGGCCGGGATCACGGTCTACCTCTCCGGTCTGACCAAGCCGTTCGTCCGCGACGTGATGATGGCGATCGAGGCCCCGGAGGAATCGCTGGTCAGAAGCGCCCAGGCGGCGCCGACCGTCGGTGAGTTCTACGCCGGACTGCAAAGGGCGTTCCAGGTCGTGCGGCCGGACCTGTCCGTGCGCGGGCAGTTGTCCGGGTACGTCGGCGGTGACGACCTGCGGCCGGTGGAGAGCCTGCAGGACGTCGAGCGCGCCATCGGGATCATCAGGGAGCAGGGGGAGGGTACCGCCGGCTCCCCGGCCGACTCGTTCGAGGACGACCACCCCGCGCACTACTACGCGTTCGGCGAGATCTACCACGGTCGGGAGTTGCGCGAGACCGAGGAGGGCTGGAAGTACGTGGGCGGCCCCGTGCCGTTCCCCGACGTGCGCCCCATGGCCCCGGTCCCGGTGGGCGGCTGGCCCCACCCCTCAGCGCGGGTCGGGCAGCTCCTCTACCAGTTCGACGCCACGTACAGCACCGTCCTGGACACGCTCGACGCGGCTTGGGCCGGCGGCGGCCACCGCACACTGGGCGCGGCCCTGCACGCGATGCGGGGCCTGGAGGATCCGGCCGTGGAGCTGATGGAGACCAAGATCCCCTACGCCCCGGGCACCTACGGCCCCCAGTTCCGGGCGCTGCGCAGGCGGACCCAGGCGGGATGAGGTGGCGGCCGAAGCCGCTTCGGGCACGGGGCACGGGCACGGCCTCCTGGGCGGCCGTGCCCCCGGCTGAAGTGGATCTCGACACGTCCGAAAAACGGGGTCTTCAAAGTTGAGCGGTGCGGAGGTGTCCGCGGGCTCGGCGGGTGGTGACGCAGCGTGTGCGTAGGCGTTGGTCCTCTGCGTTGCGGAAGCCGAAGGCGTTGCGGGCGACGAGCTTGATCACGCGGTTGATGCCCTCGCTTTTGGCGTTGCTGTGGCCGGTGTCGAGGAACGCGGCGATCTCCGCCCACCACCGGTCCACGGTCACGGCCAGCCGGACGACCTCGGGGATGCCCGAGTCCGCACCAGGTGAGGAACTTCCATCGGGCATGGCCGACTTGGTGCCGGTCGGCGCCGGTGCGGGCCAGGGCGAGGAGATTGCGCAGGCTCTCTTTCGCGATCCACGCGGTCAGCAGCGTCTGCCCGATCTGCCCCTTGTCCAGCAGCGGGTTCCACATCTTCGCGAACTGCTCATCGGTGAGGTCCTCGCGGTGGCGCAGGAGACGTCGTCTGGCCTTCCACTCCGGGTCACTGGCGCGTCCGCGCGTCCGCGGGCCTCGGCGGTGGTGCGGCGCCGGAGTGTGGAGAGCATTTTGTTGGTGACCTGGACGACGTGGAAGTGGTCGACCACGACGATGGCGTCGGGCAGGCCGGTGCGGATCGCGGCGCGGTACGTGGCCGACATGTCGATGGCGACGTGGGTGATGTTCTTGCGCCAGGTCAGCGGCGTGGTGGACGGCCAGGCCAGGACGTCGAAGACGGTGCGGCCCTCGACCTGGCCGAGCAGCCTCGCCGTGGCCCAGCGCGTCGACGAACCCGGTGTGCCACCGATCCCGGGTCAGGCGCCACTTGCCGCTGTCGGGGTCCTGCTCCCACTTCGTCCGCCCCGTCGGGTCTCGTCGACGCCCAGCACCTTCACCTCGGGCAGCGGGACGTCGACGACCTCGCGCGCCGATGCACGGAAGGCCCCCATCACCGTCGGCCAGGACAGGTGCAGGTCGCGAGCGGCCTGGATGACAGTGGAGCCGGCATCGCGCACCCGGCGCCCGGCCGCCTGGGGCAGCCGGGTGGTGATCCGCGCCCCGGCCGGTATCTGGGCGACGCTCTCGGTAAACGACTTCCTCGGGCACTTCGGCTCGCGGCACCACCAGCGGCGCTTGTGCCACAACAGCACCAGCCCGCGCTCCCCGTAGGGAAGATCCCGAGGACGGGTCCGGGCCGTGCCCTTCACCTTCCAGGCGAAGGTGCCGCACTCCGGGCAGGCACGAGCCGCTTCCTCCGCCGTGGCCAGATGCACCCGGCGGGTGCCGTCCTCAAGCCGCTCGACTCGTCTGACGGACACCCCGTCGAGGTCGAGCAACAACGTCGCTTCGTTGGGCAAGCCCGTGGCTCCTGCTTGATCTCTCCCCTGAGAACAGAAATGATCACGCGCTCGATGGCGAGGCAGCAGCGACCCGGGGCTGTAGTTGCGGCGGATCGGCTCTGGCCGTCGGGTCGCTGGCGCTTCGCAGGGCAGTGTGCTCAGGCGTCATGACGTGGGCCCGGATCAGGTGGTGGTCATGCTGCCGCGTCGACGAGGGCTTGGAGCAGGCGCTGGGGGTCTTCGGCGATGCGGTTGCAGACGTAGAGCCACCATTCCGTGCCGAAGACGATGTACTCCCGGGTGGGGTGGCCGCGCTCGGCCATCGCTTGGAGGCGGTCGGGCCCGAGGCCGAGGAGAGTCTCGAACTCCCAAGGATTGGAATCGGTACCCTTCCCTCCGAGGTGCTGGTCAATGCGGTTGATCAGATCCCAGTCGTGGGTAGCGAAGGAGCACAGATGGCCCGAGTCGGCCAACTGTTGCGCATACGCAAGATAGGCGGCGGTCAGGGCCGGGGCCTCGCGCCGGTGGGCGATGGCCTCAGGTTCGAGGAAGGCGCCCTTGACCAGGCGGATGCGGCCGGGACGGGAAAGCAGCTCCGGCAGGTCGTCTGCGGTGCGATACAGGCGTGCCTGGACGGTGATGCCCACATGGTCGAACCGCTCGCACAGCTTGCGGTGCAGGGCAAGAACCTCATTGGTCCGGTCGGAGCCTTCAGCCGAGATCACCATCTCCCGCCCGGTGTCGGCGGTGGCCTGGGCGATGCGGGAGGCGTTGGCAAGGGCAAGCTCCGCATCGACGGCGAGGCCGATGTGGGACAGGTCGAGGGAGATCGAGCACCCGGGTGGCAGCAGACGGGCCGCGGAGAGGAACGTGTCGGTCTCTTCCGTGGCTCGCTGCGGGTCGCGGCAGCTCTCGCCCATGTACTCCACGTTCACGCGGTGGCCGGCGGCCAGGACCTGCTGCGCCCGATCCACAGCGTCGGGCAGGGTTTCACCGGCCACGTACCGCCGCGCAACTTTGCGGGCCAGAGGGCCGAGGACCGGGTCGCCTGGGACGCGCCACTTCAGCTCCTCGTCGAGCGCAAGCCCACGCAGGACTTGGGCAGCCTGTGACGAGAGGGCAGGGTTGGTGGCGGGGGTCTGCGTGGTCATGCGCTGTGCCTAGCTGTTCGCGGGATGGATGAACGCCTGCGAGCCTTCCAGACCGGTACTCCCACCTGAGAGTGGCAGAAACGTCAGGTAAGCTGAAATTCCTGCCACCGTCGTAAGAAGGGATCGGGAACCTGTGCTTCACGACGTCGCCGTCCTGGCCCTCCAGGGTGCCCACGCGTTCGAGCTCGGCGTGTTCTGCGAGGTCTTCGGGATCGACCGCAGCGACGACGCGCTGCCCGCGTACGACTTCGCTCTTGTCTCGGCCACCGGCGACAGCGTGCCGACCCGCCACGGCTTCGAGGTGCGGGCCCGGCACGGCTTGGAGCGACTGGCCTCGGCGGACCTCATCTGCGTCCCGGCCTACGACCTCAATGTGCGCCAGCCGGACCACCTGACCGAGGAACTGCGGGCTGCTGTGAAGCGTGGCGCTCGGGTCCTGAGCATCTGCACCGGGGCCTTCCTCCTGGGCGAGGCCGGGCTGCTTGACGAGCGACGCTGTACCACGCACTGGCGCTACTCCGACGAACTCGCCCGCCGCCACCCGCGTGCCCGGGTCGAGTCGGACGTGCTCTACGTCGACGAGGACCCGGTCATCACCGGCGCCGGCACCGCCGCCGGCGTCGACACCTGCCTCCACCTCATCCGCAAGGAGCACGGCAGCGCCGTCGCCAACGCAGTCGCCCGCCGCATGGTCACACCCCCGCACCGGGACGGCGGCCAGCACCAGTACCGCCAACGCCCCCTCCCCCGGGAGGGGACCGGGTCCCTCGCCCCTGTCCTGGCCTGGGTGGAAGCCAACCTCGACCAGGATCTGACCGTCGACGCAATGGCCTACCGTGCCCACCTCTCCCCACGGACCTTCGCCCGACGCTTCCGGCAGGAGACCGGGACCACGCCGCTGCAATGGCTGACCGGACAGAGGGTCCTGCTCGCGCAGCACCACCTGGAGACCACGGAGGACCCAGTAACCGCTATCGCCCACCGCACGGGCTTCGGTACCGTCGACAACCTCCGCCACCACTTCGCCCGGCACCTCGGCACGACGCCCCAGGCATACCGGCGGGCGTTCAGAGCCCTGCCCACCAGCCGACGATCCGCGCCCCTCACAGTTTCACAAGGGCCGCGCAGTACTGACTGATCGCTGTCCGGTCTTGAGAACAGAACCAGGTCGGCAAGCCTGTCGCTCACCGTGACTGCACGGCGGTGGCCCAGACGCTGTGTACCGCTCAAGATCGAAGACCCGAAAAACGTGCGTTCGACGGGCTCGCCGGATCGTTGGGCTGAGGGACACTGCATTTCGCGCGACTTCAGGGGGACATGGTGGCGACGGCTCACGACGACATACGCACGCCCGCCGGAACGAGTGGCTCCGACCCGGCCCCGCCACCGGAGCCGGAGAACGCCTCGGTCCTCGTCGCCAATGACGAGGGCGAGTACCTGCTGCACCTGCGGGACAACCTGCCGGGCGTCTGGGAGCCCGGGGCTTGGTCCCTGCTCGGCGGGGGACGGGAGCCGGGCGACCGGTCCTTGGAGGAGACGGCGCGCCGGGAGTTGTGGGAGGAAGCCGGCCTCGTGCTGCCGCTGCTCCAGCGGTTCCGCGTGGAGCTCGTGACGGCCCTGGACGGGGCGACCGTCCCCGTCCAGGTCTTCACGGCACGCTGGAACGGCGACCCCGACTCCCTTCACCTCACCGAAGGGGTCATGCTCCGCTGGTTCGCCCCGGAGATCATGCCCAGGCTGCGGCTGAGCCCCTCGACACTCGACCTGGTGCGCGACCACGCGGCGCGCCGACCGGCCGGACCGCGGAGCACCGCGGGGGACGCGCCCGTCCCGCCCGAGGCACGGCGACCGGCCGAGAGCGCGCACCGTCGAGGCGTCCCCACCGGGGTCGGCGTCCACCTCTACCTGGAGAACGCGCAGGGTGAGGTTCTGCTCGGCCTGCGTCACCCCGACTGCGCGTTCGCGGGCGGCCAGTGGCACTTCCTGGCCGGGCACGGGGAACAGGAGAGCGCGATCGCCTGCCTCGTACGGGAGGCGTACGAGGAAGCGGGCCTGCTGATCCACCCCCGCGACGCCGAACTCGTGCATGTCGTGCACCTCTGCGACGCGCCGGGCAGCCGACCGCGCCTGCAACTGGTCTTCCGGGTACGGCGGTGGGCGGGGAATCCGGTGATCCGCGAGCCCGACAAGTGCCTGACCTGGCGCTGGTGGAATCCCGATGCCTTGCCGGAGCCGATCGTGGACTACACCCGCACGGCCGTCCAACGCCTCCGGGAGGGCCACCGCTACACCGAGACGGGATGGGCGTGAACCCTCACCGTCGACGCCCCGTCCGGATCGCGTCCGGGGGCGTTGTCAGTGGTGGCAGGCAGGATGACAGGCATGACCACACCAGTTGCGCAGATCGTGGACGCCGTCGGCTACGCGCGGGCCGTCGAGGACGTCGTGAAGGCCGCGGCCGCCTACTACACGGACGGCACCTCCCCCCTGGACGACGACACCTACGACCGGCTGGTGCGGGGGATCGCCGCATGGGAGGCCGAGCACCCCGACCAGGTGCTGCCCGACTCACCGACCGGAAAGGTCGCCGGCGGCGCCGTGGAGGGCGACATACCGCACACGGTCGCGATGCTGAGCCTGGACAACGTGTTCTCGGCCGAGCAGTTCACGGCCTGGACGGCGTCGCTGGCCCGTCGCATCGGACATGAACCGCAGCGGTACAGCGTCGAGGCGAAACTCGACGGTCTCGCGATCGCGGCCCGCTACACCCGAGGACGCCTGACGCGGCTGATCACCCGGGGCGACGGGACGGCCGGGGAGGACGTCTCGCACGCGATGGGCACCATCGAAGGCCTGCCCGAGACCTTGACCGAGCCGGTCAGCGTGGAGGTGCGCGGCGAAGTCCTCATGACCGGTGCGCAGTTCGAGTACGCCAACGAGGTGCGCACCGCACACGGCGGACAGCCCTTCGCCAACCCGCGCAACGCGGCCGCGGGCACCCTGCGCGCGAAAGACCGCGCCTACACGGTGCCCATGACGTTCTTCGGCTACGGCCTGCTGCCGCTGCCCGACACGGACGACGCCTCGGCCGCCCGGCTGGACGGTCTCGCGCACAGCGAACTCATGGCGTTCGCGGGGGAGCTGGGGGTGAACACCACCGCCTCCACGGCAGTGCCCGGCATCACCGCGGCCACGACCGACGAGGTCCTGGTCCGGGTGCAGGAGATCGCCGCGCTGCGCGCGGGGCTGCCGTTCGGGATCGACGGGATCGTCGTCAAGGCCGACCTCGCCGCCGACCAGCAGGCCGCCGGCTGCGGATCGCGGGCCCCGCGCTGGGCCGTCGCCTACAAGCTGCCCGCCGTGGAGAAGATCACCCGGCTGCTGGAGGTCGAGTGGAACGTCGGGCGCACCGGCGTCATCGCCCCCCGAGGCGTCCTGGAACCGGTCGAGATCGACGGCTCCACCATCACCTACGCCACCCTCCACAACCCCGCCGACATCACCCGCCGCGACCTGCGTCTGGGCGACCGGGTGATGGTCCACCGCGCCGGTGACGTCATCCCGCGCATCGAGGCCCCGGTCGCCCACCTGCGTACCGGTGTCGAAATACCGATCGCCTTCCCCGAGGTGTGCCCGCGCTGCGGGTCGGCCATCGACACCAGCCAGGAGCGCTGGCGGTGCGAGCAGGGCCGCAACTGCCACCTCGTCGCCTCCCTCTCCTACGCCGCGGGCCGCGACCAGCTCGACATAGAGGGCCTGGGCGCCACCCGTGTCGTCCAACTCGTCGAGGCCGGCCTGGTCACCGACCTCGCCGACCTGTTCACCCTGACCCGTGATCAGCTTCTCGGGCTGGAGCGGATGGGTGAAACCAGCACGGACAACCTGCTGGCCGCTCTCGACACGGCAAAGACGCGGCCACTGTCGCGGGTGCTGTGCGCCCTCGGTGTCCGCGGCACGGGCCGCTCCATGTCCCGCCGTATCGCCCGGCACTTCGCCACCATGGACAACATCCGCGCCGCCGACGCCGACCAACTGCAGCAGGTCGAGGGCATCGGGGTCGAGAAGGCACCCGCCATCGCCGCCGAACTCGCGGAACTCGCCGAACTGATCGACAAACTCGCCGCGGCCGGGGTGAACATGACCGAGCCCGGCGTCACCTTCCCGCCGACGGACGCCGACACCGCCGCCGACACCGCCGCCGACACTGGCGCCCCGCCCGCCGTGACCTCCACCCCGTCCGCCGCGGGCCCGCTGGCTGGGATGACCGTCGTGGTCACCGGTGCCATGACCGGCCCGCTGGAGAACCTCACCCGCAACCAGATGAACGAACTCATCGAACGGGCCGGCGGCCGCTCCTCGTCCAGCGTGTCCAAGAGGACCAGCCTCGTGGTCGCCGGAGAAGGCGCCGGATCCAAGCGCGCCAAGGCGGAGGATCTCGGCGTTCGCCTCACCGCACCCGATGAGTTCGCGGTCCTCGTGGCCGACTACCTCGACGCACCCTGACGGCAGGTCCCGCGCCGCCCCCGGTCAGCAGGCCGGGCGCCGGGGCCCGGGTACGTACCCGGGCCCCGGCCCGCCGGGCTGTGCCCTACGAGGGGCGGCCTGCCGTCAGCACGTGCGGCCGACGTAGTGAGCGCCCTGGATCTTGTCGGCGGAGCCCAGCCAGGTCTTGCCGGGCGCGACGCACCTCTCGTAGTCGGGCGCGAGGGCGACCCGGACCTGGATGATCACCCGCGAGCCGTCGGAGGTGCAGTGGTTGTACCAGGCGTCGGAACTGGTCTCGTAGAAGCCGCACGGATCGGCTGTCGCTGGGCTCGACTGGGCGGTCACCGCGCCGAGGGACGTGAGCACGAGAGCGGCGGCTCCGAGAGCGCCGGTCACCATACGACGAAGACTCAAGGGAACTCCTTGGCCAGTGGCGGCAACAGGCCGTGAAAACGCCCTTGCTCGCCGATGAGTCGGATACGCGCACAAGGATGGCCGCGTCCTGCGGCGCCATTGGTCGGATGTCGCGCCGTTCACCTGGCGAATCGTTCGCCCTGTACGTCGATGGGATGATCTTGCTCCGGCTGTCGGTTCCGGGCCGAACAGGCTGGGTACCTGCGGCGCACTCGCGGTCTTCTTTTGCGACCATGACCGTGTGGACGGTGATGCGGCCTTCGGCACCGGCGACTCCCGCGGTGCGCTCGACGTGGCCCCCACGGCCCGGACGGCCGTGGCCTGGCTGCCGCCACGCGAGGTCTGGCCGGTGATCCAGGACATCCGCTGGGAGCACGACCCGCAGGTACGGCGCTGGCCGCCGCATGTGAACCTGCTGTTCGGCTTCGTGCCCGAGGAGGAGTTCGCTCGGGCCCTCCCGCTGCTCTCGGCCGGGGCCGCGGCGAGCAGGGCGTTCCCCGCGCGGCTGTCCGGTGTGCGGTACTTCCGGCACAGGCGCTGTGCGACGGTCTGGCTCGATCCGGCGGCGGCCGGCCTCGGGCCCTGGACCCGGCTCCAGCGGGAACTGCAGCTGCGGTTCCCGCGCTGCCTCGCACGCGGTGGCCGTTTCACCCCGCATCTGTCCCTCGGCCGCACCCATGACCCGAAGCGCCTGGCAGCCGAGTGTGCCGCCCGGCTCGGCACACTGTCGGCGGTGGTCGGCGAGGTGGTCGTGCTCTCCCGGCGGGACGAGGACCCCATGACGCCCCGGGCCGTGATCGAGCTGGGCACGGGCGAGATCCGCCACCCGCGCACACCGTGAGGAGTACGCGACCGGGCGGTGAGCGGGGGAGTCCGACGCCGTACGGACCGCCGCGAGTCAGCGCGATGGCTGGAGGAAGGCCATGAGCGCGGCCGTGAGTTCGGCAGGCGCGTCTTCCTGCACGAGGTGGCCCGCACCGGCGATCGGCTCGAAGCGCGCTCCAGGGATGCGGGCGGCGAGTTCCCTGCCTTTCGCCACGGGGATCCAGCTGTCGTCCTCGCCCCAGCACACCAGAGTCGGGAGGCCGATCTCGCCGTACCGGTCCTGCACTTCGTCGGTGTACCGCTGGTCGGCCTGAGCGATCTGCCGGTAGAAGGCCGCCTGGCCGAGGCCGTCGAGCCAGGGCCGGACGAGCCGGTCGAGCACGTCCGGGCGCAGGCCGGGGCTGCTGGCGGAACCGACGTACTCACGCACGAGTGCGCGGTGCAGCGGGGGCGGCAGCTGTTCGAAGACCTCGGAGTGCGCGCCGACGAGCCGGAAGAAGGGGGAACCCCAGGGGGCGAGCGCCACCGGATCGACCAGGGCGAGCACACGGTAGCGAGCCCCGTGCAGCAGATGTGCGCGCAGGCAGACGGCACCGCCGAAGTCGTGGGCGACCACCGACGGTTCTTCGAGGCCCCAGTGGGCCAGCAGCTCGGTGAAGATCCGGCTCTGGGCGGCGAGGGAGACGTCCTGGTCGGCGGACTTCTCGGAAGCCCCGTAACCGGGCATGTCCCAGACGAAGACATGGTGGCTGCGGGCGAGCGCGTGGGCGATGCCGCGCCAGACGTACGAGGAGAAGGGGGTGCCGTGCAGGAGCGCGACCGGATCTCGGCCGGGTGTGCCGAGGCTGCCCCAGCGGACGTCGCCCGAGGTGCTGTGGAAGGTCTCGGGCAGGTGCCATTCGGTCACGGTGCGGTTCCTTTCGGCTGTGTGCGTGCCCCGGGCCGGTGAGAGGACCGGTCGTCGGTGATCCGCGTCGACCGTGGTGACGAGGACCGTGATCTCGTCGTGCCCGCGCCGCACGGGCGGTCAGGGGTGTCGCTTGCCGGTTGTGGTGATGCGGGCGATGGCCTCCAGGGTGAGGGCGCGGTCATGAGGCTCGTGGGACAGCGCGCGGTGCAGGGTCAACCCCTCGATGAGGGCGTCGAGTTGGCGGGCGGTGTCGGGGTCGAAGTGCTTCTCCAGGTGGATGCGGCTGCGTCGCATCCATTCATGGGTGAGTGCACGGTACGCGGGCCGGCGGGCGGCGAGCGTGTACAGCTCCTGGGTGAGCACGAGGTCGCGGCCGCCGCTTTCGGACAGGGCGTGGACGAGGTCGGCCACCGCCTGCCGTGCCTGGTCGGGGTCGGACGGCGCGCAGAGGTGGGTGTCGAAGACGGCGACGATGTGGTCGGTGAAGTGCTGGAAGGCTTCCCGCAGAAGCTCGTCCATACCGCTGAAGTAGTAGGTGGTCGACCCCAGCGGGACGCCTGCACGTGCGGCGATCCTGCGGTGGGAGACGTGTTGGATTCCTTCCTCCGCGATCAGGTCGAGGGCGGCGGTGAGGATGCGTTCGCGGCGCTGGGGGTCGGTGTGTCCGGTGGCCATGGCGCTTGGTTCACAGCGTGCGGACGGGGCGCGCGGGGTTGCCGACGGCCACGGTGTTCGCGGGGACGTCCTTGGTGACGACGGCACCGGCACCGATGACGGAGTTGTCCCCTACGGTGACACCGGGCAGGACGATGGCGCCGCCTCCGAGCCAGACGTTGTCGCCGATGGTGATGGGTCTGGCGGCTTCCAACTTGTCGCGACGCGGCTGCGGCTCCAGCGGATGGGTGGGTGTCAGCAGCTGAACACCGGGGCCGATCTGGCAGTCCTCGCCGATGGTGATCGCCGCGACGTCGAGTGCGGTCAGGTTGTAGTTGACGAAGGTCCGCGCCCCGATGCTGATGTTGCTGCCGTAGTCGACGTACAGCGGCGGCCGCACGTGCGCCTCCTTGCCCAGGAAGCCGAGGAGTTCGGCGAGGACCGGCTGTGCGGCCTCGACGTCCTCGGCGTAGGCGGCCTGGTATCGGGCGGCCAGGCGCACGGCCTGCTGCTGCCTGCGGGCGATCTCGGGGTCGTCGGCGATGTAGAGATCACCGGCCAGCATGCGCTCCAGGTTCGTGCGGGGATCCTTCGCGAAGTGGTCCGTCGGCATACGGGCGAGCGTAACCCGAGAGTGTACGAACGTACATTCCTCAGTGGATTTTGTTGCGGCCCGTCACTTCCAGCGTTTGCGTATAGGAGTCGTGTGCAAGTGATCAGGGGGTACCCGGTCGGTCCGCGTCCGCATATGAAAGGGCTGCCAGCATGCACATCGATCTGAAGGGCCGTACCGCCCTGGTGACCGGTTCCACCCAGGGGATCGGAGCGGCGATCGCCGCCGGCCTGGCCCGTGCCGGGGCCCGCGTCGGGGTCAACGGCCGCGACCCGGAGCGTGTGGAGCGCAGTGTCGCCGAACTGGCGAAGGAGGTACCCGCAGCGGAATGGGTGCCCGTGCCGGCGGATGTGAGCACACAGGAAGGCGCCGACCAGGTCGTCGAGAGGCTGCCGGAGGTGGACGTCCTCGTCAACAACCTCGGCGTCTTCGGCGCCGCCGACCCCCTGGAGATCAGCGACGCCGAGTGGCGGCGCTACTTCGAGGTGAACGTGCTCTCCGCCGTACGGCTCACACGGCAGTACCTGCCGGGCATGACAGAACGCGGCTGGGGCCGCGTGCAGTACATCGCCAGCGACTCGGCGCTCGTCACCCCGGCCGAGATGATCCACTACGGCATGTCCAAGACGGCGTTGCTCGCGGTGAGCCGGGGGTTCGCCAAACAGGCCGCCGGCACCGGGGTGACGGTGAACTCCGTCATCGCCGGGCCCACCCACACGGGGGGCGTGGAGGACTTCGTCTACGAACTGGTGGACCGCGACCTGCCCTGGGACGAGGCCCAGCGCGTCTTCATGCGCGAGCACCGCCCGCAGAGTCTGCTGCAACGGCTGATCGAGCCGGAGGAGATCGCCCACATGGTGGTCTACCTCAGCTCCGACCAGGCCTCGGCCACCACCGGCGGTGCCCTGCGGGTGGACGGCGGGTACGTCGACTCGATTCTGCCGTGACCGAACGCGCGTACGCGGGGGAGGCAGCAGATCCGAGGATCAGATCAGGGTGACTTCTCCGACCGATCCGGTCGGCGCCGGGCCGCGTGCCGCTCACGGCAGCCCCGTCCGGCATCGGCGGGCGGCGAGGACGGCGCACGCGGTCACAGCCGCCGCCGCGATGAGACAGCGCGAACGGGGTACCCGTCAGCCCTGTCTGGAGGACCTGTGCTGTGGAACTGACCGACTGGCTGCTGACCTCGGACGAACGCGGCAACAGTGCCACCCGTCTGGACAGGCGCCGACCGGACCGCGCGGCCTGGTCGCGCGGAAACCTGGTGCGGCCCCTCGTCCACGGCGGGACCTACTTCCCGGCACTCCACAGCGCGATCCGTGAGCAGCGCGCCGGGGACCTGCTGCTGTTCACGGACTGGCGCGGCGACCCCGACGAGCGCCTCGACGGCCCCGGCAGCGAGATCGGCAAGGTGCTGGGGGAGGCGGCCGAACGCGGGGTGATCGTCAAGGGGCTGCTGTGGCGCTCCCACCTGGACCGCTTCCAGTTCAGCGAGGAGGAGAACCGCCACCTGGGCGACGAGATCGAGGCGGCGGGCGGCGAGTGCCTTCTCGACATGCGGGTACGGCCCGGTGGCTCGCACCACCAGAAGCTCGTCGTGCTGCGGCACCCCGACCGCCCCGAACGCGACATCGCCTTCGTCGGGGGTATCGACCTGTGCCACAACCGCCACGACGACGCGAGCCACGCCGGCGACCCGCAGGCACTGCCCATCGCCGCCGCGTACGGACCGCATCCGCCCTGGCACGACGTGCAGCTCGCGATACGCGGGCCGGCCCTCGGCGACATCGAGGCAGGGTTCCGGGAACGCTGGGAGGACCCCGCCCCGCTCACCCGCAGCCCGCTGGTCCGCCTGCGGGAACTCGCCCATCATGAGGACACCTACGCCGACGCGCTGCCACCGCAGGCGCCCGACCCCGAGCCGTGCGGCACCCATGTCGTCCAGGTCCTGCGCACCTACCCGAATCGCCTGCTTCGCGGCTACGACTTCGCCCCCGACGGGGAACGCAGCATCGCCCGCGGCTACCGCAAGGCGCTGAGACGGGCCCGAGCGCTGATCTACCTGGAGGACCAGTACCTGTGGTCCCCCCACGTGGTCGAGTGCTTCGCCGAAGCCCTCACCGCCAACCCCGATCTGCGCCTGATCGCGGTCATTCCCTCCGTGCCCGAGCAGGACGGCAGGCTCACCCTGCCGATCAACCTCATCGGGAGGATCACGGCCCTGGACAGACTGCGCCACGCCGGTGGCGGGCGCGTGGCGGTGTATGGGGTGGAGAACCACGCCGGCACACCGGTCTACGTCCATGCCAAGGTGTGCGTGATCGACGACGTGTGGGCCTCGGTCGGCTCGGACAACATCAACCTCCGCTCCTGGACGCACGACTCCGAACTCACCTGTGCCGTCCTGGACGAGAGCCACGACCCGCGCGAGCCGCGCGACCCCGGCGGTCTCGGAGACGGGGCGCGCCGTTTCGCCAGGGAGCTGCGCCTGGAACTCTCGCGCGAGCACCTGGATCAGGAGGCCCCCCGGGGCGCGCAGGCGCCCGACCCGCTCTGCGACCCCCGGAAGGCGTTCGAGACCTTCGCGGCGACCGCTGCCGCCCTGGACGCCTGGTACGACAACGGCCGCCGCGGCCCGAGGCCGCCCGGGCGGTTGCGCACGTACCGCCGACCTAACCTCTCGCGTCCGGCGAGGACGCTCTACGCGCCCCTGCACCGCCTCCTCGTCGATCCGGACGGCCGCCCCTTCCTGCTGAGGCGCCGCAACGACTACTGACGACCACTGAGGGCTGCCGACGCTGGACACCTGCCCACGGCAGGGCGCGGTGCCTTGCGCCGATTCCTACGGGCCCTCGTGGTGGGCCGAGGCTTCCGCGACCTTCTTGAGCGCCGACGTCGTCTCGGGGTCACCGACCTTGGCGGGTTGGTCGTGCCTGCCGTTCTCCGCGTGATCGGGATGGAAATGGGAAGGGGACAGCCGGTCGCCGGGGCCGTGGGACTCCGACCGGTCGCCCGGGCCCTCCGAGGGGGCAGCGGCAGTCCGCCCGTCGCCGTCGACGGTCTCCTGCGGAGTGTCGCGGTGGGGGCGCGGCTGGGTCAGCCATGCGACGGCCGCGCCGGTGAGAGCCAGCGGCCACTCCACCACGCCCGCCACGCCCAGCACACCGGCCCCGGTGTAGACCGCGATCCGGCGGCCACGTGGCGAGACCGCCCCGATCCGGTCCAGCGCACCGTCGGCGACCTTGCTCACCTGCTCTGCTCCGGGCAGGCGGCGGATCCCCGAGCCGAGGGTCCGGAACGGCTGAGGAAGATCCGACGAACTCGTCCTGGCCTGGCTCATTTCGAACTCCCTCCGAGTGTTTTCGGGGTGTTCTGCCCGAGTTTCCCCTGTCACGGCACATATGCGGCGTTCCAGCCTCGTGTGGCCCCCCGAACCTGGGGCCGCCACCGCTGACCGCGACGCCCTCGGGGCGGACGGCGACCTGCTGGCGTCCTGCTTCCGGCTCAGCCGGTCCCTGGGGACGGGCGAGCTCAGGAAGAAGGACTCCGGGATGGAGGACGCCGCCCGGGTCGAGAACGGACTTCGCGTCGGTGAGCGCGGCGGCGAAGGGACCGGGTACCGGCGGTCGTACCAGGGCCGGTGATCGCGGCCCGACCGGTCACGCCGCCGACACCCTGGCGGCGATCTTCACCGCCGCCGGAGCACCGCCGGTACACATGGTCCCGGCTCTACGACCCGGCGCTCCCGCCGGCCGGTCAAGGGCCCTTCGCCTCGTCGGCGGCCGGATCCGCCGGACCCGGCCACACCCCCTAGCGGGCGATCGCCTGTACGCCGGCCTGTGCGAACTTCTCGTCCAGCGCTCCGGACGGGGCGCCCGCGACGCCGATGCCGGCGATCGGGGCCTTGTCGGCGGTGACGGGCACGCCGCCCGCGAGGAACAGGGTGCCGGGGATGTCCTTGAGGTTGGGCGCCTGCTCCAGGCGCTCGGTCAGCTGAGAGGTGGGGGCGTTCCAGGCGACCGCGGTGAACGCCTTGCGCTCGGCGGACTCGTACGACTGCGGGCCGGCGCCGTCGCCGCGCAGGGTGACGACGGTGTTGCCGTTGCGGTCGACGACGGCGACCGTGACGCGCTGGTTCTCCTGCTCGGCGGCGTCGAGCGCGGCCTGCGCGGCCCTGGTGGCGGCGTCGATCGTCAGGTGGGTGGAGGTGGTGGTGGCCCGGTCCGGGGCACCGGCCGCGGCGGCGGTGGACGTCGTGGCGGGCGCCGAGGCGTTCGCGGAGACCGCGCCGAAGCCCGCCAGGGCGGCGACGGCGAGCACCGCCCCGCCGGTGGCGACGCGGGCACGACGCGAGAGGTTCTTGCGTACGCGGTTCATGGTCGGTCGACTCCTTCGGTGGGTGGGCGGCCCGAGTGCCGCCCCGCTTGGTCCGCTCTCCACCCTCGGCCCGCGACGGGGCCCCCGCGGTCGACGTTCCGGCTGCACCGCTCGCACGCGACGGACGACACCGGGGTCATCCGATCGATTGACACGCCCGGACTTCGCACCGGGCCACAATGAAGGTGTTTGCCCAGTTCAGCGCTGACGTGCGGAAGGGAGGCGACCCGTATGGGAGACCGGTCGCGCGCACCGGACACCGTGGACACGCGGTGGCTCGGCGTCGTGATGCACGCGGCGTTCTTCCTGCTGCTCGGCGGAGCGCTGGCCCGCTTCCTGCTGCGGCACCCCGGCGAGCCGCGCACACCGTGGATCATCGCGCTGTGCGGCGTGCTCGCCGCGCTTCACCTGCTGGGCCCCAGGCCCGCGGACTCGACCACGCGGCGTACCAGGCGGCACACCGCCTGGCTGACGCTCGTCGTCATCGTGTGGATGGTCCTCGTCGTCCTCGCGCCCAGCTTCGCCTGGTGTGCGGTGCCCTTGTTCTACGTCGGCCTGCGCACACTGCCGCCTCGCGCCGCCCTCGCCCTGGTGGCACTCCTGACCGTGTTCGTCGTCGCCGCTCAGGTCGAGCTCGCGGGCCGCTTCGACCCCAACCTGGTCCTCGCGCCGCCCGCCGTCGCGGCCCTCGCCACCGCCGTCTTCCTGCAGATGGAACGGCACACCGCACGCCAGCGCCTCCTGATCGACGACCTGATCCGCACCCGGCACGAACTCGCCGCCTCCGAACGCCGCGAGGGCACCCTCGCCGAACGCCAGCGGCTCTCCATGGAGATCCACGACACGCTCGCCCAGGGTCTGTCCAGCCAGCGGATGCTGCTCCAGGCGGCGGACCGGGTGTGGGACACCGAACCGGAAAAGGCCCGCGCCCATGTCCGCACCGCCGCTTCCGTCGCCGAGCACAACCTCGCCGAGGCCCGGCGCTTCGTGCACGACCTGGCCCCCGCCGACCTCGCCCGGGGTGGCGGACTGGGTAAGGCGCTGCGCACCCTGGCGGCGCGGGAGTCCGCGGCGCACCTCACCGTACGCGTTCACGTGGACGACGACGGCCGCCTGCCCGACCTGCCGGACCGGGTGCAGTCCGCCCTGCTGCGCATCGCCCAGGGCGCGCTGGCCAACGTCCGCGAACACGCCGAAGCCACCACGGCGGCCCTCACCCTCACCCTGCTGGACGACACGGTCGTACTCGACGTCACCGACGACGGTCACGGCTTCGACCCCGCGGCACCACCGGTCGCTTCCGGAGGGGAGCGCGGCCACGGACTGCCCGCGATGCGGGCCCGGCTCCGTGCCCTCGGCGGCACCCTGACCGTCGAGTCCGCTCCCGGCCAGGGCACCGTGCTGTCCGCCGCCGTCCCCCTGGAGGCGCCCCGATGACCCCCGACCGCGCTCCCGTGCGGATCCTGGTCTGCGACGACCACGCCGTCGTACGGGCCGGGCTGCTCGCGCTGCTCGACAGCGCCCCGGACATCGAGGTCGTCGGCGAGGCCGGCACCGGCGAGGAGGCCCTCGCGCTGGCCGCGAAACTCGTCCCGGACGTGGTGCTGATGGACCTGCAGCTCGGTGAGGGCATCGACGGCGTGGAGACCACCCGTCGCCTCACCTCCACCCCCGGCTCCTCGACCCATGTCCTGGTCCTGACCACCTACGACACCGACGCCGACATCACCCGCGCCATCGAGGCGGGCGCCACCGGGTATCTGCTCAAGGCCGAGCGCCCCGACGAACTCTTCGCCGCGATCCACGCCGCCGCCGGGGGACGCACCACCCTGTCGGCGCCGGTCGCCGGCCGCGTCATGGCCCACCTGCGCCGGCCCCGCCCCACTCTCACCGACCGCGAACGGGACATCCTCGCTCAGCTCGCCCGAGGCATCGGCAACCGCGACATCGCCCGCGCCCTGTACATCAGCGAGGCCACGGTCAAGACCCACCTCCGGCGCATCTACGACAAGCTCGGCGTCGACACGCGCGCGGGCGCGGTGGCGGTCGCCAAGGAGCGACGTCTGCTGCCATGACCGGCCGTCGCAGGAGGACTGGACCGCCTTCGGTGCGTGCGGAATTGAACGAACGCGAAATTGAACACGAAATTGAACCGTGACATTGAACACGGCATTGAACGCGACATCGACTGTGGAGTTGAAAATCGAACGAGCGGGCCGCCCGTCACCGGGCGACCCGCTCCGTCGATGAGGCTTTACTGAGTCGCGTGACTCAGAAGGCGAATGCCGAAGCCCCCTGGGTTTCCTTGATGCATGAATTGGCGAAGGTG
Source organism: Streptomyces sp. NPDC001920 (assembly GCF_053594495.1). Taxonomy (NCBI): domain Bacteria; kingdom Bacillati; phylum Actinomycetota; class Actinomycetes; order Kitasatosporales; family Streptomycetaceae; genus Streptomyces; species Streptomyces sp. NPDC001920. The sequence continues at coordinate 66,512 of NZ_JBSFEP010000020.1, forward strand.
TGCTCGTAGTTTACGCGCGTACCACGCCAGACACCCTGAACGGTGACGACAATGGGGCGGTATTCGCGCGTGCAGGGCTGCCCCGCCTCATTTCCGCGGAGCGTGGCCAGGCGGTCGAAGTCGCCGTTCACGCGGTCCAGGTCCGCACAGGCCTTCCGGGGGTCGGGGTGAGTCCCGGACGTGGTGTACGCGCAGTTCACGGTCACCGCGCGCTCCGGTGTCGCGGTGGCGGCCTGCTCCCCGTGGCCGACGGTCATGACCAGAGCGGAAGGGGCGTACAGCGAGGCCGGGGCGCTGTGGGCGGGCACGCTCAGGGGACCCGCGACAGCCGTGGTGAGCAGAGCTCCTGTCATTGCCCAGCGTGTCATTGGACGCATGATGTGTCTCCTTTCTGTTCGCGGTGCTTCAACGCCTCGCAGTACCCGCGTCGTTGCCGGCGTCTCAGGAAGGAAGGGTTCAAATGTTTCCCGGTGCTGCAATTCGGACCATATTGCTCGTTCAATCAGTGGCCTGATCGGTCGACCCGGACTCGTGACTGAGGAGGTGAGCGGCCTTGCATTTCATTCTTCGGGGAAGGCGTGGCCGATGTGCCTGGGGTGGGATATGGCTCGAAAGTGGTGAGTTCGTTTTCGGCCCCGGGCCAGCCACGCAGGCGTGGGCCCGCCACGCAGGCGTGGGTCCGCTCCGCGGGCGGCCGCACCCGGTTCGACGCAGCCGGAGCGGGGCAGCGGCGGTCGTCGTCCGCACACGCGGACGGGCCCCGCCCGCAGTCCCCGAAGGAGGCTGCGGGCAGGGCCCGTCCCGAGCGTTGAGTGACGCAGACCTCACTCAACGCCCACGCGTGCTGGGGGTCAGAAGTCGGTGGGCAGTCCGCTCACCTCGGCGATGCCCCGTAGCTCTTCCGTCTGCCGATGTCGTTCCCTGATGTAGTCGGCGATCTCGGCAAGGCGGTCGGGGTCGGAAGCGGTACTCGCGTCCGTGACGATCCTGACCGGACCGGAGTCGTCGACGTCGATCTCGATCACTTCGTTGTCGAGGCGGCCGGTGACAGCGGTGGCGATGACGAGGGCGGCCTCGTCACGGACCTCCTGGGGCAGCTCGTCGTCGGACCCGGTGTCGAGCGCGAGGTCGAGGCTGGAGAGGCGCTCCTCTTCGATCGCCTGGAGGACCGGTTCCACCATGCGCAGCAGAAGGCGGTAGTCCTCCGTCTCCATCCGGATGCGCAGGAGGTCCAGGTACGCGTCCACGGGCCGGCCGCCGCCATGCGGAATCTCGGAATCGCTCATTGGCTCCGTGTTCCCCGTGAGGCGCCGCTCAGACCCTTCGCCAGCGAGCCATGGCGAAGGAGAACACACCGAACAGCACCAGACCGGCCGCGACGCAGACCAGCAGCCAGGGGCCGAGCGGAGTGTCGGCGAAGGTACGCAGCGTGTCGTCCAGCCCCTTGGCCTGGTCGGGCTCGTAGTCGATCGCCGCGCGGACCGCGAAGACACCGGCCACGGCGAACACCATCCCGCGGGCGGCGCCGCCGGCCACGCCGGTGATGTCCACCAGCTGACGTGTCCGGTGACTCATCTGCCCGAGCCTGAGCTTGTCGTGGTACTTGCGCAGGACCGCCCGTACCCCGATCCAGCAGCCGGCCGCCACGACGCCGATCCCCGCCGCTGCGACCAGCCACTGACCGGCTGGTATCTCCAGGGCCCTGGCGGTGGCGTCCCGGGACTGCTGGTCGCTGGACCCGCCGCTCTGGTTCCGGCTCACAGCGAACGTGAGCACGGAGTAGGCGACGAAGACGTAGAACGCGAAACGGACGGTGGCCAGCAGGCGCTTCCGGGCGCTGCGGCCGTCCCGCCCGACGGAACCGAAGAGCGCTTCGGACAGCCGCCACAGGGCCATGCCGACCAGCCCGATGCCCAGCGCCCACAGCAGCACCGCACCGAACGGTTTCTGCGACAGCTCCGCCAGGGCGCCCCCGCGGTCCGCCTGCTTGTTGCTGTCACCGAAGGCGATCTGCAGCGCCAGCGCACCGACGAGCAGATAGATCACCCCCCGAGCGGCCAGACCCGCCCGTGCCGCCGTCTCGGTGGCCGAACCCCGGGCCGCCCGTCGGGCCCGCAGTCGCCCCGTCCCTGCCAACGCACTCGTGTCCATGTAGACCTCCCGGCAGTCCGGATGCCCCGGCTCGGCCGCCACACACGCGGCTCGGCCGCCGTCGAGCACGGGAGGAAGCACGGGGGCGCGGCCCGTGTGACGAAGCGGAACCGCTGCTGCTCGGCTGTGCGCGAGGCCCGGACGGGGACCACCCGCCGCGACGCTATGCGCAGCGCCGCAACTGCCCGGCGGTACCCGACTGCGCGAGCAACGCGGCCCCACGATGCCGATGCAGATCTGGCTGGACGACGACGGCCGCATCCGCCGCCGGCAGGTCGACATGACGGTCGAGGCCCCGGCGTCCGCCCAGCCGGACGCCGGAGCCTCGCGCCCACAGGTCAAGGTCACCACGATGATGGAGTTCTCCGGCTTCGGGACGGAGGCCGACGCCGACGCCCCGCCGGACGACAAGGTCGCCGACATGACCGGCCAGGTGCTCCGAAACGGCCAGAAGGAGAGCTGACCCGGCGCGGGCCCGGCCGAACGGTGCCGGGCCCGAGCCAGGTCGCAGGCGGCGGGCGGCGGCCTGCCTCCGGCCCTCTCTTCGGCCCCGGCGGCCCACAGCCCGGCCTTCGACGGCGCGCGGCCGGCCGGCTTCGCTCCGTTGAGCCGATGGGCTCGGACCCGGCGCGCCTCGGCGGTGACGGCGCCCGCCGCTGGAGGATCGATGCGAGGCGGTCCGCGACCGGCTGCCCAGGCACCGCCCCACCGCGAGGAAGAGGTCCGGCCATGAACCTGTTCGACCGTCTCGACGGCACCTTCGGAGCTGAGCGGGCGGCGGCGTGACGGCCGCTCCGCGCGGGGGCGCGGCGGGCGGTGGCCGTTACGGCGAGGCCGTCTTCCGGCCTGAACAGGCAGGAGAGGGCGAGCGTATCGACTTCGGGGCCCTCGCCTACGACGACATCACCATGGCGCGGTTGCGGGCGCTCGGGGTCGGCCCCGGATGGCGCTGCCTCGACGTGGGCGCAGGCACGGGCACGGTCTCCCGCAGGCTGCTGGACGAGGCCCGGGTGGCGAGCGTGCTCGCCGTTGACCGCGACGCACGTTTCCTCTCCGAGCGGCCCACACCCGGCCTCGACGTGTGGGAGGCCGACATCACGGCCCCCGACTTCGATCCCGGACGATTCCACCTCGTCCACGCGCGTTTCGTACTGATGCACCTGCCCGAGCGTGAACGTCTGATCAGGGCACTGGCCGAGTGCGTCGCGCCCGGCGGAGTGCTGGTCCTCAGCGACGCGATCGACCTGACGAGCGAACGGGCGCCCAGCACGCCGTACGCGGTGGCGATACGGGCGATGTGGCAGGGGTTGCGGGCCACCATCGGTACCGATGTCTCCTGGGTGCCCACCTACCCGCAGCTTCTGCGCGGGACACGACTCGTGTCCGTCGCCGCCGAGATCCATGTGCCGCCGCTGCTGCCGGGCAGTCCCATCAGCCGCTTCTGGGCGGACACCTGGGAGCGGAGCAGGTCGGCGATGCTCGCCACCGGCAGGGTCGACGACGCCGCCGTCGACGCGGCGGTCCGGTACCTGGATTCCGACGAGTGCGCCGCGCTGTCAGCGGGGATGCTGACCGTCTGGGGACGGAAGCCCCAGAGATGAAGCCCGCACCCCGCCTTCAGGGCCTGCCCGTCAGGCGGTCCGCGCAGGAGTCGGCCCGGGGGAAAGGCGTACCCGGCGAAAAAGAGTGTGCGGCCGCGAGGCCTCAGCCGATGATGTGGGTATGACCGATGCGCCGACGATCAGCACTTTGACCTTGCGGCACAGGATTCCGGACGACTGGGCGGCGGGCCCCTGGGCCGAAGTGCGGCCTCTGATCGACGGCGTCGACGTCCTGCGGCAGGTCCACCCGGAAGGCACGGCGTCCAGTTGCCGGGACTGGACGGGGCCGGCCGAGAGCTGGCCGCTGGCCGTCTCGGAGAGACCCCGCAGGGTCATGATCACCGAGCCGACGTGCACGGCCGGTTGTTGTGGTGCCCTGTACGTCACGATGCGCCGCGAGGGCGACCGGGTGGTCTGGGACGCCTGGGAGAACACCAGCGACACCGCTGCCGTGCCGGCCGTTCTGCGCTTCGACGCGGCTCAGTACGACGCGGAACTCGCGCGGGCCGCGGCGGACCGCAGTTGGGAAGAACCCGTGGACACCGTCGCCCGGCTCCTTGAGCGGACGCTCGCGGACAGCCGATGGTTCGAACGTTGGGGCTGTGTCCTCACGAGTGTCTCGCCGCGACGCGAGGAGCCCGGCCTTCCCGAGGCACTCACAAGCCCCGAGGGAGTCGATGTCGAGTTCCGTCAGGCCGAAGGACCGGGCAGGCCCGCAGTCGCCTACCGGTACGAGTTGTTCGTCACCCGCGGCGAGTCCGTGCAGGCGCAGGTACGCAGGCTCGCCGACGGCATTCTGGCGGGCGATCCGCGCAAGACCGCTGAGCGGGAAGGCTGAGGCCCGCTGACGCAGAGGCTCTGCTTCCGGGACCACCGGGAAAGCGTCCGAGGACGTCCGCTCAGGTGAGGTCCAGGTCGGTGACGAGCAGGTGGTGATCCGAGTACGGGGTCGGGCGTACGTGGTGTCCGAGCGGGACGATGCCGCGCAGGAAGACGTAGTCGAACTTGCTGTGCCAGTCGGTCGTCGCCTTGCAGGTGCCGGTGGGCAGGGGATGACACCGGCCGTCCGTGTCCGCGGCCAGTGCCCACATCCTGCTGAGTTCGGGCGCCTCCGGAACGGCGTTGAAGTCGCCGAGGACGATCGCGCGGTCGTGCCCGGCGACGTCCGCGGCCAGGACGCCGGTCTGGTGCGCTCGGACCGCCTCCTGACGGCGTTGCGCGAGGTGCGTGTTGAAGACCCGTACGGTCTGACCGCCCACGGTCGTGGTGACCGCCGTGTAACCGCGGTCCTCGGATCCGCCGTCGGGGTATTCCACGTTGAGGGGGTCCGTCATCGGTGCCGCCGAGAGGAGGGCCTGGCCGAATCCCCCCGGGCTCCACGGCGCTCCTCCGCAGCGGCTCCAACTCTGCAGAACCGTCCCGTACTCGACGTGGTAGACCAGCCCGTGGAGGTGCTCCAGATAGTCCCGGATCCTCTCCACGTCACGCACGCACGCTTCTTGCAGACCGATGACCTGGGGCGCGTACGCGGCGATCTGCGCTGCGCGGTCGACGTTGCTCGTGTCGCAGGGATTGCAGATGTTCCAGGTCATGACCCGGTTCGCGACGACATCCCGGGCGGATTCGACGGGCTGTGACCTGGCGGCGAGGGCACCGCTCGGCGCACTGGGGCCGACCAGCATCACGAAGGCCGCGGTCAAGGCGGCCGCGAGCAGCCGTGTGCTTCTTCCGAGCACTGTCCCCTCCTCACCGTGGACATCCATGGCATCCGATGTCCTCCTGCATGAGGTTATGGGACGAGGCTGTGAGCGACGCGTGCCGGTGCGCCCGGCCCCATGGGGCTGAAGGCGCTGCGATGCACCGCCCCGGGCCGGTGTCGGCGGACAGTGGAGGGCGACGCGGACCGGCCCGGCCGTCGCGGTGGCGAGCACGGGGGCGAAAGGCGGGGTTCGCACGGGTTGCCGGGTACGGCAGGGCTACGCGCAGGTGTCCACTTGTGCGCCTCGCTCCAGGTCTCAGCGAGGCTGCGCACCGGGGTACTCGTGAGCGTACGAGCAGACGTGCGGCCACTGTGTGCGCCGATGTCCGGTTCTCAGGACAGGACCGGGTACCCGTCGCAGCGGGCGGCGCGGAGACGGAGCCCGGCGAGGGAGCCGGGCGGAGCCTGCCCACCAAGATACCCCTGGGGGTATTACTGAAAATGGGTGGACCACAGAGACCCCCGGGTGCACCGTCCAAGAGGAGTCGTGATCGTGTTCTCCGTCGACACCTTGGAGTTCGAGGGACTGGGCAACCGCAGCTACCTGGCCGGCGGCGTCAGGGCGGCGGTCGTCATCGACCCGCCGCGCGACGTCGACCAGGTCATCGCCGCCGCGGCCCGACGGGGAGTGCGGATCGCCCTCGTCGCCGAGACCCACGTGCACAACGACTACGTCACCGGCGGCCTGGAGCTGGCCCGGGTGACCGGGGCCCGCTACCTGGTGCCTGCCGCCGCGTCGGTCGCCTACGCCCGCACCCCCGTCACCGACGGCGACATGTTCCCCGTGGACGAGGGCTTGGAGCTGCGGGCGATGGCGACGCCGGGCCACACTCCGCACCACACCTCCTACGCGCTTCAGCGGGACGGGCAGGCGGTGGCGGTGTTCACCGGCGGCTCGCTGCTGATCGGCACCGTGGGGCGGCCGGACCTGGTCGAGCCGCGGCTGACCGAGCGGCTGGCCCGCGACCAGCACGCCTCCGCCCGCCGCCTGGCCGACGAGCTGGACGACGAGGTGCAGGTGCTGCCCACCCACGGCTTCGGCAGCTTCTGCACATCCGCCCAGGCCACGGGGGACACGACCACCATCGGCAAGGAGCGCCGGACCAACGACGCGTTGACCCAGGACGTCGACACCTTCGTCGCCCGGATGCTCGCCGGACTGGACGACGTGCCCGCTTACTACGCCCACATAGGCCCGGTCAACGCCGGGGGCCCCGCACCCGTGGACCTCACCTCACCCGAGGCCGCGGACGCCGAGGAGATCGCCGCCCGGCTGGCGGCGGGGGAGTGGGTGGTGGACGTACGCAACCGGGTCGCGTTCGCCCAGGGACATGTGGCCGGGGCCTTCAACTTCGAGGGCGAGGGCAAACTCGCCACCTACCTCGCCTGGCTGATCCCTTGGGGCAAGCCGGTCACCCTGCTCGCCGGCACCCCCGAACAGGTCGCGGACGCCCAGCGGGAACTGGTGCGGGTGGGCATCGACCGCCCGGCCGCCGCGGCCACCGGCGACCCCACGACCTGGATCCGCTCCGACGAGCAGCTCGCTTCCTTCCCGCGTGCCCGCTTCGCCGACCTCGCCGAAGCGCGCGAGAGGGGCGAGCGGGTGGTGCTGCTGGACGTGCGCCGGGACTCCGAGCGTGCGGACGGCTATGTCGACGGCTCGGTGCACATCCCGATCCACCAGCTGTACGGCCGTCTCGACGACGTCCCGGACGGGGTGGTGTGGGTGCACTGCGCCGGCGGGATGCGTGCGGCGATCGCCGCCTCCCTCCTCGACGCGGCCGGCCGTGACGTGGTCGCCGTCGACGACGGCATCGCCGCGGCCGCCGACGCCGGCCTCACTCTCACCCGCCCCGACACCATCCGCTGAACGACCTGCCCGCCCCCGGGCCCGCAGATCGCGCCATGCTCTCGCTCCTGCGCCGCGGCCCCGTGGGAGGCCGGGCACGCGCCGGCGCCCTGTGTCAGCAGCTGTGCGGGGTGACCAGGCCGGATTCATAGGCCAGGACGACGAGCTGGGCCCGGTCGCGCACGTGCAACTTGGTCATGGCCCGGTTGATGTGGGTCTTGGCCGTCATCGGGCTGATCACCATGCGGCCGGCGATGTCGTCGTTGGACAGGCCCTGGGCGACGAGGACGACCGCCTCGCGTTCGCGACCGGTGAGTTCTCCCAGCGCCTTCGTGCTGCCGGCGGGGAGCGGTTGGGTGACGTACCGGTGGATGAGCTTGCGCGTGATGGACGGGGCCAGCAGGGCGTCGCCGCGCGCTGCCACATGTATGGAGTGCAGGAAGTCCTCCGGCAGGACGTCCTTGACGAGGAACCCGGCGGCGCCGGCGCGCAGCGCGTCGAAGACGTACTCGTCCAGGCCGTAGTTGGTCAGGATGACGACGTGCACCTGGGACAGCGCCGGGTCGGCGGCGATGCGACGGGTCGCCTCGATGCCGTCGAGGATCGGCATCTGGATGTCGATCAGGGCGACATCGGGCAGGTGCTCCCGGGCCAGGTCCAGGCCCTCCTCGCCGTCGGCGGCCTCGGCCACCACCTCGATGTCGTCCTCCAGGTCGAGGAGGGCGCGGAATCCGCTGCGGATGAGCGGCTGGTCGTCGACGAGCAGGACACGGATCATGGCGTCCGGTCCACGGGGAGTTCGGCTCGGACGGTGAAGCCGCCCTCGCCGCGCGGTTGTGCGCGCAGCCGGCCCCCGAGGGCGGTGACGCGTTCGCGCATGCCGAGCAGGCCGAGGCCCGGTGACGTGGTGGTGCCCGGCGTCGCTCTGCCGTCGTCGTCGATGCGTACGGCGAGTGCGTCCGCACGACAGTCGATCCGCACCGACGCCGTGCTCGCGTCCGCGTGACGGGTGATGTTGGTGAGGGACTCCTGGACGATCCGGTAGACGGTCCGGGCCACCGCCGCCGGCACGTGCTGCCGTTGCCCCTCGATGGTCAGTGTCGCGTCCAGACCGGAGGTGCGGGCCCGTTCCACCAGATCCGGGACGTCGTCGAGGCCACGGGGCGGAGCCGTGTCGTCGTCGCGCAGCGCCTCCAGCGTCGCGCGCAGTTCACGGGTCGCTTCCCGCCCGGCCTCCTGGATGGCCAGCAGCGCCTGGGGCACCTCCTCGCCACGTCGGCGGGCCACATGCACGGCGGCTTCCGCCTGCACCTTGATGACCGAGATCTGGTGAGTGAGCGAATCGTGCAACTCCCGTGCGATGCGCAGCCGTTCCTCGTCGGCACGACGTCGCGCGGTTTCCTCGCGGGTGCGTTCGGCCTCGTCCGCCCGCCGTTCGGCCTGCCGCAGCGCCTCACCTGCCGCGCCTGCCGCGACCAGCCAGGCGATTTCGAGGGCGCCACGGGCCTGAGTGAACGCCTCGCTCGTGCTGTTCGGGCCCGAGACCAGGGCCGCGACGGGCAGAGCCGTCAGCATGGCCACGCTCGCGGCCACCGTGACGAGGCGGTGTCCCGCCCGCATGGCCGCGTACACGGCGAACAGGTAGGCCACGGCAGGCACATCGAATCCGGCCGCCTGGTACCCCACCGCACACACCCCGGTGACGGCCAGGACGGCGACCGGAGCCCGGCGGCGCGCGACCAGCGCCAGCCCGCCGGCCGTCAGCAGCGCGTACCCGAGCACGTCCGAACTCGCGGTGGAACGCTGCCCGGACAGCCCGGTCACCAGCAGCGCCACCGCCACACCGACAGCGATGACCCGGTCTGCGACGCGGGCCCGGCCATCGGTATCCCCTGCACTCATGCGCGCACCCTAACCGGCCGCCGTCTCGGGCGAGTCGGCCTCGCGGGGGAGGGGCCCACTACCGCGTACGCAGTACCTGCGGGGCCCGTGCGGCGTGCGCGGCAGCCCGATGCGGGATCGGCGGCAGCGCGAAGTGCCCGCGTTCGCCGGACGACTTGGGGTGGGCCCGGCGGACATGCTCGGCTGACACCCAGTCGCAGGAAGAGAAGGAACCCTTCGATGTCTGCTCGTCGTCTGCTCTCCGCCGCCGCGTTCGCCCTGCTCGCCGGCATCGTTCTCGCCGCACCGGCGGCCGCACAGGCTTCGGCCCACCCCGTCGCGGCCGGTGCCTACGAGTTCGGCGTCGGGCGAGCGGGGACCGTGGCGGGCGCCATGTCGGGGCTCGCCGGTGTGCTTGTGGCCTGGCTGGCACTCGCCCGCCCGTCCGGGCGCCTCGGCACCGGCAACGGACCACTCGGCGGCGTGCTGGCCATCGTGACGGGGCTGGTCGGTATCGCTCTCGGCGGCTTGGTCGCGGCCACCGCCGACGGAGGTCTCGGCACGGGCAACGGGCTGGGCGGTGCCTACGTGGCCATGCTGACGGGGCTGATCGGTACGGCCCTCGGAGGGCTGGCCCTGACTCGTTCCCGCCGAACCGGCTGACCTTCACGGACGCCCGTGGCCCCGGCAGAACCGGGCGGAGAGCCCGGCTCGGCGACCCACTCGACGTGCCCGTTGCGGGGCGCGTGTTCGAGTGAGTGCTCCCGGCTACGCCATCGGACGGGTTGCCGCCGGAGCACGCATGGCGGGAGGCTGCTCCGACGCAGAGCCATCGGCGGGAGATTGGTGGGCAACCCATGACGACGGCGAGTAATGCGGTGCGCACGGGCACCGTGCTTCCGGTGGCTGCGGCGCGCCGGGCGGTGTGGGCCTTCGTCATCGCCAACGTGGTGGTGGTCGAGGCACTGTTCCTCAGCGCCGATGCGGGCAAGAACCAGGTGCTCACGGTCGCCAGGTTCTTCGGCGTGCACGCGGCCCTGCTGATGGTGTTCCAACTGCTGCTGGTGGCCCGGCTGCCGTGGCTGGACCGCCGCATCGGGATGGACCGGCTCACGGTGTGGCATCGCTGGGTCGGCTTCCTCCTGCTGTGGACCGTCCTCACCCATGCGACGTCGGTGGTGCTCGGCTACGCGACACTCGACGACACGTCCATGGGGAGGACGTTCGTCGCCCTGAGCGGTGTGCCGGCCTCCCTGCTGGGCATGCTCGCCGCGGCCGTGATCGTCGTGATCGCCGTGCTCTCCACCCGGGCGCTGCGGCGGCGGCTGCGGTACGAGGTCTGGCACGGTCTGCACCTGTTGCTCTACATCGCCCTGGGCCTGTCGTTCGTCCACCAGTTGCTGGAGACGACGACCTTCACGTCCTCCGCTCCCGCCACGGCCTACTGGTGGATCCTGTGGGTGTTCGCCTTCGGCGCGCTGCTGACCGGGCGTCTTGCCCTGCCGCTGTGGCGCAACGCCTATCACCGTTTCCGCGTCGCGGCCGTGGTACCGGAGTCCGAGAACGTGGTCTCCGTGTACGTGACCGGTCGCCATCTCGACAAACTCCCCGCTCGGGCAGGCCAGTTCTGCATCTGGCGGTTCCCCGGGCACCACCACTGGTGGCTGGCCAACCCCTTCTCCCTGTCGGCGGCGCCGGACGGTCAGGGACTGCGTCTGACGGCGAAGGCGGTGGGCCGCACCAGCGCCGGCCTGCGCGGCGTCCCGGTGGGCAGCCGCGTCTTCGTCGAGGGCCCGTACGGGGCGTTCACCTCGTTGCACCGTACGCGGCCCGGAGCCCTGCTGATCGCCGGCGGGGTGGGGATCACGCCGGTGCGGGCCCTGTTGGAGGAACGGACCAGCGGCGATGTCGTCGTGCTGTACCGGGTCCGCAGCGAAGCGGACGCCGTGCTGCTGGACGAGGTGCGTGACCTCGTCGCGCTGCGGGGCGGACGGTTGCACCTGCTCACCGGCCCGACCGGCGAGTACGGCGTCGCCCCGTTCGCCCCGAGCAGCCTGCACCGGCTGGTGCCCGACATCATCGAACGCGACGTGTACGTCTGCGGTCCGCCCGCCATGACCGAGGCCGTGCTCGGTGGTCTACGCGATCTCCGGGTCCCCGCGCGGCAGGTGCACGCCGAGAAGTTCAGCATGGCCTGACCGCGGCGCGCCGTGCGGGTTCACCGGACCTTCACGCCGGACGGGCCATGATGCACACCCTTACGGACACCCGGCGGATGGAGTCGGCCGGCGGCGCCCGCGCGGCGGCGTACCGGACGGCTCCGGGTGCAGCGCGTGCCGTCGCAAGAGCCGGCACGGTCGTGATGACGAGGAAGGAGTGAGGGAGAGCATATGAGCACGCTCACCGGATGGGAGCGGGCCCTTGAGCGCGCCGAGGGGGCGCTTCTGGCGCAGATCTTCCACAGGGAACCGATCGAGCTGGTGGACGCGCTGCGGCGTGAATGCGACAGCAACGCCGTGGTGTGCAGCCAGACCCGGGTCGTGGTACCGAACGCGTACGAGGTGGAACTCGCCGAACACGTCCACGACGAACTGGCCCCCCGCAAGGGCGAGGTGGGGCAGGTCCTCACCGACAGGCTGGCACAGTACGGAGAGCGCCGGGGTTACGAATGGGCGGGGCCGTTGGCCGTCCATGTCACCAAGTCAAGCGACGTCCCCAACGGCCGATATCGCGTGACGAGCACGGTGATGCCTCATGTCAGCGCCGACGGTTTCCAGCCCCCGCGCGACTGAACGGACTTCGCCGGGCGCGACCGGGTGGAACGCCTCGTACCGGTTGCGCGGATGATCTTCGGCTGCGTAGTGTCCCTCGTTGATATCGGACATCCGTTCGTCAAGTCGCGGGGCGAACCCTCGTGCGCGTGCCGCCTTGGTGGGCGGAGGCCAGAAGGTGAGTGGACAGATGCAGCCGACGTTCGTACTGGTTCACGGAGCGTTCGCGAACTCCTTCTCGTTCGCGCCACTCCAAGCCGAACTCGGCCTTCTCGGACACCGTTCCGTCGCTGTCGACCTGCCAGGCCACGGTTTCGGGGCGACCTACCTGCGTGCCTATCAGGCGCCGCAGGATCTCGAAGGGCTCGCGGCCGCACCCGGCTCGATCAAGGGTGTCACGCTTGCCGACAACGTCGCACATCTGATCGGCATCCTGGAGCGGGCCAAGGAGAACGGGCCTGTCATCCTGGTCTCGCACAGTCGCGGCGGTGTCACCGCCACCGCCGCGGCCAACGCCCGGCCGGACCTGATCGACCGCATCGTCTACGTCGCGGCATGGTGCCCGGTCGAGCTGGACGTCAACGACTACTACGCCGAGCCGGAGATGGCCACGGTCGACGCCGCTTCGCTGGGTCTGGCGATGGTCGGGAACCCGGCCGAACTCGGCCTGCTGCGGGTCAACTTCCGCACCTCGGACCCCGGTGCCCTCGCGGCGTTCAAGGCGGCCTTCCTCGCGGACGGCACCGACGACGAGTTCCTGACCTTCCTGAACACCTTCCAGCCCGACGAGAACCTGGACGTCGGCACGTCCGCCGACCGGGCGCAGGCCGCGAGCTGGGGCCGTGTCCCGAAGACGTACGTGCGTCTGACCGGCGACGCCAGTCTGCCGCTCGCCCTGCAGGACCGACTGATCCGCGAGGGGAACGCGCTGACGCCGGACAACCCGTACGACGTCCGTACCCTGGAAGGCAGCCACCTGAAGTGGTTGGTCGATCCGGCGCCGGCGGCCCGCGTCCTGGGGGAGCTCGCCGCGCTCACGGTCCGCACCGACTGATCACCGGTCCGACTCGGAGCACCTCCGGCGGTCTTCCGGGGGTGTTCGCGGTGTGTGCCGTCAGGGGCTGCCGGGAGTGGTCCGTGCGGGCACGGGGTCGGTGCCGGCCTGCTGTCCGGTGGGGCGCGGGGCGCGGACCGGTGCCGCGTAGGCGAGATGCGCGAGCCTCGACTGCTCCTGACGCATGTGCATGAGTGATTCGAGGATGTACCCCACGAGCAGGACCAGCGTCGCGATCGTCATGATCGCGGCCGCGAGGATCGCCGTGGGGATGCGCGGCACCGTGCCGGTTCGGACGAACTCGGCGATGACGGGGGTCCCGAGGACGACCGAGACGAAGGCCAGGAGGCCTGCGAGCACGGTGTGGACGAGCGAGGGGCGCTCGCGCCGGGCGAGATCCAGAATGGCCCGCAGAATGCGCCAGCCGTCCCGCCAGGTGCGCAGCTTGCTCTCGCTTCCGGCGGGCCTGACGCGGTAGTCCACCACCAGCTCCGCCGTGGGCAGGCGCAGATGGAGGGCGTGGATGGTCATCTCGGTCTCGGTCTCGAACTCACGGGCCAGCGCGGGGAAGGATTTGACGAAGCGTCGCGAGAAGACCCGGTAGCCGCTGAGCATGTCGGTCACGTCATTGCCGAACAGGAAGCGCACCGCGCCCGTCAGCAGCCTGTTGCCGGTGGCGTGGCCGGTCCGGTACGCGGTACTGACCGTCTCGCGGCGGGCGCCCACCACCTGGTCGTAGGGCCCCTCGAAGAGCAGGTCCACCATGTCACGGGCCCGGGAGGCGTCATAGGTGTCGTCACCGTCGATGATCAGCAGGACGTCGGCGTCGACATCGGCGAAGGCCCGCCGGATGACATTGCCCTTCCCCTTGCGCGGCTCTTCCCGGACGATCGCACCCGCCTCGCGGGCGGCCTCCACCGTGCGGTCGGTCGAGGCGTTGTCGTACACGTAGATGTCGGCCTCGGGGAGGGCCGCCCTCAGGCTGCGGACCACTTTGCCGACAGCCGCCTCCTCGTTGTGGCACGGCACGACGCACGCGATGGTGGGTTCCACGGCCACTCCTTACCCGAACCGGCGCCGGATGCAAGAGGAAATAATGCGATATGAGCGCGTCTGGGCGGTGGGGGCGCGCCGTGTCGTTACTCTCGCGGTGTGCCCGTCCTCAGATCCATGACGCTGCGTGTGCGTGAGGCCGTCCGGGACATCTGGCGCGAGGCCGCCAAATTCGGAGTGGTCGGGCTCCTGGCCTTCGTCGTCGACCACGGTGGCTACAACCTGCTGGTCTTCGGTCTCCCCGGCGGCACTGAGGGTGGGGTGATGTGGGCCGCCCCCGTCCAGGCGTCGCTCATCGCGACGGCTGCCGCGACGTTCGCCGGCTGGGTGGGGAACCGCTACTGGACCTATCGTCACCGTCATCGCGAGAAGGTGGGGCAGGAACTGGCCCTGTTCCTGTGCGCGAACGTGGTCGGCGTCGTCATCACGGCAGGCACGGTCTTCGCCTCACGGCATCTGCTCGGGCTGGACTCGGCGCTCAGCGACAACACCGCCCGCCTCTCCGGTTGGGCCCTCGCCACCCTGTTCCGGTTCTTCGCCTACCGGCGTTATGTCTTCGTGGCGCCCTGATCCGGACGGTCCGGTCGGCACTGCTAGCATCCGCCATATGGGACAAAATGCATTAAACCGGATTGAAAGGCGCTGGGTTTGGGTGCTGGCCGCGCTTGCCGCGTCGTGCTGGCTGGCCACCACCGTCGTCTTCGCCCCCGGGTACATGAGTCCCGACAGCATCGACCAACTCCGTCAGGCCATGGGCAGAAGGCCACTGACCGACTGGCACCCCCCCGTGCTGAGCCTGGTGTGGCGTGCGCTCATCGCGGTCACCGGTACGTCCGCCTCCATGGCCGTCCTGCAGTCGGCCCTCTTCTGGGCGGCGCTGTGGGTGGTGGCCTGGTGCGTGTGGGCGATGACCGCACGACGCGGCGGTTCGCTCGCCGTCCTCGCCCTCGGTCTGACACCCCCGGTCCTGACGTTCGTCGGAGTGGTCTGGAAGGACGTCCATGTGGCCGTCGCGCTGCTCGCCGCCTGCGCGGTGGCCTTGGTCGGGCTGCGACTGCGGGACAGCCGTCCTCCCGGCGCGCTGCGCTGGGTTCTGCTCTGGCTGGGCGTGCTCTTCCTCGCCTACGCCGTACTCGTGCGCAAGAACGCGTTCTTCGCGGCGATTCCGGTGTTCGTCCTGCTCGTCCGCGCGCTGTGGCAGGCACCCGGGCGCCGCACATGGGCCACGTGCACGGCGGCACTCGTGGCCGGTGTCGTCCTGCCCGCCGTCGCCATCTCCTGGTTCGCGCGGCCCGTGCAGACCAAGCAGGCCGCACAGATCATGATCGACGACCTGGTGCACGTGCTGACCGCTGAGGAACTGCGCTCGGCGGACGTGCCACGGGATCTGCGGGACCGCCTCGTGGCGGCAGCGCAGAAGTGCGAGCGCACCGGGACCCTGTCGGACGCCTACTGGGCCTGCTACGAACGCCCGGCCGCGGGCCTGACCGAGGACTCGGACCGCATCAGGTCCCTGTGGCTGCGCGAGATGAGCGGACACGCCCCCGAGTATCTCCAGTACCGGCTGCGGCTCTTCGCGGCCCTGCTCTTCGAGACCGGCTACCCGTACCACCCGGGGGTCAGTTCCAACGACCTGGGGATCGAGGTGACCCACCCCTGGCTGGAAGACACGCTGGACGCTTACGTCAGCGGCGTCGTCGAGGATCTGCGACCGCTCTTCCGGGGATGGTTCTGGCTCGCGGTCGCGCTCGTGCTCGCCGTCCGTCCTGGACGGGGGGTCTTCCACCTGCCGATCCGGGCGCTGGGCATCAGCTCCGCGGCCTACGTGCTCGGCTACCTGTTCATCGTGCCGGCGACGAACTACCGCTACGTCTACTGGCCGGCCCTTGCCTGCACACTCGGTCTCGTCCTTCTGTGGACGGGCCGAGACGACACCGCTCCGGCCGGTGCCGGGGGAGAGCGGGTTCACGTCGGCCGAGAGCGATCCGAGGCGTTCCCCGTCAAGCGCCGGCCGCCGGCGTCGCCGTAGCCGCGCGAATCAGCGCCGGCCGCACGGCCGGACCGGCGTCCGCAGCGGGCGGCTCACGTGCCGACCGGTCAGGGCAACGGCGTCACGCGGCGTTGCGGTGCCTCCCGCGCCGCGCGCTCGGACGGCGGTCGACGGACGAACGCTTCGTGGAGTGGACCAGACGCAGATGACGGCGCCCGGCGTGGCGTGCCGCACGCGGCTCGCCGAACACCCAGTCCTCCACACGATCCATCCCGTACAGCAGCAGCCCGAGGACCGGCAGCAGCAGAACAGCAACGATGATCACCAGCAGCCCCTCCCCACCGTGGACACCCGCCGGGTGCCCGCCACGATTGGGGTCATCGCCCGCAGGATGTGAAGGGGTCGTGACGGCCGTACGCCCGGACACCCCGCGCGCGGCCCGGATCACCGACACCCGCACCAGGGGGGTTCTCGACGCGCACGGCGTGACCGCGCCTTGACCTTGACACGGTGACAAGGTCTTCACTGCGGCCAGGAGGTGGTCCCGATGACCATGCTGAATGACGACACGAACCTGGTGCGAGCTCTCCAAGGGCTGGAGCACGGCAGCTCCTCGGTGCGGCTGAAGGCGGCTCTGGCGGTGGGCACGGCCCCGGACCGGCGGTGCGTCGACGCACTCGTCGAGCGTTGCGCGGTCGAGCCCGAGTTCCACGTACGTGAAATGCTGACGTGGGCACTGACACGCCACTCGCCGTCGACGACGGTTCCACGGCTCGTCGACGAACTCCGCTCGGAACGCGCGCAGGCACGAAGCCAGGCGTTGCACACGCTGTCCAAGATCGGCGATCGGCGGGCATGGCCGGCGATCACACGGGCGCTGCTGACCGACACCGACGACGAGGCGGCGCGCAGCGCCTGGCGCGCAGCGGTCGTGCTCGTGCCCGAAGGTGAAGAACCGGAGCTCGCCCGGGTGCTGGCGACGCAGCTGGGGCGGGGTGAACGGGAGATGCGGCTGAGTCTGAGCCGGGCGCTGACCGCGCTGGGTGAGGTGATCATGCCGACCCTGCACGCCGCGATGGCGCACTCCGACCCTCGTGTACGGCAGCACGCGCACGCCACGGAACGGCTGTTGCGGGACCCCGAAGCGGGATTCGACTTCGCGATCGAGGAAGCCAAGCGCACCCTGGTCCTCGGTACGACCGGCCAGGAGGAGTGACAGGCAGTGTTGATCGGTGATGTGGCCCGACGATCCGGGGTCAGCGCCCGCATGCTCAGGCACTACGACACGCTCGGCCTGGTGCGGCCGACCGGGCGTACCGAGGCCGGCTATCGCGAGTACTCCAGCGAGGACATCCGGCGCATCTTCCATGTCGAGAGTCTGCGGTCACTGGGGCTGTCGCTGCGCGAGATCGGGCGCGCGCTGGACGAACCCGGCTTCGAGCCCTCGGCACTCGTCGACGACCTCATCCGCCGGACGCGCGAACGCATCGCGAGCGAGACGGAGCTGCTCACGCGACTGACGCGGATCGGTGCCGCGGAACCCTCCCGCTGGGAGGAGGTCCTGGACGTGGTGGCGCTCCTCCAGGCCCTGGGGTCGCAGAGCCCGGGCAGGCGCCAGCGCGCGGCTCTGTCCTCCACCGGGAAGGATTCGGTGCCGGTGGAGGCCCTGGTCGAGGCGGTACTGAGCGAGACGGACCCGAACGTCGCCGGAGCCCTGCGCTGGGCACTGGCGCGATCGGGAGAGGACGGATTGGCACTCCTGGCGGAGGGCCTCGACTCACCGGTGGCCGAGGTGCGGCTGCGTGCCGTCCAGTCCGTCGCCAAGATTCCGAACGGTGGGGCCACCGCGCTGCTTCGGGGCGCCCTCACCCACCCCGACGGCACAGTCCGCAGGTGTGCGGCTCTGGCGCTCGGTACGCGTGGCGAGGCTGAGGCGGTACCGACGCTCATCGAGATGGTCGTCCAGGAGACGAACGACGCCGACGCGACGGACGCGCTGACCGCGTTGGCCGGCGATCCCGCCTTGACGGATCGGATCGCCACCGGGCTCGTCGACTGCCTCGACCGCGACACCGTCGGATCGTCCGCACGGCGACGGCTCACGGAGGCGCTCGCGGACATCCCGTGCGGCGCCACGACACGCGCCCTCGCGGATCTGTCCCATGACGAGGATCCTGCCGTCGCGCTCACGGCGAGGTACGTTCTCGAACTGCGCAACGAGCGCTGACCGCCCCCGGGGAGCCGGCCGCGCGGCCGGCCGAGCGGCGCGTCGCGCGCCTGGGGGTACGGCACCTACCGGACACCGCTAGCGAGCGATCGGCTCCGCCATGCGTTCGGTCTCATCCCGTACGAGCAGGGAGAGCAGGGAGGCCACGGTGAGGCCGGCTTCGGCCGGGTGGCGCAGGACCTTGTCCGGCTCGATGCGGTAGGTGTTGGTGCGTCCGTCCCTGGTGCGGGAGAGATAACCGTCCTGCTCAAGATCGGAGATGATCCGCGCTACGGCGCGCTCGGTGAGCCTGCAACGGGCGGCGATGTCACGGATGCGGACGTTCGGCTTGTCGGCGATGGCCGCCAGTACACGCGCGTGGCTGGTGATGAACGTCCATCCGGTATGAGATTCGGGCACTCCAACCATGTTCCGCATCTTAAGGGGGCACCGTTGCCTGAACCCAGATACATGACATACTTTTCAGGCAATCAATGACGTGCTCCCGCTGGGGGAGCCGCAGAAGGAGCCCGAAGGTGCCCTGGGACGAGGCCGTCAAGTCGACGTTCATGAGCAACACCGGTGGGAGGCCGTTGCCGGAGCAGGCCGGTGCGTCTGCCTCGGCGGGCGATGGCGTGTTGCAGTACGAATGGCGCGGAGCCTGGGTCGTGGCCGCCCACGGCGAGTACGACATGGACTCGATCGCCCCGTTGGCGGACGCGCTGGAGACCGCCGTCAGGAAGCACGCGAAGGTGGTTCTGGACGCCTCCGGCGTCGTCTTCGGGGACTCGACGCTGCTGAATCTGCTCATCCGCACCCACCAGGTGGGCACCCTGCGCGTGGCCGCCCCGTCACCACAACTTCGGCGGCTCTGTGAGATCACCGGGGCCGACATGCTCCTGGAGCTACGCGGCTCGGTGGACGAGGCTGCCGTCGCCTGAGGCGCCCGGGACGCCGGACCCGGTAGGGGGTGCGGAACGGGGCGCTGCCCGGGGTGTCGTGGGCGAGGCAGGGCCGGGCAAGGCCGCTGACGAACTCCGTCCGTGCGGTGACCGGCTGGAAAGCGGGTGACAGCGACACCTGCCCTGACCGAGTATCGTCCCGTGATACCTGACCTGCAGACTCTCTCCCTTCACGTCGTGGTTCCGGAGCTGCCGTCGCGTGGGGACGTGGTGGAGGTCCGTCCTGTTGTCGATGGGCGGGACATAGTGGCCGAAGCCTTCGACGAAGGCCCCGGGGAGGACCCCCGTCGCCTCCTGATCCCGAACGGTCCGCTGGGAGCCGACAGGGAACCGCGCGAGGTCCGCCTGGCCGAGGCCGGGTGCACCGAACGGTGCTGCGGAGCCCTCTATGTGACGATCCGTCGTGACGGCGACCAGGTGGTCTGGGGCTCATGGCGCAACCCCGACGAACCCGAGGTCGATCTCCCGGAGTTCAGATTCGACGCCCGGCAATACGGAGCAGAGGTGGAGCGAGCGACGTCTGATCATTCCTGGGAGTGGCCGGCTCGGACCGTGGCCCGACTCCTTGAGGGCGAGCTTCGGCAGCGCACCGCCTGGCTGGAGCGCTGGGAATGCGAACTGGCAGGTGTGTCCGCTTGGCTCTGGGAACCGGAGCGGATCAATCTCTTCTTCTTCCATCCAGGCCGTTCCGCCATCAGGGAAGACCGTCCATGGCTCCAGTTCCGCATGCCTGTGGCCGTCTCCGGTGACGCACCGGCGGACCAGGCCGAGCGGCTCGCGGAGCGGCTCACGGCGGGCGACCCGCGCCGGACGGCGGAAGTCTGCGGCGGCGCACCGGAGTTCGCCCGGCAACTCGGCTACCCCTGGCCCCAGGGACGCAGAGGCTGATCCGCCGGTGCGTGCTCAGGAGCCGCAGCCGCCGCCCGCTGCCTCCGCGCCGGCGGCGGCCGTGGCGGGTGCGCCGAGCCGGATCGCCTGCGGTGCCGGGGCGCAGCAGCCGCCTCCCGTCTGCTCGCTCTCCGGGGCGTCGAACAGCCCGGCACCGCCGCATACCCCGGTTTCGGGCAGGGTGAGTTCGACGCGGTCGGCGGCCTGCAGGTCGCCGGCGAGGGCGGCGACGACGGAGCGGGCCTGCTCGTATCCGGTCATCGCCAGGAAGGTGGGGGCGCGGCCGTAGGACTTCATGCCGACGAGGTAGACGCCCTGCTCGGGGTGGGCGAGTTCGCGGTGGCCGTGGGGCTGGACCGATCCGCAGGAGTGCTGGTTGGGGTCGATCAGAGGGGCGAGCGCGAGCGGGGCCTGGAGGCGCTCGTCCAGACCGAGGCGGATCTCGGAGAGAAAGGAGAGATCCGGGCGGAACCCGGTGAGTACGACCACCTCGTCGACCGCGTCGAGACGGCGGCCGTCCTCGGCGGTCAGGACCAGGCGGCCTTCGGCGTCCCGTTCGATCGCCTCGGTCCGGAAGCCGGTGACCGCGTCCGCGTGGCCCGCGTCGACGGCGGCCTTCGCCGCGAGTCCGAGCGCGCCGCGTGCGGGGAGCTGGTCGGCTTCGCCGCCGCCGAAGGTGGAGCCGGAGATGCCGCGGCGCAGGACCCACAGCACCCGCGTGCCCTCCCCGTCGTCGGCCTCGGCCAGCTCGGCGAGGTGAGCCAGCGCGGTGAAGGCGGAGGCGCCGGAGCCGATCACGGCGGTGCGCCTTCCCGCGTACCGGGCGCGTACGGCCGGGTCCTTGAAGTCCGGGACGCGGTAGGTGATCCGGTCGGCCGCGGCGTGCTCTCCGAGGGCGGGGAGCCCGCTGCCGCCGGCGGGGCCAGGGGTGGTCCAGGTGCCGGAGGCGTCGATGACCGCACGGGCGAACAGCCGCTCGTGGCGGCCGTCGGCGTGGGCGACGTGGACGACGAACGGCTGGCTCTCACGGTCGGCGTCGACGATGCGGTCGCGGCCCGCGCGGGAGACACCGGTGACCCGGGCGCCGGTGCGGACGGTGTCGCCGAGGGCGTCGGCGAGCGGCTGCAGGTACTGCTCGGCCCAGTCGCCGCCGGAGGGGTAGGCCGACGTGTCCGGCTTGATCCAGCCGGTGGGGGCGAGGAGCTTCTCGGCCGCGGGGTCGATCAGTTCGCCCCAGGTGGAGAACAGTCGGACGTGTGACCACTCGCGCACTGCCGCACCGGCGGCCGGGCCGGCTTCGAGAACGAGCGGGGTGAGCCCGCGACCCGTGAGGTGGGCGGCGGCGGCCAGACCGGCGGGGCCGGCCCCGATCACGATGACGGGCAGCTCCATGACGGGCGCGTTCACGGCGACTCCTAGCGTGTTTCGACGTTTGTCGATGGCTTGTGCGGATCAGCATGGCATCTGATTCGATAGTCGTCAACATAGACATGTATCGAATTCCGGGTCTCGCTCGCGTGCTGCCGGCATCGCCTTGCCCGGCCCGAGGCAGGTCTGGCCACGGTGTCCGGGGTGGGCCGGGTCGAGGCGCTCCTGGCGGGGGCGGGCGTGAGAAGGGGTGCCGCGCGCGGCGGCCCGGGCCTCGTTCGTTCGTCGGGCTGCCGTGGAGGCCGACCGGCCTCGATGTCTTCGCGTCGGCGGCGCGTTCTGTCGTTCCACTCGCGGGGGCGCGGGGGCGCGGGGGCGCGGGGGCCGGGGTGGGGCCCGTGTCGCCGCCACCCGGCTGTCCGGCCGGGATGCGGGCCCCCTCGCCCCCCTGGTTCGACGTATGTCAACATAGATGCATGTCGAATGGCAAGGTGCTGCCCCTGCTCGAAACCGCCGGCCAGGGCGCGGCGGCGTGCTGCCCGCCGCTGACCGAGCGTCCGTTCACCGCGGAGGAGGCGGAGACGGCCGCGCGGATGTTCAAGGCGCTGGGCGACCCGGTGCGGCTGCGGCTGTTCTCCGCGGTGGCCTCGCACGAGGGCGGCGAGGCGTGCGTGTGCGACATCTCCGACGTCGGCGTCTCGCAGCCGACCGTCTCCCACCACCTGAAGAAGCTCAAGGAGGCCGGACTGCTGACCTCCGAGCGGCGCGGCACCTGGGTGTACTACCGGGTCGAGCCGTCCGTGCTGACCGCCATGGGCCAGCTGCTGGGTACCGCGACGACCGCCGCCTGACCGGGCCCTCGACGGCGACGATGTGCCCGAGTGGACGACCCCACCGGCGCCGGGGCGTGCTTCGTCGAGAGCCCGGCGGCCGGCGGTGGCCGCGTCGATCAGCGCGCGGCCGTCGAGGCCGTCGGCGAGGAAGCGGGGCGGGTGCTGGGTGGCCCAGGCCAGTTCGGTGTCGTACCGAGGTCGGCGGCGATCCCGGCACCGGGGGTGCCGCCGCCGGCCACGATCACACGGCGTCCGGCGAAGTCTCGCGGGCGCCGGTACCTCGCCGTGTGCAGCGGCTGCCCGCCGAAGTGCCCGCGTCCCGGGGCGTGGGCGACGCAGGTGGTGGCCGGCGGTGAGCCCGGTGGCCGCCGGTCACCACCACCTGGAGCGCCACCGTGACCGAGCCGCGTCGGGGGTCGGGGGCGGGGTCGGTACCGGGGGAGGATGCCGTCAGGCGGTTTCCCGGCCGGGCATGAAGATGAGCGCCACCAGGGCCAGCCCGACCGCCGCACCGACCAGTTGCATGCCGACGAACCCGGCGACCGATCCGGGCGCGATGCCCGCGAAGGTGTCGGTGAAGGCGCGACCGATCGTCACCGCCGGGTTGGCGAAGGACGTGGACGAGGTGAACCAGTAGGCCGCGCCGATGTACGAGGCGACAGCCACGGGTGCGAACCGCAGCCTGTCGGTCCTGGCCAGGCCGAAGATCAGCAGGATCAGACCGGCCGTCGCCACGACCTCGCCGAGCAGCAGGTGGCCCGCCGACCGGTCGTGGGTGGACCACTTCACCAGCGGCTCACCGAACATCGCGTCCGCCAGCACCGCGCCCGCAATCGCACCGACCACCTGGGCCGGGACGTAGACGGCCGCTTCCCGCGACGAGACACCGGCGCCACCGCGCCGGGCGGTCCACCACTCGGCCGCGGTGACGGCAGGGTTGAAGTGCGCACCGGAGACGGGGCCGAGCAGGGCGATCAGGACGCCGAGGCCGAAGACGGTGGCCATGGAGTTGGCCAGCAGCTGGAGGCCGACGTCCTCGGTCAGTTCGGTGGCCTGGATGCCGGAACCGACCACGACCGCGACGAGCGCCGCCGTGCCGACCAGTTCGGCGGCGGCCTTGGAGATCAGCGGCGGTGCCACGGGCGGGGTGGCACCGGGGGCGGGCTGCGGTTCAGCGGCGGGAGCCGCGGCGTCCCCGGCTGCTCCGTCGTGCTCGGTGGTCTCGGTGGTGCTCAAGAGCACTCCTCGGTGTGTTCGGGATGGCGTACGGGGCGCGGCGAGGACGGGTGCCGGGGGTCAGGGACAGGACCGCTTGACGTTGTTCTCGGCGGTTGCGCGCGCGGTCTGCGCCAGTTCGGCCAACTGACCGGCGAGCGAGGCGATGACGTCGGGCCTGAGCCGGTAGTAGGTGAACCGGCCGCAGGGCTCCGTCTCCACGACGCCCGCCTCGCGCAGCACCTTCAGATGGTTGGAGAGGTTGGTCTGTCTGGCCCCCGTCTCCTCGGTCAGGTGCGTGGTGCAGAGCGTCTCCTCGGCGAGCAGGGAGACGATCCGCAGGCGGAGCGGGTCCGCGAGAACCCGCATCAGATCAGTGTCGACTGACGTCAGCATGGGCTGATACTGTCACATCACTCCGGGCTGATACCAGCCTGGGCCGACCCCTTGGAACCGCGTCTTCGCCTCCACGGCAACCCGTCACCCGGAGGGCGTCCCTGACCGCGTCACCCCTCCCGTTCCGCCCGACGAAGGAAGAACCGATGTCCTCCAGCCCGCTCGCCTCCGTGCTGTTCGTCTGTGTCCACAACGCCGGCCGTTCGCAGATGGCTGCCGGATTCCTCTCCCACCTCGCGGGCGACCGGATCGAGGTCCGCTCCGCCGGCTCCGTCCCGGGCGACCAGGTCAACCCGGCGGCGGTCGAGGCCATGAAGGAGGTCGGCGTCGACATCTCAGCGGCGCAGCCGAAGATCCTCACCACCGAGGCCGTCCAGGCGTCCGACTACGTCATCACCATGGGCTGCGGTGACGCCTGCCCGATCTTCCCCGGCAAGCGCTACCTCGACTGGGCCCTGGAGGACCCGGCCGGCAAGGGAGTGGAGGCCGTCCGCCCCATTCGCGACGCGATCAGGACCCGCATCGAGGCCCTGATCGCGGAGATCGACTCCGAGCGGGAGGCGTGACCCGAGAGCTGAGCGCCGCCGTCCCGGACGCGTCGCACGGCTGTGCTCGCCGCCGCGGGAAGCGACGGGCCCGGCCGTGAAGCCCGCGGTGTCTCGGGCACCGCTTCACGCGAGGGTGACGCGCATCCCGCCCTCGGTCAGGATCTCGATCACCGTGGCGACCAGGTCGTACGGCTCGCCCTCCGGTGCCAGGACGCGGGAGAGGTGCTCGCGTGCGGTCGCGGCATCCCGCCAGAGCAGGCTTGCCGGCGCGGTGTGGCCGAAGCCGCCGCGCAGGCAGTCCGCGACAGCGTCCAGGCAGCCGCCGAAGTAGCCGCCGGGCCCGTTGACGGCTTCACCGAGTGCCAGATGGAGCGCCGGTTCGTCGGTGATGTAGCGACCGTCCAGTTCGTATGCCTGCCCGGCCGGCCGGCCCCGGTGCCGGAGCCGGCAGCCCCGTTCGCGGACGAGGTCCAGCCAGGCCTCGCGCTGTCGGGTGTCGAGACCGGTCCACTCGCCGGGGGCGTCCGGAGGGCCGGCCAGCCCGCGCTCCCAGACCCGGCGGGCGTGGGTCGGTACGGGTTCGAGCCCTCCGTCGAGTTCCAGGTCGACCAGGTCCGTACCGAACGAGGAGGGCTTGCAGGCGCGGACCTTGGGCCACAACGGTCGGTCGGTGAGCGGTTCGCCGCGGTCGTCCCGTATCTCCAGGCGCACCTCGTCGAGGTGCAGAATGCGCCGGTTGCTCGCCCGCCTCGCCCGTACAAGCGGATCATGCGGGGCGAGCCCCCGCAGGACGAGCGAGGGCTCCGGGAGGTCGGGTGGCAGGATGCGGGTGAACTCCCGGCAGGAACCCAACCACCGGTACCCGTCGTGCAGTCGGACAGGACCCGAGTGCGCTTCGGGCGGGCCCTCGTAGTCGTCCAGGCCCGTGAGGACCAGGCCGTCCGGCGCGTACGATCCGACGCACTGCGCGTCCTCCAGGAGCCAGGCGTCGAGCCTTCTGTCTTCCGGCACCAGCCACACCCGGACGCCGACCCAGCCGCGGACCTCGGCTCCCTGCGGAACCCAGCCGAACAATTCGTACGTCCCACGCCGGGGCTCTGCGAACAGCCCCTCCACCTCGGCGCAGACACCCCAGACACGGCCGGTGTCCGCGTCCGTCAGCCGGTAACGCCCCTGTCCGCGGCGGCCCCTGTCCTCATGCACGGGGGCATCATGCCCGGACCGTGAGCGGACCGCGCCGTATTTTCCCCGGCCCCCGACACCTGCGGCGACCTGCTCCGGCGGATGTGGGGCGACCTCACGCGGTCGAGTGTGGGGGCGCAACTCGGGTGCGGCTGAGGGCCGTTGCTTCCTCTAGACAGGCTGTATATAGTCTATGTAGAGTACGAGTATGGGTACCTTGCGTATGACCCTGCAGACCCAACTGGTCCTGCGGGCCCTGCTGGAGGACCCCGCCAGGCACCGCTACGGCCTTGAGCTGTGCGACCTGGCGGGATTGCCGTCGGGCACGATCTATCCGATCCTCGCCCGCCTGGAACAGGTCGGCTGGGTGGACAGCACCTGGGAAGACCCTTCCGTGCACGAGGAAGCGGGCCGTCCGCGCCGACGCTTCTACCGGATCACCGAGGACGGCGCAGAGCAGGCCCGCGACGCTCTCGCCCGGGCCTACCGTGCCCGCAAACAGCCCCTGCCGGGGTGGGCCGCCCGCCCGGCCGCTGACGGGGGAGTGTCATGAACGCCCCGCGCCGGTCGACGCGGCGAGCAAGCAAGCGCCGTCCCGCCACCGCAACCCTCGACGGCCTGCTGTCCGTTGCGAGGGCGCGCCACTCGGACGCCGGTTCCTCGCTCATCCGGCGCGCCCACGACGAGGCCGCCGTATGGCACGAGGGCCAAACCCGCCGCAGCGGAGACACCGTCCTCAGTCACTGCGTCGCCGTCGCCGCCATCGTCGCCGAGGTCGGCATGCCGCCGTCCGTGATCTGCGCGGCACTGCTGCACGACATCAACGACACTGCCTGCCCGCCGAACCGTGTCACCGAACTCTTCGGGCAGGAGATCGCCGATCTGATCTCAGCCGTCCGCACCGCCGAACTCGGCAGGATCCCACTGAGCGGCCTCACCTTCACCAAGGCGAGCCCCACCGTCCGACCGACCCGGGACGAGGCCGTGTTGGCCATACGCCTAGCCGACCGGCTGCACAACATGCGTACCATCGCGTTCCTGGCCCCCGCCAGGCAGTACGGCCGAGCGCGCGAAACCATCGACGTACTCGCGCCCTTGGCCCGTGCGGCCGGCCTGACCGAGGTGGGCCGTGAACTGCACGACCTCTCCGCGGCCGTCCTCCGCCCCAGGACCTCCGCCCTGGCCGCCGCCACACGCGTGCTGACCGCGCTGACCCTGCTGCTGCCCGCTGCGCATCGAGCACGATGGCAGGAGGAATGGCACGCCGAACTCGCCACCCTCCCCGACCGCCGTGCCCGCGCCCGCTTCACCTGCCGCATCCTGCTCGGCACGCCCAGGCTGTCCCTGACACTGCGCCGCCCTGCTTTCCGGGAGCGGCGATGGTGAGCACCGCCGCCCGCCTGGGCGGTGTGCTGGGGGCGGCGGCCGCTTTCGCGGTCGCCATGGCACGCGGAGGTCTGCCCGCCTGGACGACCGGGGTGCTCACGGCAGGCGCTCTCGTCCTGCTTGCCGTCGTCCTGTTCGTTCCGAGCGAGACACCAGCCCGTCGACTGGGCCAGCTCATCGCGGCATGGCGCACCGCAACCGACAGTCCCCTCAGGTACGAGCCGGTGCGGCCTCCTGAGGCTCCACCCTCTCCGGCCCGCGACGGCAGCTGAAACGGCCCTGCCCGCCCCGGCCTTGAGCCGTGGCTGCCCGGCCTCGGCCCCTCGGCGACGTGAGACGGAGTCGCCTGCGGCAGCGGCTACGGGTGCAGTGTCGCCTCGCCGGTCACCCGGATCGCGGCCTCCTGGCCGGGGCCGACCCGCAGGGGGCCCACGACGCGAACGTCGACCGGGTCGTCGAGACCTTGGACGGCGACGGTCACCTTCGCGTCGTGGCCGTAGTAGAACACGTCCGTGACGGTGCCCCGCACGCCCTGCTCCGCGTCCGGGGACGTCAGTTGCAGTTGCTCGGGGCGCAGGACGACGGTGCCCGCGCTCCGGTCGTGGCGTGGCGCCGCCAGTGCCACGGTTCCCAGCGGCGTGATGGCGGTGCTGCTGTCGCCGCCCACCTTCCCGGGCACCAGGACCGCGTCGCCGACGAACCCGGCGACCCAGGGGTCGGCAGGGCGTCGGTAGAGGTCCTGAGGGGTGTCGCACTGGGCGATGCGGCCCTGCCGTACGACGGCCACGAGGTCGGCGGTGGACAGGGCTTCCTGTTGGTCATGGGTGACCAGCAGGGCCGTGGCACCCGTCGCGCGCAGCGCGGCGCGCACGTCGGCGCGGACCCCGGCGCGCAGCGCGCTGTCGAGGGCGTTGAACGGTTCGTCGAGGAGGACGAGCGCGGGGCGGGGGGCAAGGGCCCGGGCCAGGGCGATGCGCTGCTGTTGCCCGCCGGACAGCTCGTGCGGCATCCGCTCGCCGTATCCGGCGAGTCCCACCAGGTCGAGCATGTCCTGCGTCCTGCGGCGGCGCTCGCCGCGGTCGAGTCCCCTCATGCCGAAGGCCACGTTGCGGGCCACGCTCAGGTGGGGGAAGAGGGCGCCTTCCTGCGGCACGATGCCGATGCGGCGCCGCTCCGGGGGCAGATGGACGGCGGGGCCAGCGAGGGTGCGGCCGTCCAGTGCGACCGTGCCCGCGTCGGCGCGCAGGAACCCGGCGAGGATGCGGAGCAGGGTGGTCTTCCCGCAGCCGGAGGGCCCGAGCACGGCGGCCAGTGCCCCGCCCGGCACGGTGAGGTCCACGCCCTGCAGAACAGGTGCTTCGGGACCGTACGCCTTGGTGAGCCGCTCGATGCGGAGTTCGTTGGAGTGCTCGTCGGGGTGCTCGTTCATGTGCGGTGCCTGCCCAGGAGGTAGGAGGGGACGGCGGCCAGGAGGATGAGGGCTACGGCGTAGGGGGCGGCGGCCGCGAACGAGCCCGCTCCGGTCTCGGTCCACAGCCGGGTGGCCAGGGTGTCCATGCCGGTGGGGCGCAGCAGCAGCGTGGCGGGCAGTTCCTTCATGCAGACCACGAAGGTGAGCGCGGCGCCGGCCGCCACACCTGGCGCGGCCAGCGGCACGGTCACCTCGCGCAGCACACGCAAGGGGGAGCGGCCCAGCGAACGGGCCACGTCCTCCAGCACAGGGGGCGCCTGCAGTACGGCGGCGCGGGTCGCCGCGACCGCGACGGGCAGGAACAGCACGGCGTAGGCGCAGATCAGCAGGGGGAGTTGCTGGTAGAGCGGATAGGCGTAGCGCACCGCGAAGAAGACGAGGGAGAGCGCGACGGTGATGCCGGGCAACGCGTGTCCGGCGTAGGCGGCCTGTTCCAGCAGCCGGGCCCCGCGTCCCCGGTACCGTGCGGCGATCACCCCGACGGGCAGCGCCAGCAGCGTGGTGAGGGCGGCTCCCGCGGCGGCGACGCCGAGCGTGGCCCAGGCGGCCTCCGTGAGCGCGCCGAGGTCCCAGGTCGCCGAGTTGCCGACGGCCAGCCAGTAGCCGAGGGTGCCGAGCGGGAACACCACGGAGGCGGCCACCGACGCGGTGCACCAGGCCAGGGCTGGGATCCGCCAGCGCCCCAAGGGCACAGGGACGGCCGGGCGGGCGGTTCCGCCGCCGGTCCTGGCATGGCCCGCGCGCCCCCGGGTGCGTGCCTCGGCGGCGACCAGCGCCACCGTCATCACCACCAGCACGACGCTGAGGGCGGCTGCCGGGGTGCGGTCGAACGAGGCGCGGTAGGAGGTGTGGATGGCCCGGGTGAACGTGTCGTAGCGCATCAATGAGACGGCGCCGAAGTCGGACAGCACGTACAGCGCGACGAGCAGCGCCCCGCCCGCGGCGGCCGGACGCAGTTGGGGCAGCGTCACCCGCAGGAAGGTGCGCACCGGCCCGAGTCCGAGGGAGCGCGCCGCCTCCTCCTGCGCCGGGTCGATTCCGCGCAGCGCGGCGGCGACCGGCAGTTGGACGTAGGGGAAGCTGACGAGGGTCAGGGCGAGCGCGGCTCCCGCGAATCCGGCGGTCCCCGGTGCGGCGGCCAGCCACGCGAACGCGGCGACGTAACTGGGCACGGCGAGCGGCAGGGTGACCAGTACCGACCAGGCGCGAGCCGCGGGCAGGGCGGTGCGTACGGTCAGCCAGGCCAGGGAAACGCCGAGCAGCAGGCAGGCCGCCACGACGACGGCGGTCAGGCCGAGGCTGCGGGTGAGGAGCTGAAGGGTGCGTTCGTCGGCGACGACGTCCCAGGCGTAGCGCGGCCCGCGTTCGAGGGCGCGGACCGCGAGGTAGCCGAGGGGCAACAGCGCGAACAGGGCGGCGACGCAGGCGGGCACGAGCAGGACCCACGGGGCTCTGCGGCCGGCGGGCGGTGCCCCGCGCTTCGTACGGACGGGCCGGCGCCCGGCGGGAGCGGGAGCTCCGGCCGGGCGGCCTCCGGATGCCGGTGCGGTCACGTCGGTCTCACGGTTTCCGTCGGTCTCACGTGGTCGTCCGTCTCATGTTTCCGTTTGCCTGGAGGTCTTCGGATTTCCGTTTGCCTGGAGGTCCTCAGACCAGCCCGACGTCCTGGAGCATGGCCAGCGTCTCCTGGAGGGATTCGAGCTTGCCCAGGTCGATGTCCGGGGACTGCAGGGAGTCGAACGGCGGCAGGCCCTCGACGTCGCTGGTGACACCGGCGGCCAGCGGGTACTCCTTCGTCTTGTCGGCGAAGTAGGTCTGCGCCTCCTCCGACAGCAGGTAGTCGACGGCCTTCTGGGCGGTCGCGGCCTGGTCGCCGTCCTTGAGGATGCCGACGCCCGCGACGTTGATGAGCGCGCCGGGGTCCTTGCCGGGCAGGAAGTGGAGCTTGGCGTCGACCTTGTCCTCGCCCTTCTCGGCGACGCGCTCGTACCAGTAGTAGTGGTTGACCAGGCCCAGGGAGACCTCGCCGGACTCGACGGCGTCCAGGGTGGCGAGGTTGTTCGTGTACACCTTGCCGTTGGCCTTCAGGCCCTGGAGCCACTCGCGGGTGGCCTCGTCACCGTCCAGGACGCGCATGCCGGTGACGAACGCCTGGAAGGAGGCGTTCGTGGGCGCGAAGCCGACCTTGCCCTTCCAGTCGGGCTTCACCACGTCGTGCACGCTGTCGGGGACCTTCGCCTCGGCGACCTGGTCCGGGTTGTACGCGATGACGCGCACCCGCCCCGACAGGCCCACCCAGTCGCCCGCCCCGCCACGGTAGGCCTCGTCCACCTCGTCCAGACTCGACTGCGGCAGCTTCGCCAGCACGCCCTCCTTGGACAGGGCGCCGAGCGCACCGGCGTCCTGCGAGAAGAACAGGCCGGCCTTGGTGCGGTCGCCCTCCTCCAGGATCTGCGCGGCCAGTTCGGCGCTGTCGCCGTAGCGCACCTCGACCTCGGTGCCGACGGCCTTCTCCAGCTTGTCGAGGATCGGCTTGACCAGCTTCTCGTTGCGCCCGGAGTAGATGACGAGGGCGGAGTCGCCGCCCTCCGCGGAGCCGCCCTTGTCGTCGCCGGAACCGCAGCCGGCAAGGACGGGCAGGAGCAGGCCGGACGCGACGAGCGCGGTGATCCGGCGAGCCGAGGGGCGTCGCATGTGGTGTGCCTTCCTGAGTGGCTCGCCGTACGCCGCGGATCGCGTCGTCGTGCCAGCGAGCGGCGAAGCGATGCTTTCAAGCCAACTGTGAACATGCTATGAATAAGGTAAAGCTTGCCTAACCGTCAAGGGACTGTGCTATTCGCGGACGCTGCCGCAGAAAGGTGACGCGCCCGTGATCGACCCCTCTCGCCCTCTGTCGGCCCCCCTCACCGTGCCGAAAGCACGTTGTCGCCCGGGTTCGAACCCGCAACCGCCCGTGCGGTCGCGCGGGGTGCCGTTCGCCCGCCACCTCTCCTCCTTCGGTGACCGCACCGCTCTGATCACGCCCTCGGGCGAGGTGACCTACCGCGCGCTCGCCGAGCGCGTGGCCGCCACCGCCGAACGCCTCGGCCCCGCACGCCGCCTCGTCCTTCTGGCGGGCGCCAACCGGGCCGACGCCCTGGTGATCCACCTGGCGGCCCTCGCCTGCGGCCACCCCGTGCTGCTCGTGCCCGGCGACAGCGCCGGCACCATCGACGCACTGACCGCCGCGTACGACCCGGACGTCGTGGCGCGCCCGGACGAGCACGGCGGCTGGAACCTCGACGAACGGCGCCGGAAGAGCGCCCACGCCCTCCACCCCGATCTCGCGCTGCTGTTGAGCACCTCCGGTTCGACCGGCTCACCCAAACTGGTCCGGCTCTCGCACGACAACCTCCAGGCCAACGCCGAGTCGATCGCCACCTACCTCGGCATCGGCGACGCCGACCGCGCGGCCACCACCCTGCCCATGCACTACTGCTACGGACTGTCCGTCATCCACAGCCACCTGCTGCGCGGGGCCGGACTGATCCTCACCGAGCGGTCGGTGGCCGACGCCGCCTTCTGGGAGGAGTTCCGCGCCGCCCGCGGTACGTCGCTGGCGGGGGTGCCGTACACCTTCGACCTGCTCGACCGGGTCGGCTTCGCACAGATGCGGCTGCCCCACCTGCGCTACGTCACCCAGGCCGGAGGCCGTCTGGCCCCCGAGCGGGTCGCGCGCTTCGCCGAGATGGGCCGACGGTCCGGCTGGGAGCTGTTCGTGATGTACGGACAGACCGAGGCGACGGCCCGCATGGCCTATCTGCCCCCCGAGCTGGCGACCGAGCGCCCAGGGGCGGTGGGCGTCGCGATACCGGGGGGCTCCTTCCGGCTCCAGCCGGTGGACGGCGTGGACGCGCCCGACACCGGTGAACTGGTCTACTCGGGCCCCAACGTCATGCTCGGATACGCCGAGACCCCGGCGGACCTCGCCCTCGGCCGCACCGTGGAGGAACTGCACACCGGCGACATCGCCCGGCGCGCCCCCGACGGACTGTACGAGATCGTGGGCCGCCGCAGCCGGTTCATCAAGGTCCTCGGCCTGCGCATAGATCCGCACCGCGTCGAGTCGATCCTGGAGGGGCACGGCATACAGGCCGCCTGCGCCGGCGATGACGACGCGTTGGCCGTCCTCGCGGCCCGCACCGCGGGTACCGAC
This sequence comes from Streptomyces sp. NPDC001920, assembly GCF_053594495.1. Classification (NCBI taxonomy): domain Bacteria; kingdom Bacillati; phylum Actinomycetota; class Actinomycetes; order Kitasatosporales; family Streptomycetaceae; genus Streptomyces; species Streptomyces sp. NPDC001920. The sequence continues at coordinate 99,271 of NZ_JBSFEP010000020.1, forward strand.
GCACCGTCGATCCGGCGTCTGGTGACGGACGCATGCGGTCTGCCGCCGCGCTCCGTACACGTCCGGCTGGTGCCCGAACTACCGCGGCTCGCCTCGGGCAAGACCGACTACGAGGCCGTACGACGACTGGCCCGCGAGCCGCTCGCGCCGACGCCGGACTCCGGGGACGGCGCCGACCTCTGCGCCCTGTACGCCGAGATCCTCGACCGCACCGACGTCACCGAGGACAGCAGCTTCGTGAGCCTGGGCGGCGATTCGCTCTCGTACGTGGAGATGTCGCTGCGGCTGGAAGAGGCACTGGGCGTGCTGCCCGCCGACTGGCACACCACTGCGATCAGCCGGCTGCGCGGCCCGCGTACGCCGGAGCGCACACTGGAGGCCACCCCACGGCGCGGGCTGCGCCGCACCCTGGAGACGGGCATCGCCCTGCGGGCGATCGGCATCGTCCTCGTCGTCGGCTCGCACATCCCCGTCTTCCTCGTCCAAGGCGGCGCCCACGTACTCCTCGGTGTCGCCGGATACAACTTCGCACGCTTCCACGTCTCCGCCGCCGAGCGCGGGGAGCGCCTGCGGAGGATGGCACGAAGCGTCGCGCGCATCGCCGTCCCCAGCATGGTGTGGATCGCCTTCGCGCTGCTGCTGACCGGCGAGTACGACCTGGCCAACGTCGTCCTGGCCAACAGCCTCTTCGAGCAGGACAACTCGGACCCGGAGTGGCGCTACTGGTTCGTCGAGGCGCTGGTGTACTTCCTGGCCGGGCTGGCCGTCGTGCTGGCCATTCCCGCGCTGGACCGGGCAGAGCGGCACAACCCGTTCGGCTTCGCGCTGGCGCTGGTCGCCCTGGGGCTGGTCGGACGCTACGACCCGTGGGGCCTCGCACACGTGCGCACGCATCTGAGCCCCACCGTGGTCTTCTTCCTGTTCGCGCTGGGCTGGGCGGCCGCACGGGCGCGTACGACGGGACAGCGGCTGCTGCTCACCGCCGTCACGCTCGTCACCGTGCCGGGTCTGTTCCCCGGGGAGCAGACCCTGCGGACGTCGGTCGTGGTGGGCGGACTCGCGCTGCTGCTCTGGGTTCCGGCACTGCCCAGCATCGATCCGGTCAACCGGCTCGCGGGCGTTCTGGCGGGCAGCTCGCTGTACATCTACCTGACGCACTTCCACGTCTACCCCCACCTGCGGGACCACTCGCCGGTGGCGGCCCTGCTGGTCTCTTTGGTCTTCGGGGTGGCGTACGGAGCAGTGTCCACCCGCCTGACGCGCAGGCTCGTGCCGAGGTTCCAGGCCCTCATGAGGCCCTCCGCGCCGGGTGCGCCCCTCGCCCCCGGGCCGGTGCGTGCCTACGACGGCCGGCCGTACGGAAGCCGAGTCAGCCGGAACCGTCCTGGACCAGCAGCTCGTCGAGCCGCGTCAGGTCGTCGCGGACCGAGTCCCGTTCCTCGTCCGTGAGGTGGACCGCGGTGGCCTTCGACAGTGCGCAGGCCGCTGTCTCCTCGTCACCGAGGCGCCTGGCGACGTCCGCACGCAGCACCAGCAGGCGCAGCGACTGCACAGGCGTGGGCCGCTCGTCGGTGAGACGCAGTACGTGGTCGAGGACCTTGGCGGCTGCCGCGGGATCGTCGCGGGAGTCCGCGAACAGCGAGGCGTGGTGCAGGGCCCGGGAGAAGGTCTCCTTGGGCGCGGGCCGGTGGTGCAGGTCCTCGCTGATCGGCCGGCCGACGCGGATGCAGTTGCCGCCCGGGTCGGTCATGAGGAACTGGCGCATGCCGTGCGACGCGTCCCGCAGTGCCCCGATGCGGGGCAGTCCACGGTTCGGAACCTTCCCGTACCGGGCTCTGAGGCCGGCGGTGAAGGCCTCGTGCAGTGCGTCGACGTCGTCGGTGAGGATGTAGCAGGTGCTGTACGACTGGGCCGGGTCGTACCTCTTCATCCCGAAGAACTGGAGCTCGATGTCGCCCCGAGCGACAGCCGCGTACGGGTTCGGGCTCGCCTGGTGGAAGGTCACCTCGAATCCGAGGGCGGTGTAGAAGTCGAGGACGGGCTGGATGGTCCGGCAGGGCAGGATCGGGATCGTCTTCTCGCTCATACGGCGACTCTAGTCAAACTTGACTAGATGCAGGAGGTGTTTGCGGTGATCGTCTTCGGCTGAACGGGATGGTCGGTATCGGTCGATGTCGCGACTATGTCGAGAGAGAATCGCGCTACTTCATACGTAAGTTCACACCTTGCATCGAATGTCCTTGTCCGTGGATAGGTTTTGCGCAGGCTGGACGTCTGCGAGGGGGGACGGTGTGCTCGATGCGCGGGAACAAGGACGGGGGCAACCGCCGGGAATTCGTCCGGCCCATGGCGCCTACCCGCGAGGCACCCTGCTGTGGGAGCTGAGCGGCCTGGCCGGCACGGACCCGGCGTCCGCCGGCCACGCGCGGTCCGCCCTGTTGCGGGCCGGTACCGCGCGCAGCTACGAGGCCGGCGAGATCATGCTGCTCGAAGGCGCCACGGACACGTTCGTGCTCGTCCTGCTCAACGGCTTCACCAAAGTGACGACGACCGATGACCAGGACACGACCGCCCTGGTGGACATCCGTGCCGCCGGTGACGTCATGGGGGAGACCGCGGCCTTCGACAACGAGCCCCGTTCGGCCACGGTCAGGGCAGCCGAGCGGGTGTCCGTCCGGCGGATATCGCAGGACGAATGGCTGGCCTGGCTGGCCCGGTACCAGGCGGCCGGACTGGCCGTCAGCCGCAGCCTCGCCCATCGCAGCCGTACCGCGGTCCGTCGCCGCACCCAGTTCACGCGCGGTCCCGTCATCGCGCGGCTGTGTCGCGCCGTACTGGATCTGACGGAGCAGTACGGGACCCGGACACCGGGAGGCCTGTCGGTCAGGCCCGGGCTGACCCACGCCGAATGGGGCGAGTTCATCGGTGCGCGGGAGCGGCGCGTGCAGCACGCGCTGCAGGAACTGAGGGCCGCCCAAGCCGTCAGCTACGGACGCTGCCGCCTCACCGTCCACTCGGTTCCCACGCTGCGGCGGATCGCCGCGACGCCCTGATCCGCAGGGCCCGTCGGCGCCGCCCGGTCGGCCGGCGCGTGCCGGAACGTTTCCTTGACCGGCGGTTCGTCCGAACCCGCACTGCGACCGGTTCGGCCGACCGACGGAACGCTTCACTACCGGAAGGGGTACGGGGGGACGTCCCGCACGGTTCGCCGTACTCGCTCGTGCGACAGGCGAGACCACCAAGTGAAGCCAATGCGAGGCACTGCATGCCGGCCATTCCCGTCACCGTCCTCGGCCCCGCCGAGTCCGGCAAGACCGTCTATCTCGCGAGCCTGTTCCGCAGACTCGCCATCCCACGACCGGACCTGGGATTCCACGTCCAGCTGCCGCCAGAGCAGTCCACCAGGCTGAACCGCATCTACCAGCAGGTCACGAGCCCCGACGCCTGGCCGCTCCCGCAACGCCGCAACGAGATATCGGAGTGGGAGTTCACCTGCTCCGTGCGCACGGCGCGCAACGAGACCTACAGTCCGTTCTCCATCACCTACCTCGACTACTCCGGTGAGCACCTCACCGAGCCGGACGGGCGGGTGGAGACGGGCAACCGGGTCCTGAACCGGATCGAGCAGTCCGAGTTCCTCCTCGTCCTGCTGGACGGGGTCAAGGTGCTGCGGTTCCTGGACGGCGACCCGCGGCTGACGGAGGACCTCGTCGCGATCTTCAGCCACATGATGAAGAGCCGGGGCATCGTTCACTTCGTCATCACCAAGTGGGACGTCCTCGCTGCGGCGGGACACACCGTGCAGGCCGTCAAGGACAGCCTCCTTCGGCACCCGGACTTCAGGGACACGGTCGAAACCCTGCTTCGGTCCCCGGCCGGTGCCACGGGAGTGCGCTTCATACCGGTCAGCTCCGTGGGCCTGGACTTCGCCGCCCTCGATCCCGACGGCGTGACGATGGTCAAGAAGGGCGGGTTCCCCGCACCGCTGAACGTGGAGATCCCGTTCATGGCCGTGCTGATGGACCTCTTCGAAGCACATCTGAAGGGGCTGGCGGAACAGGCCGGACCCGGCACCCAGGAGATCGAGCGGCGCAGCCAGCGGCTCATGTGGGTGCGCATGGCCAAGGACAGGGTGCCGCTGGTACGGACGTTCCTGCGCGCGGCCGTCGCGCGGTCACCCGTGATGCGGCTGGTGCAGGACCACATGGCCGAAGCCTTCCTGCAGTTCGTGGAGGCACAGGTGACCGCCTACGGCGACCGGGTCGAACAGGACATCGGTCAGCTGCGGGACGGCATGCTGCGGGCCACGTCCGAGAAGGAGGCGCTCAACGGTCTGGTCGCACTGTTCCGCGCCAAGCTCGCCGAGTTCGAGGCCGAACACCCGGGCTCGCGGTTCATCGAGGGGGAATCGTCGTGGACGACGGCATGAAGAACTCCGCGCCCGTGCAGGTCTGGCCGTTCGCGCTCACGCGGTCCGTCACCACCGGTTTCCGGATCGTGGCCGCGCCGGACTTCCTCATGCACGGGGGCCGGTACGCCCTGCTCCACGACGTGACGGCCGGCGATCCCGCCGATGACGCCGTCTACCGCCGCGAGTACCGGGGGCAGGGGCCCGAGACGTTGTACCTGCTGTACCGGGTCGTTCACCTCAAGGCCTGCGACGTCGGCCTGGACGGCGAATACGCCATGAGCGGGCCCCGGCGTACACCGCTGGTCGAAGGGATCGTCTGCCGGACGCCTCCGGGGCCGTCGGCCACACAGGAACTCTTCGCCGAGGTCCATCGCCGCTGCAAGGCGGACGTACGAGCGTTCTTCGAGGCGGACACCACCGCCCACCCGGTGGCCCCCTTCCCGTCGTTCGACGCTCCGCAGACCGGTGAGACCGTCCGGGTCGTGGACCTCGACCCGTATGTCGCGCAAGACACCGCTTGGACGAAGGACCTTGACGAAGGGAGGACTTCGACGGCCCGCGCGGGCCGTCGAACACCGGGTGTCCGACGACTCGTCACAGCGGCCCTGTCCGCTGTCCTGTCGGCCCTCGGTCTGCGCGCTGATCGACAGACTGGAACCGTTCCTGGAGACGGCGGACAAGGTCCTGTACGCCCTGAGCCGGCTCGCGGCAGCGGAGCGGGACATCACGCGCCCAGCCGGGCCCGGCGCCTGGCGCGAGCCGCCGGAGCGGTCGTGCTGACCGTCCTGGTCGCCCTGGTCATCAGGAAGCTCAAGTGACCCACGAGCGCCGGCACACGGCGGACGGCATCCGGCTGCTCGTCCATCTCCTGATGACCGACCTGCGGGGCGTGGATCCCGCCGCCGTCAGGCCGCGACTGTGGGCCGAGCCCGTGCGCGGCTGGCTGACGGCGGGGGCCGCCCTCGCCGCGGGCGAGCCCAAGCGGGCGCTGGCCGCGCTGGACGACCCGGAACCCGAGGAGACGTACGACGACCTGGTGACGCGAACCCTGCGGACCGCGGCCACCGCCATGGACGTCAACTGGAGCCCCGGCGGCACGGTCCCCTGGGCTCTGCCGCAGCGGGACGAGTCGGCCCTGCTGCACGCCCTGGACGGAACGCAGGCCCGTCTCACCATCCTCGGCAGGGACCCCGGGCTGCGGCTCGCCGCCTTCCTCGCGGCCCGGTACCTTCCCGACCTGCTCGCCGCCCGAGCCGTCCTGGGGAGCGGGGAGATCCTCGACGCCCAGCCCCCCGAGGTCACCGCGGCCGTCGGAGGAGCCGCGGAAGTCGGTGAGGCCGTGCGGTGGTTCGACGAGGTGCCGCGGGAGATCGCCGAGGGCGGCCTCGCGGCGGCGGTCGCCTACCACCTGCTGATCGCGGGAGACGTACGGGCCCGGGCGGGGGACCGACGCGGCCGCGAGGCGCTGAGCGCTCAGGCTCTGCGGCTCGTGCCCCGGGACCCGGCCTTCGCCGCCATGGCATCCCTGCTGGCCGGTGACGCGGAACTCGGGGCGCCCGGCGCCGCGGAACGCTGTCTGCCGGTACCCGCCGCGCGCAGGACGCTCGACCGTGCCGCGCGGCACTACGAGGCGGCCGACACGCAGTTCCGGAAAGCCCGCGCGGACCGGGGCCGGGCAGCGGCCATGCTGCGCCTGGCCCATGTGGCCAGGCTCCGCCGGAAGCCCACGGACCGCACCGCGTACGTCGACCGGGCGCTGGCCCTGGCCGCGTCCGCCGACGACCGGGCGTGCGTGGCGCTGCTGAAGGCGCACCGCATGCTGGACGCAGTGGAGGACGGCCGGTCGCTGCCCGCCGGCGACGTGGCGGAGGTCCGCCGCTGGGCAGCGACCGTGGGCAGCGGTTCCTGGCTCCGGGGCCTGGGCCACCTCGTCGCCGCCCGCGCCGAAGGCTGGACCCGGCAGGGTCACCTCGTCCTCGGGCGGGAGCTGGGTGGCCTGGCGCAGCGGCTCACGGAGCCGGATGCAGCGCGGGCCACGGCAGTGCCCGTGCCCGGCGCCGTCCGGGCGCCGACCGGACCGATGACGGGTCCCGTCGGGGGCTACCACACGGCCCGTCACCGGCTGGCCTCCCTGGTCCTCGCGGACATCGAACTGCGCGCACGGGAACGGCAACTGGAGGACAGGTGCCGCATGGAGGCAGCCGACGGGCAGGGCACGGGCCCCGGCCCCGCGCCGTGGCGGGTGAGGGTCGCGCTGGCCAACGCCTGGCTGGCCGCGGCGGTCGCGGCCGAACTCCTCCTCGACGAGGCGGCGGGCCTGGGCGACCCGGATCTCGTCGCCACCACGCGGACCCGGCTCCAGCGGGTGATCCGTCTCGGGGAGCGTCTGCTGCGCGGGCCGGGCGGAGATCCGACCGCGGCGCAGGCCGTGCGCGTCTCCCTGGAGGGAATGCGGGCCGGACTGCGTGCCACGCGTGCCGTCGAGAAGCTGCACCGGCTCCGACGGCACAGGTCGGCTGGTATGGCCGCTTCGGCGGCGCGTACCGCCAAGGAGGCCGAGGCGCTGATCGAGGACGGCGCACCGCCCTCCCTCGCGCGCTGCGCGCTCCTGGTGGAGCTGGGCCGCCTGGAGGAGGCGCGGGCGGAGGCCGACGAACTGGAGACCCGGGGGGAACTGACGGCACTGCAGTCGGCGGCGCTCCGGTTGCGACTGCGACAGCCCGAACGGGCCGCCGAGGCGGAACGGCGCATCGGGACGGACGGTGCGGAGCCGGAACACCCCTGGGACCGGCCAGCGATCGCGGCGGAGGCATCGCTCGCGCTCGGCGAACCACGGCGCGCCGCGCAGCGCGCCCTTGAGGCCGTCACCGCCTACGAGGAGCACCGGTCGCGGATGGGACGGGACACCCTGCGGGCGGCATCGGCCGACGACCCGGTGGTGGCCCGCGGCTATCACACCGCCGTACTCGCCCAGTGGGAGTTGCCCGGCGGACAGGCCACCGCGTTCGCCACCGCCGAGCGCGCCAGGTCCGGGTTCCTCGACACCGTGCACGCCCTCGACAGCGCAGCCGGGCGGCCCGACGAGCAACGGGCGGTGCGGGGCTGGCTCCAGGCCGAGGCCCGCTGGGCCGCACGGTTCGAAGAGGCGGCCGACGTGCTGCGGAGCGAGGGGCACGCCGCGGCGGGGCATCAGCCCCCGCAGAAGGCGGACACGGCGGACGAGCGGTGCGTGCGGCGCCGCCTCGCCGAGGCCGAACGGACTCTCGCCGCGGCCGAGGCCGAGGTGCGCCGGCTCGCCCCACGGGCCCTCACCGCCCGGCGGGGGCCCGGCGCGCTGCCCGACGCCGCCCTGACAGGCGCACTGCCACCGGACACCGTGATGCTCCAGTACCACCTCTTCGACCAGGACCTGGTCGGCTGGGCGGTGACCCGCGAAGGGCTGCTCGCCGACCGTCACCGGCGGTCGGCGGACGACCTGGTGGCGACGGCCCGCCGCTTCCACGCAGCCTGCGCGTCGGGCAGCGACGCAACCCGCTCCGGACGAGCGCTCTTCGACGCCCTGCTCGGTTTCTGCGCCCCGCTGCTGACCCGCCACCGCAAGATCCTGGTCGTCCCGCCCGCCCGCCTCGCCCTGGTGCCGTTCCACGCCCTGCCCATGGACGGAGCGGTCCTCGGCCTGACCCACGACGTCTCCTACCTGCCCGCCGTCTCCCTGCTCACCCGGCCCGGCTCCCGCACGCCGGAGCCCGACTGGCGGGAGGCGACGGCACTCCTGGTCGGCGCCCCCGCCACCGCTGACGAACGCGCTCTGGCGTATCTGCCCGGCACCGTGACGGAAGTCGCCACCGTCGAACGGCTGCTCCGTCGCTGCCGGGTCCTCACCGGGCCGGACGCCGACCGGAAGCGGGTCCTGGAACAGGCCGCGGGCTGCTCCGTACTGCACCTGGCGACGCACGGCGATGTCCAGGAACTGACCCCCTACCTCAGCCGCCTGGCGCTCGCCGGCCAGGACCACCTCGGCGTGGACGACCTGCTGAGCTGCGACGTCACCCCCGACCTCCTCGTGCTGTCCGCGTGCGACACCGGGCGCGGGACCGCGACCGCCGGTGGCGATGTGCTCGGGCTGACCCGTACGGCCGTCATCAGCGGGGCCCGGCACGCGGTGGTGTCGCTCTGGCCGGTGGACGACATGACCGGATGCCTGGTGATCACGCGGATGTACCGGTATCTGACGTCGGCCGACCGCCCGTCGGTGGGTACCGCGCTGGCCCGCGCCCAGCGTGAGGTCCGGGCGGCCTCCCCCGACGAGAGGGAGACGGAGTACACCCGACTCGCCGAGCGCGCCGGCCTGACCGCGGACCCCGCCGGCCCGCGGGTACGGGCCCGCGACAGCGGCCCGCGCCCGGCCGGGGCCGCGACCGACCCGTACCACCCGTTCCACTGGGCGCCGTTCATCCATGTGGGCCCGAGCGGTGAACCCGCAACACAGAGGTGAGGAAACCGGTATGACGAGGCGTGCGCTGCTGATCGGTGCCCAGTCCTACGACCTGACCGGCGTGGCCGAGGACGTGACCGTCATGGAACGGCTCCTGGCCGACCGCGGCTTCACCGACCTGCGGGTGCGCCGCGAGACCGCCGAAACGGGCTACCACGGCATGAACGAGGCGCTGACGAGACTGGCCGAGGAGACCGAGACGGGAGACGCGGTCGTCGTCTACTACTCCGGCCACGGTGCCCTCCTGCCCCTGCCCCCGGCCTTGCGCGAGCACCACCCCGGCAGACCCGCCCACCTGCAGTACCTGGTGCCCAGCGACCACGACGCCGGCACCGCCACCGATTTCCGGGGCTATCTGGCCGAGGAACTCACCGCGGTGCTGCGGAGCCTGACGCGGACCACCCCGAACGTCACCTGCATCCTGGACTGCTGCCACTCCGGCGGGATGGTTCGCGCCCCGGGCAGACGGCGGATCAAGTCCGTGCGGTGCGACGTACCCGTCGAAGCGGGCGTGGAGCGGTCGGCCGGCCTCCTCACCGCACCCCGCCTGCCCGATCCGGACGTCGTGCGGCTGGTCGCGTGCCAGCGGCTGGGTGTCGCCTACGAGAACGAGCGGCAGGGCCTGTTCACCGCCGCGCTGGCGCAGGTGATGCAGGACTTCCGCTCGCGTCCCGTTCCCTGGTCGGTGCTGATCACCCGGATCCGCGACCACGTCCAGCTGGCGGAGGCGCTCCAGCATCCCGACGCGGGCGGGCCGTCGGACCGGCTGCCCTTCTCACTCGACACGCCCCCGCAGCCGGAGCGGCTGCGGCTTCGGGCACACGGCGCCGAACTGCGCGTGTGCGGTGGCGCCCTGTTCGGGCTGCGGGCCATGGACCGCGTGCTGACGGTGTTCCCCGCGGACGGGACACGTCCCGGCGGTGAGGTTGAGACGCGGGTGACGGCGGTCGACGGCGCCGACGCCGTGCTGGAGTCACCGCCCGCAGCGCCCGCGTCCCCGCTGCCGCCCGGGTCGTACGCGCTCCCGGTACGTGTCCACCAGCGTCAGCGCGTACGCATCGACATGGGCGGGCCCCTGGCCGATGCCCTCCGTGAGCGCCTCGCGTCGTCCCCACGGCTGATGGAGGCCGACAGTCGGAGCGAGGCTCTGAGCCTGGTCCGGGCACGGGAGGGGAAGGTCGAGGTGGCCGACAGCGCGGGGCGGCCCTACCGCTGTCCGCAGGAGGTGCCCGGCCCGGCCGAGACACCGGCCGCCGCCAGGAGGATCGTCGCTCTGCTGGAGACGGTCGCCCGGGGCGAGCGGCTGCGCGCACTCACCGACCCGGGGCCCGACGACTTCCCCTCGGCGGACCTGAGGGCCCGCATGGAGGTGGAGACCGAGCCGGGCAGCCGCGACTTCCGCGCTTTCCGGTCCGGCGATGCGCTGCGTGCGGGGGACCGCTACCGCATCGACGTCGCCGCCGGTGCCCGCACGCAGTTGTACGTCTGGCTGCTGGGCGTGGGACTGAGCGGTCGCACCACCCTGGTGAGCCACGACCAGCCCAGTGGCATCCCCATGGAGCCGGCCCACGGACACGACGGCGTACTCGCATGGCGGTCCCCTCCGGTGGACGTCTGGTGGCCCGAGGACGTGCCGCCCGTGGGCAGCCGTCCGGAGAGCGTGCTGCTGCTGGTCGGTGACCGTGAGATGGATTTGAGCCCGCTGGGCGGTGCCGCACGCCGGCGCGGGTCGGAGCCCGCCGCACTGAGCGCCCTGCTGGACGAGGTCTGTGAGGGCGTCAGGGACTCACGTCTGCCGGTCACCGCGAAAGCGCTGCGGTACCGGGTGTTCGGCTGGCACACCACCGTCGAGCCGCCGTCGTGAGTCGAGGACGAGAGCCGTGGAACACGGGAAGGAGCGGGTCCGTGGGCGCCGACGCATCACCACCGCACGAGGTCTCCCATCGCCAGGTGCCGCATGACCTGCTGGTCACCACCGAGCTGGTGGCCGGCGGAGCGCTGAGACCCAGGGACCGGCGACTGCGCGCCGGCGTCGCGCTCGGCCGCCCCCTGGCCTACGCCCTGCCCCGCGCCGCCGGGTCACCTCCGACGGCCGACATGACGACGTTGCTGCTCTGCTTCCCGTTCGACCTGGAGGACATGACGGCCGGGTGCGGCTACCGGCGGATCGAGCTGGGAGTCACCTTCGACGACGAGCACCTGCGGGCCCTGGACCTGCAACCGGGACCCGGCTGGGCCGGCCCCGACGGAGCACGGGTGACCGCCTTCGGGCTCGGCCGCAACCGGCTGCGCTGGGTCTTCCAGGCGCCTGACGCCGACGGAACGCTGTCCCCGGACGGACGGTGGACGCAGGCCCTGCTCGCCTCGCCCGCACCGTTCACGCAGCTGTCGGGCCGCATCCAGGTACGAGGGGTGATCGAGCACCCGCTGCTGAGCGGGACCCGGGCCGAGGGCGAGGTGCAGACCCGCGACGACGTGCCCTTCCTGCTGTCCCGTGCGGACGTCTGGGCCGGGGCGCCGCTCGGGCCACGGACATCACGGCCGGGCGCCTGGGCACTCACCGGCGTCGCGAACGCCGCCCCCGCCGACGGCCGGTTGCCGCCCGGCCGCCGCAACCTGTGCCTGGCCGTGGACATCGAGAAGTACAGCACCCGCAGCAACGTGGACATGATCCGGCTGCAGCGCGCACTGCTGCGGGTGATGCGCGCAGCGTGCGAACGGGCGGCGGTCGACTGGGACGCCTGCGGCCGGCAGGCGCAGGGAGACGGCTATCTGCTCGTCCTGCCTCCGGACACCGACGACACCCGTGCCGTCCCGCGGCTGCTGGACGGTCTCGCCGAGGCGCTGGCCGTGGTGAACCGGGAACGGCACGGCAGCGACTCTAGGCCGCAGGTGCGCACCCGCATGCGCGCCGCCCTGCACCACGGAATCGTCCACGAAGGTGAAAGCGGCTACGCGGGGTCCGCCATCGTGGAACTCTTCCGCATCCTCGACTCCGATCCCTTGCGCGCACACCTCGCCGACGACCAGGCCACGGATCTCGTGGTCGCCTTGCACGACCGGATGTACCAGGATCTGGTCGCGCAGGGGTACGAGGGCCTGTCACCCGGCGGATTCGTGCGTGCCGAGGTGCGCGTCAAGCAGTTCGCGGGCGTCGCCTGGATCAGATCGCACGGACACGCCGGGCCCGCTCCCCACGACCCCGGCGGCGCCTTGTGAAACGCGGCTCGGACGGCGCCCGCGACGACGGGAAACTCATGAGCGGCGGACCACCCCCTGTTGCTATGGTGCGCCGATGTCGTCGATCAAGCAGTTCCAAGTCACCTTCGACTGCGCGGAACCCGAGCGCGTCGCCCGCTTCTGGTGCGAGGTGCTGGGGTACGTATCGCCGCCGCCGAAGGGGTTCGCCACGTGGGACGACTACGATCGCTCGCGACCGCCCGAGGAAAAGGGTTCGTGGTTCGCGTGCAGCGACCCGTCGGGCGTCGGTCCCCGCCTGTTCTTCCAGCGCGTTCCCGAAGGCAAGGTCGCCAAGAACCGGGTGCATCTCGACGTGCGGGTCGGCACCGGACTCGTGGGGGAGGAGCGCCTGGCCGCGCTGGAGGCCGAATGCACCCGACTGGTCGCGCTCGGCGCGGTACGCGTGCGCCTGCTGTACGACGGCAACGATTCGTGCATCGTGATGCAGGACATCGAGGGCAACGAGTTCTGCCTCGACTGAACGGCTGCGCCACCGGCTTCGGGACACACCCCGGCCACGGTGTCCTGACACTTCGACAGACAGCGTCCTGGTCACGGCCGCCCGCCGCCCACGTAGGCTCAACCGCACTGAGCCACACGGGACTTGGAAGGCGGGACCATGAGGCGTGAGGAGCTGATCCGGCCGCTGCCGGAGCTGTTGAGGGAGCACGCCGAGGGGGCGGCGCAGCGGATCGCCTACTCCGACCCCTCGCGCAGCGTCACCTACGCCGAGCTGGAGCGTCGCACCCGCGCGCTGGCCGGGTACCTCATCCGGACGGGACTTCGCCGTGGCCGGCGCGTCGCGATCTGTCTCGGCAACCGCGTGGAGACGGTGGAGAGCTGCCTGGCCGTGCTGCGCGCCGGGATGGTCGGCGTCCCCCTGAATCCGCGCTCCTCCGATGCCGAGCTGGCCCACTTCCTCCAGGACAGCGGTGCCGCCTTCGTCATCACCGACGCCACGCACCTCGTACGGCTGCGGCGCCTGGGACCGCCGTACGACGGCCTGGGCGTCCTGGTCACCGGAACCGGCGGCACGATCCCCGACGGTGCCCCGGCGTTCCACAGCGCCGCCGAGTACGACGCGGCCGCAGCACCCGGGGAGATCGACACGCTCGGGCTCGACGACCCGGCCTGGATGCTGTACACCTCCGGCACCACCCACCGGCCCAAAGGGGTGCTGTCCACGCAGCGGGCCGCGCTGTGGTCCGTGGCCGCCTGCTACGCGCCGATCTTCGGCCTCTCGCCCGACGACCGGCTCCTCTGGCCGCTCCCGCTGTTCCACAGCTTCAGCCACTCGCTGGCGATCCTGGGCGTGACGGCCGTCGGTGCGAGCGCCCGGATCGCCGCTGAGCTGCCGGGGCCCGGCGGTCTGCGGCAGGAACTGCTCACCGCGTACGAGGACCTCGGCGGGCCGTTCACCATGCTGGCCGGAGTGCCCGCCACGTATCACGGCCTGCTCGACTCGGCCGGTCAAGCCCCGCCGGCGCTGCGCATGTGCGTCGTGGCCGGCGCCCCGAGCGGCCCCGCACTGCGCGTGGCCGTGGAGGAGACCTTCGGGGCGCCGCTGCTCGACGCGTACGGAAGTACCGAGACCTGCGGCATGATCGCGGTGAACCGTCCGGAGGGCCCCAGGGTCGACGGCTCCTGCGGGCCGCCCGTCCCCGGCATGGACGTCCGGGTCGTCGAACCCGGAAGCGGCGAGGACGTGCCGGACGGGGCCGAGGGCGAGGTCTGGGTGCGTGGGCCGAGCCTGATGACCGGGTATCACCGGCAGCCCGAGGCGACCGCCGCCGCACTGCGGGACGGCTGGTACCGCACCGGAGACCTCGGCCGCCGCGTCGAGCACGGCCATCTCCGGCTCACCGGCCGGCTCAGCGAGCTGATCATCCGTGGCGGGGAGAACATCCACCCGGCCGAGATCGAGCAGGCCGTGTCGCAGTGCGCCGGCGTGGTGGAGGCCGCGGTCGTGGGCGCGCCGCACGATGTGCTCGGCGAGGTGCCGGTGGCCTTCGTCGTACCGGGCCCCGGGTTCGACGCCGGGCGGGTGCTCGCCGAGTGCCGGACCCGGTTGGCCGACTACAAGGTGCCGGCCGAGATACGCGAGATCGCCGCGGTCCCGCGCACCGCGTCCGGCAAGATCGCCCGGCACCACCTGGTCGCCCCCGCGCCCGCCGCCCCGGTCGCGGGCGCAACCGCCCGTCCACGCACGGGCGGGCGCCGCCCCACTGCCCTGGGTGAGCGGATCCTGTCCCTCTCACCCGGTGATCAGGAGCGGGCGATACGGGAGTTGGTGGTCTCCGAGACGGCCGAGGTGTGCCGGCACGGGCACGCGCCGGGCGATCCGCCCGACGCGGACAGCCCCTTCGCCGATCTCGGCATGACGTCCGTCGGCGCGGTCGAGCTGGTGGACCGACTCGGTGCGCTGACCGGCCTGAGCCTGCCGGCGACGCTGGTCTTCGACCACCCGACACCGGCCGGGGTGGCCCGGTACCTGCACATCGCTCTCCTCGGAAGCGGACCCGGAGGACGTACGCGGTCGTACGCCGGACAGGACCGGCCCACGCAGGACGATCCCGTCGTGATCGTCGCCATGGGCTGCCGGTATCCCGGTGACGTCAACTCCCCCGAGGACCTGTGGACGTTGGTGGCGCAGGGACGGGACGCCGTCTCGGAGTTCCCGGCCGACCGAGGCTGGGACCTCGACGCCCTGTACGACCCCGATCCCGACCGGATCGGCACGTCGTACACCCGCCACGGCGGATTCCTGCACCGGGCCGCGGAGTTCGACGCCGGGCTGTTCGGTATCTCACCGCGCGAGGCGCTCGCGATGGACCCGCAGCAGCGGCTGCTTCTGGAGACGTCCTGGGAGGTGTGGGAGCGCGCCGGGATCGACCCGGCGTCGCTGCGCGAGAGCGACACCGCGGTGTTCGCCGGCGTGATGTACGCCGACTACGCCGCCCGCCTCACCCCCCACCACGAGCTGGAGGCGCACCTGGGCCTGGGCTCGGCGGGCAGCGTCGCCTCCGGTCGTCTGTCCTACGTGTACGGTCTGCGCGGCCCGGCGATCACGGTCGACACCGCGTGCTCGTCCTCGCTGGTGGCACTGCACTGGGCGGCGCGTGCGCTGCGCTCCGGCGAGTGCTCGCTGGCGCTGGCCGGCGGAGTCACGGTGATGGCGACGCCCAAGCCGTTCCTGGCGTTCAGCCGGCAGCGCGGGTTGTCACCGGACGGGCGCTGCAAGTCCTTCTCGGCGGCCGCCGACGGCACGGCCTGGGGCGAGGGCGTGGGGCTGGTCCTGCTGGAGCGGTTGTCCGACGCCCGCCGCAACGGCCATCCGGTCCTGGCCGTACTCCGTGGCTCCGCGGTCAACTCCGACGGCGCCTCCAACGGGCTGACCGCGCCCCACGGCCCCGCACAGCAGCGGCTCATCACGCAGGCGCTGGCGGACGCGGGGCTGCGCTGCGGTGACGTCGACGCGGTGGAGGCCCACGGCACCGGCACCCGGCTGGGCGACCCCATCGAGGCGCAGGCCATCCTGGCCACGTACGGCCAGGACCGCGAGGAGCCGCTGTGGCTCGGCTCGGTCAAGTCCAACCTCGGGCACACACAGGCGGCGGCGGGAGTCGCCGGCGTCATCAAGATGGTGCAGGCCATGCGGCACGGCGCACTGCCCCGGACCCTGCATGTCGACGCGCCGACCCCGCACGTCGACTGGGACTCGGGCCGGGTGGAGTTGCTCACCGCGCCCCGCCCCTGGCCGGCCTCGGAGCGTCCGCGGCGCGCGGGGGTCTCGGCCTTCGGGATCGGCGGGACCAACGCGCATGTGATCCTGGAAGAGGCACCGGAGAGCGAGACGGTGCTCTCCTCGAAGGCCGCCGCGCCGCCGCCCGTGCCGTGGCTGCTGTCCGCCGCCGACGAGAACGCGCTGCGCGCCCAGGCCCGACGACTCGCGACCTACGTGGCCGACCGGCCGGAACTGTCGCCCGCCGACGTCGGCCACTCGTTGGCGGTGTCGCGCTCCGCACTCGCCCATCGGGCGACGGTGCCGGCCGGTGACCGGACGCGGACGCTCACGTCGCTCAGGGCGCTCGCGCAGGGCCGGGACGCACCGGGAGTCGTACGAGGACTGGCCGACCCGGAGGTCCGTACGGCCTTCCTGTTCACCGGACAAGGTGCCCAGCGCCCCCGCATGGGCGCCGAACTGCGGGCCGCCTTCCCCGTCTTCGCCGAGGCCTTCGACGACGTCTGCCGGCACCTGGACGACCTTCTCCCGCAGCCGCTGAGCGCGGTGCTGTCCGCCGAGGCGGGCTCACCGCGAGCGGCACTGGTGGACCGTACGGACTTCGCACAGGCCGCACTGTTCGCCTTCGAGGTCGCGCTGTTCCGGCTGCTCGATTCGTGGGGGGTGCGGGCCGACCGCCTCGTGGGCCACTCCGTCGGCGAGCTGACGGCCGCGCACGTCGCCGGCGTACTCGACCTGCCCGACGCGGCCACGCTCGTCGCCGCACGCGGCCGGCTGATGCGGGCGCTCCCCGCGGGGGGCGCGATGGTGGCCCTGGACGCGACGGAGGAGGAAGTCGACACGGCACTGGCCGAGTTCAGGTCACTGGTGGCCGTCGCATCCGTCAACGGCCCCCGCTCAGTGGTCGTCTCCGGCGCGGAGGACGCGGTCTGCGTCGTCGCGGCCGGCTTCGAGGCGCGCGGCCGCAGGGCGGTACGGCTGAGGGTGAGTCATGCCTTCCACTCGCCCCTGATGGAGCCGATGCTCGACGAGTTCCTCGGCGTCGCGCACGGAGTGACCTTCCGGCCGCCGCGCATCCCGATCGTCTCCACCGTGACGGGCCGGCCCGCCGAGCCTGCGGACCTGTGCTCGCCCGAGTACTGGGCCCGGCACGCCCGGCGGCCCGTACGCTTCGCCGACGCCGTGCGCCGGCTCGCGGACGACGGGGTCACGGCCTACCTGGAACTCGGTCCCGGACCCGCGCTCACCGCGGCGGCCGCCGACTGCCTGGCCGACGTGCCCACGGGCGGCCCTGTTCTCGCCGCGGCCGTACGAGGCGGCGCGTACGAACCGGAGACGCTGGTGTCGGCCGTGGCGCGACTGCATGTGGCCGGCGCCGCCGTCGACTGGGCGGCGGTCCACGAGGGCTCCGGCGTCAGGCGCGTGGACCTGCCGACCTACGCCTTCCAGCGGCAGCGGTACTGGCTGGACGCACCGCCCCCGGCAGTCGACACCGGGGCGCTGCTGAGCCCCGCGTTCCCGGTGCCGGACACCGAACGGACGGTGCTGAGCGCCCTGTTGTCCCTCGGGACCCACCCGTGGCTCGCGGATCATGTCGTCGCCGGGCGGGTGATCGTGCCCGCGACGGTGTTCGTGGAGATGGCCGTGCGGGCGGGCGACGAGGTGGGCTGCGGGGCTGTCGACGACCTCGTGATACGGGCGCCGCTCGCCCTGCCCGGTCCCGCGGGGGTGCGGGTGCAGGTCGTGGTGGGTGCCCGGGACGACTCGGGCGGCCGGCCGTTCGACATCTACTCCCGCCCTCAGGAGCCCGCCGACGAGGACACCCCGTGGACCCGGAACGCCTCCGGCCGGCTGGGCCGCGCACGTGCCGCGCAAGGCGATCCGGCCCCGTGGCCGCCTGAGGACGCCGAGGCACTGGATCTCACCGGCGCCTACGCCGCCCTCGCCGACTCCGGGCTCGCCTACGGGCCCGCCTTCCAGGCAGTCACCGCACTGTGGCGGCGCGGTCGTGACGTCTTCGCGGAGGTCCGGCTGCCGGCATCGCACACCTCGAAGGCGGATCGCTTCGGACTGCACCCTGCGTTGTTCGACGCCGCGTTGCACGCACCGCTGCTGGCCGCACCGGGCGCCGACACGAGCGTGGTGCGTGTGCCGTTCGCGTGGAGCGGCGTGAGCCTGCACGCCTCGGGAGCCACTCGGCTTCGGGTCAGGGTGACGTCGACGGGCCCGGACACGGTCTCGCTGACCCTGGCCGACCCGTCCGGCCGCCCCGTGGCGCACGTGGACTCATTGACCACCAGAGAGCTTCCGGCCGCGGCCGTGACCGACGGCACGGCGCACGACATCGTACGAAGGGCTCTGCTGCGCCCCGACTGGGTCGCTGTCGAACTCCCCGGCGACGACGTCGAGCGTGCGTGGGTGGTCCGCGGGCCGGACGAGCTGAATCTCGCCGGGTTCCTGCCAGGCGCCGTGAACCCCGAGGTCGTCGTCGTCACGGCTGTGGCCGGTACCTCCGGAACCGATCCGTTGCCCGCCGTGCACGAGTCGACCGGCCGTGTACTCAAGCTGCTCCAGGACTGGCAGGGCGATCCGGGCACGGCGGGCTCACGGCTGGTCGTCGTGACACGGGACGCCACCGGGCCGGTGCCGGATCTCGCCGGTGCGGCGGTCTGGGGGCTGGTCCGTGCGGCACAGTCGGAGCTGTCCGGCCGTGTCGTGCTGGTGGATGTGGACGGGCGGCCCGAGTCGCTGCGGATGCTCCCGTCGGCCGTCGCCACCGGTGAGCCGCAACTCCGGGTGCGCGGCGGGCAGGTGACGGTTCCACGACTGGCCGCGGCCGATGACGCCTCGGCCACGCGGGCGGCTGCCTTCGGCGCGGACGGTACGGTGATGATCACCGGAGGCACCGGCGCGCTCGGCGCGGAACTGGCACGTCACCTGGTCGCCGAGCACGGCGTACGGCATCTGCTGCTGGCCGGACGCCGGGGGCCGCAGGCGCCGGGAGCCCGGGAACTGAGCGCCGAGCTGGCGGAGTCGGGTGCGGAGCGGGTCCGCATCGTCGCGTGTGACGCGGCCGACCGTGCCGCGCTGGCCGAGGTGGTCGAGCGCTGCGAGCCGCCGCTGACCGCCGTGGTGCATGCCGCCGGGGTCCTCGACGACGGGGTGCTGGACTCGCTGACGCCCGAGCGGATGGCGGCCGTGCTGCGGCCGAAGGCCGACGCGGCCTGGAATCTGCACGAACTGACCCGGGACATTGGTCTTTCGGCGTTCGTCGTGTTCTCCTCCGTCTCCGGTCTGCTGGGCCGGGCGGGCCAGGGCAACTACGCGGCAGCGAACTCCTTCCTCGACGCCCTCGCCCGTCGCCGCGCCGCCGAAGGACTGCCGGCGCTGTCGTTGGCGTGGGGCCCGTGGGAGCACGCCGACGGTATGGCGGCGGAGCCGACCCGAGCCCGCCCGCGGCCACGCGATGTGCTCGTGCCGCTGTCCACTCAGCAGGGCCTTGCCCTGTTCGACGCGGCGCTGCGCTCGACGGAGCCGGTCCTGGCGCCGGTCCTGCCCGACCGGGCGGCGCTGCGGTCCGGCGCGGGGCACCTGCCGCCGCCGCTGCGGGGACTCGTCCGTGACAGGCGCCCGACCGCCGCGGCGGGGCCCTCCGACTCCGCCGGCCCCGCCGGGCAGATGCCGGAGCCGGGAGCCTGGCGGCCACGGCTGGCCCGCCTGTCCCCGGACGAGCGGGAGGCGGCGCTGGTGGGACTGCTGCGCGGCGAGGTGGCCGCGGTACTCGGATACCCGCACGCCGACGCCCTCCCGGACGGCAAGGCCTTCGCCGATCTGGGGTTCGACTCCCTCACCGCCGTGCAGATCCGCAACCGGCTGAGCACGGCGCTGGGGCTGGGGCTGGGGCTGCCGGCGGCGGTCGTGTTCGAGCACCGCACGGCCCAGGAACTGGCACGTCATCTGCTCGGCCTGCTGGACGGCGAACCGGACGCCGCAGCCACCCCCGAGACCCCCGAAGCCCCGGGGGCCGCGCGGCCCGCGTACACCCTGTCCTCGCTGTTCCGGACGGTCAGCGCCGCCGGACAACCGGTGGCGGCCATGCACCTGCTCGTCACCGCGTCCTGGGCACTGCCCACCTTCACGGCCGCGCAGGGCCGCGAACACGCCCTGCCCCCGATCCGCCGCTCCCACGGCCGCCCCGGCTCCGGCACCCCGACGGTCGTCTACTTCCCGGCCTACCATCCCTCGTCCGCCTCGGACGGCGGAGACTTCCCACGCTTCCACCGCGCCTTCCACGACGCCCTGGACGTCCTGGAGTTCCCGCACCCGGGCATCGGCGCCGGGACCGCCGTACCGGAGGACCGCGCCGCGCTGGCGCACACGCAGGCCGAGAACGTGCTGCGGCATGTCGGGGACGGGCCCTTCGTCGTCGCAGGACGGTCGGCGGGCGGCAATGTGGCGCACCTGGTGGCCCACCGGCTTCAGGCCCTGGGGCGGGCACCGGCCGGGCTGGTGCTGCTGGACACCTACCACATCACGGCGGACAACAGCAGCAAGGACTGGCTGCTGTCCCTGGCCGCCCCGCCGCGGCCGAGCACCGAAGAACCGGTCGCCGCCCCCGGGGGCGGGGGAGACGACACCGCGCTGGCCGCGATGGGGGCCTACAACCGGATCTTCCTCGGCTGGGAGCCCGAGCCGGTCACCACGCCCACGCTCCTGGTGCGCGCGCTGCGGCCCACACCCGCCATGGCGGCCTCCGCGGACGCGGACGACTGGCGGACGTCCTGGCCGTCGCCGCACGACGTCGTGGACGTCCCCGGCGACCATGTGACGATGATGCAGGACCATGCGGACACGACCGCGTCGGCGGTCCGCGCCTGGATCGACGCACGAACGACCGAGGGGGACCGGTGAGTTCGGCCAAGCCCGCACGAGACGTCGACGCACCGGCCAAGGACCGCGGCGCACGGTCGCGTGACGCGATTCTCGACACCGCCGGCGAACTGATGTCGAGGTACGGCTACGCCGCCACGTCCATCTCCATGATCTCGGCCGAGTGCGGTCTGCCGCCCAGCTCGATCTACTGGCACTTCGGCAGCAAGGACGGGATCTACGTCGCGGTGCTGGAACGCGCCAGGACCGCGCTGCTGGCCGCCCTGCCCCCGGCCGCGGTACCGGGCGCCGACGTCACACAGCGCCTGGACGCCTTCCTCGCGCATGTCGAGGACGCCTTCCGACGCCATCCGCACGGTCTGAAACTGCTGTTGTGGCTGGGCATGGTGCAGCAGGACGCCAGCGCGGCGGCCGTGGCCGAGGTGCACCACTACCGCGACGCGCTGGTGGCCTGGGCCCAAGACTCACTGAGCGCCGTGTTCGGGCTGCACGAGCGCCCGCAGGTCGCGGACGAACTGGCGCGCTTCACACTCCGAACGGCGAGCGGCACCGCCGTCGCCCGCTGGTTCGAACCGGGCGCCGTCCTGGAGACCGGGCCGTTGCGGGTCGCCTTGCTGGCGCTCGCGGCTCACCACGGCGTTCCAGGAACGCGGCCCTCGGGTGAGGGCGGCAGCCCCGGGTAGCTCGGTGTCATCGCCCGGCGCCCCGGGAAGCGGGGGAGGGGAGCCAGAACCCGCAGTGGTGGTCGGTCGCGAATCCTGTGGTGGGTGCGACCCGGTCCGGAGCCAGCACCTGCACCCGGTCCCCTTCCGCTTCCGTCGTGTGACGGGGCCAGGCGGGCAGGCCGGGCGCATGGGGGTCGCCGGTGGCCGCGAACCGGGCCCAGTAGGCCGTCATCGTGGCGGACAGCCGCTGTTGGGCGGGCGTCAGGCGCAGGGAGTCCAGGGGAAAGAGATAGGCGAGTTCTGAGGCGTGGAACGCGCCCTGCGGCGTGTGCGGCGCCGGGATGAACGGCGGTGCCTGAGCGTCGTGGAATTCGTAGGCGTAGACGGGTGCCCGGGTGCTGTACAGCCGGCTGTCGGCCCGTGCCGGGCAGGCGAACCGTTGGTCGGTGTTGACGGCCGAGTACGCCAGGTTGGGGGACGGGTACGCCGACGCGGGATACGTGGCCAGGACGGCCGGTGCGCGGCCGCCGTACTGGAGCCCGACGGAAGTGGCGTACGAGGCGGCGGTGAGGGGGCCGCCCCCGAGCAGGTCCACGTACAGCGCGGTGAAGTACCGGTACTCGTCGTGGGTGGTGCCGTTCAGGGTCGGTACCGCGTTCACCCGGCCCTCGGCCCACGCCTGGTGCGGAGGGCGCGGCAGGATGCGCGGCCCGGTGTTCGGGAGCCACAGTGAGCCGGTGCCGGTCCCGGCGCCGCGAAGGAGTTCGGTGGTGGGCAGGGCGCGCAGACACCCCGCCGCGGTGGCCGGCTCCGCGCAGCCGACCGAGGCGGCGAAGTCGCGTCCCCTCTGCTCGGCCGCGCTCAGCGTGAGCGGTGTCGGACCGCCTTGCGAGGCGCAGCTCCCGCTTTGCTGCACAGCCCGCTGGAACAGGTTCGCGGCGGTCGGGGAGGCGATGTGGGCGCAGGTGTCCACCGCCCCGGCGGACTGGCCGCCGAGGGTCACCCGGTCGGGGTCGCCACCGAAGGCGCCGATGTTGTGCCGGACCCAGCGCAGCGCGGCCTGCTGATCCATCAAGCCGTAGTCGCCTGAGGCGCGGTCCCCGCTCTCCTGCGACAGTGCGGGGTGGGCGAGGAACCCCAGTGCCCCCAGGCGGTAGTTGACGGTCACCACGACCAGTCCGCGCGCGGCCAGCGCCGAACCGTCGTAATCGCTGCCCGCGCCGAAGGCGTTGCCCCCGCCGTGCAGCCACACCAGCACCGGCAGGGGCCGGCCGCCGGTGCGGGCCGGAGTCCACACGTTGAGGTACAGGCAGTCCTCGGCCGTGCTGCCGGTGCGGTTGGACTCGCCGGGCAGGACGGGGCCGCCGTCGGGGAGCAGCGTCAGCGGGAGTTGGGCGCAGGGAGCGGCCGCAGCGGTGGCGTCCCGTACACCGGTCCAGCGCTCGCCGGGGCGCGGGGGACGCCACCGCAGCTCGCCCGTCGGCGGGGCGGCGAAGGGGATGCCCTGGAAGACCCGGCCGCCGGCGTGGTGGAGCGCACCTCGTACCCAGCCGTGGTCGGTGCGCACGGTCAAGGAGGCGTGAGTGGTGTCGGCGCGGGCCGTGGGCGGGGGAGAGAGGAAGGAGGACAACAGCAGAGCCAGAAGCACGGTCAAGGCGGGGGCCAGGGTGTTGCGTGGACTCGGTGATCTCATCGCATCTCCTGATGCCGGTGTGAGCGGCGTGGTCATGGCGTGTGCTCATAGGCGCCGATGTCGCAGGCGGCACCCTGGGGGCGGGCGACACCGCGCTGGTCGGTGGCCGGGCAGTCGGCGGCCGCGTCGAGGGCGGGGCTTCCCGGCAGCAGAGCGGCGGTGTCCGTGGGGCCGCCGTTGTCGGCGAGGGGGCCGATCAGCGAGGGACGGCTGGGCAGGTCGCCCGGGGCGGTGAGTCGGCAACTCCCGTCGCCGTCGAGGTTGTGGCCCTTCGACGCGATGGTGGCGAAGGCCCTCTTGCAGTCGGCGGCCTCGCCGCCGACGGTGTTGCCGGCCACGACGGAGTTGCGCAGCGTGAGCCGCCCCAGGGGCAGATCCACGATGTCGGGGATGGGGGAGGGCAGGCTGTCGAGGTAGGCGGGGGCGATGTTGATACCGCCTCCGCCGTCGCTCGAAGTGTTCCCGTGAATGGTGGAGTTGAGGATCTCCACGACTCCGAGCCCGCGGATGTCGATCCCGCCGCCGTACCCGGCGAGGCTGCCGGGCCGGTCGCCCGGGTTCGTCACGCGGTTGCCGACGATGGTCGAGTTGGTCACGGTGCCGGTGTCGTCGAACCTGATGCCTCCGGCCTCCCCAGCGGCGTTCCCGCTGACGGTGCTGTCGATCAGATCCAGGTGTGAGCCGGGCGTGTTGAAGATGCCCCCGCCGTAGCCCGCGGAGTTCCCGGTCACGGCGACCCGTCGCAGCGCCATACGGTGTCCGTTGGCGATGCCGCCGCCCCCGGTGTCGGTGATGGGCAGTTCGCGCTGCTTGGCCACGCCTCCGGTGATCGTCAGATCCGACAGTCCCGTGTCCGCCCGCATGCGAAAGACGCGGTCCAGGTGGTTGGCGTCGATGACGGTGGCCCGGGCGCCGGAGCCGCGGATCGTGGTGGGCGCGTCGATGTTCAGGTCGCCGGTGGTCGGGTCGGGGTTGTCTCCGACGATCAGACGGGGATCCGGCGGGATGGTCAGGCGGTAGCGGCCCGGAGGCAGCGTAATGGTGCTGCCGGGGCGGGAGTTGGCGGCCATCACCGCGGCGCGCAGGCTGCAGCCACCCGACGCGGTGCGGCACAGGCCGTCCGACGGGTCGGCGTCGACGGCGTCGGCCGTGGTGTCCACGGTGAACCCTGTCGGTCCGTCGGCCGTGGGCGCGTCGGCTCTGGCGGTGGGGGCGGTCAGGACCGCGGCCGTGGCGAGGACGAGGGTCAGTGCCGCCGGCCTGGTTCGGATGTTCATGCGGTAACTCCTCTCGGCGAGCAGGGAACGAAGGACAGAACCACGAGCGAAGGCAGGAACGAAGGCAGGACGCATCGGCTGAGGTGAGAGCGGGGGAGAGAGTCGCGGAGCGCTCGCAGCCACGAGGACTTCCCGCTGATGCGAGGTGCGGCCCGCGCGGAAACATGGCCGGGCGCGTTCCGCTGCGGTGCTGGAGCGGCGAGGTGGGCCGATGCAGGGGGAGTGCGGCATGTGAGCGGCGCCCGTACGACGGGGTCGCCGCCGTCGGCCATGGGCACCGTCCGCGCTCTGTAGGGAGCGTTCCATTCAAGGAGTTCCGTGTCCACCGGCCGACAGGACAATGACCGGATAGGGACGGCGCCGCAGTCAGGTGGAAGCCGCCGCGGCACAGTCGAGCCCGCGCCATGACGGCGGCGTGCGGGCGGCCGGGCCAAAAACTCGGCGCACACCTCTTGACCACTCGTACCTACTGGTCAGTACGCTCACGCCACCCTCAACGACACCCGGTGTCCTCCCCGTGCGGCCGTGGCGAACCGGTCCCTTCGGCACACCCCCGTATGCCCGCAGGCACCTCCCGTGACCCGGGAGTGCGCCACGCGGCCCCGCTCAGAACGCGCCGTCGAGCGCCTCCCCGAACCCCACCTTGAGAGTCCCCTGTGAAGAAGTTCCTCATGACCGCTGCCACGACCATGGCCGGCGCCCTTCTCGCCGTACAGGCCCCAGGCCCCGCCCAGGCGTCCAGCAGCTCCACCTTCACCTCCGCCGGCAACCCCATCCTTTTCGTGCACGGCTACACCGGTGACGGAAGCAACTGGAACGTCATGGCCAACCGGTTCAGAGCCGACGGCTGGCCCTCCTCCCACCTGGACCAGTGGTCCTACGACTGGCGCCAGTCCAACATCACGACAGCGCAGCAACTGGCGGCCGAGGTCGACCGACTGCTCGCGGCCACCGGTGCCACCAAGGTCGACATCGTCAGCCACTCCATGGGCGGGCTCTCCTCGCGTCACTACCTGAAGAACCTCGCAGGGACCTCCGAAGTCGACGCCTGGGTGTCGTTGGGCGGCCCGAACCACGGGACGGACAGCGCCAACAGCTGCTTCGACGCCTCCTGCACCGAGATGCGCATCGGCTCCAGCTTTCTCACCGCCCTCAACTCCGGCGACGAGACGCCCGGTTCACCCCGCTACGCCACCTGGTGGTCGCCCTGCGACACGGTGATCAACCCCGACAGCTCCGTCTCCCTGTCCGGCGCGGCGAACACCAGGACCGCCTGCCTCAGCCACACGGACCTGTTCCTCGACGCTGTGGTCTACGCCCAGACCAGGGACATGATCAATGGCTGACTTCCCGTCAACCACAGAAGACCGGTGCGTAGCCATGGGCCGTCCCCTCCGGTCGCTCCGCACTCGAGTCGTCAGCCGAAGACGAGCTCCACGTCCTCGTCCACGCAGAACCGCAGGACGGTGATCAACTGGCTGACGTCCTCGATGCGCCGTCGCAGGACGGGGTCGCCGTCGTCAGGCCGGCGTTGCCCGGCGATCGCTTCCAGCCGGGGCAACATCTCCGCGCACTGAGCAGGGGTGAGGCGGGGGCCGTCATCGTCGGGATGGTCGAGCAGCGGCGCCAGCGCAGTGGAGACGCTGCTCCACTGGCGGTCCCCGCCGAAGCCGTCCATTTCGGCGAGCGTGAACCCCTCGGTCCGGGCCAACCACGTCCTGAACATGCTGAAGCCGGTGTAGGACCAGGAGATGTCCGGGCTCGCCACGTCGTCATCCCCTGGGAAGAGCATCAGTCCCACCTTGTCCCCCTTATGTGCTCGTAGCCCAGGATCGTCGTGGGAAGGGGGGTCGGCAACTGAAATGATCTCCGGACGGCTTGCGTGATCACGGCGCCGGAGCCGTCGGCGGTCGGCCGGACTCGGGTTGGCACGAGGAACCGCCGTCGTGAGCGCCGAGCCACCGCGATGGCGATACCTGTGCCGCCACCGTGTCACCCGGCGTCGTCATAGACGTGCCCGGCCGCGGGAGCCGCGGGACGGCAAGGAGACCGGGCGGGCGGCCGGGTCCGTGGTCGCGGACCCGGCCGCCCGGCGCGTCGTCCGCCGTGTCGACCTGGCGCCGGAAACCCGGTGCGCAGGTTCTGTCAGTACGTGAGTGCGTCCTCGGCGCTGCCGAAGAAGCTGGTGACCTGACCGTCGTTGACCGTCACGGGGCCACCGTTGATCGGCACCGTCGTGGGGCTCTCGGCGGCGGTGAGCGCAATCTCCACCTTGTCGGCGCTCTTGCCGCCCGCGGTGTCGGCGCGCGAGAACATGATCCCGGCGTACGCCTTCTCGCCGGCCTTGAGGAGCCAGTCCTTGCCGTCGGGACCCATGTGCTCGGCGGCGCCGTCGAGCCCCGGGATCGTGATCACCAACTCGTTCGCCGGCAGCAGGCAGGGGTCACCGCCCTTGTTCACCGCGGTCAGCAAGGCGTGGTTGACGGGCTTGGACGCGACGGTGACCGTGAAGGTCAAGTCGGTCGTCTCACACATGCCCACGCCTCCGTCCTGGTCGTCGTCGAGGCCGGGCTCGGACGACGGCGGGGTGCCGGCCCCGCTGCCGGAGGAGCCCGCGCTGCCGCTGCTGCCTGGGGTTGCCGTCGCAGGGGTGGCGGAGCTCTTGTCCGTACCCGCTGAGGACGCTTCCGCGGCTGTGCTGGGAGCGGCTGTGCCCTTGTCGGCTTCGCCGTTGCATGCCGTCAAGGCCAGGATGCCGAGTGAGAGAGTGGCCAGTACGGCGGTGGTACGCACCGAACGAGTCGCGTAAGCCATGAGAAGTCCCCCGGGAGTCGGAATGTTCCGGTGATCATGTCGCATGTCAGCCATGCTTCGGCCTGTTCACACCGAGTGGGAGCTGTTTCCGAACACGCCTGTGACACTGCGACAGCAACGAGGCCAAGGCGACACCTGGACGCGGCGGGCCGGGCCGTCGGAACGCACCTCCCGCACGTCCCCCGATCGCGTACGGACCTGCATTTCCGGCTGCACTGCGATGCGGGCTCATGTCGACTGGTGCCCAGCCCATCGATGTGAGGAGCGGCATGGGAGCCCTGCGTCTGAAGAACGGCAACACGACCATCGATCCGCGTCTTGACCGGGTCCCGCAGTTCGACGAGCGCAGCAGGGAGTACCCGATCCGTGCGTTGGTCGCCGAGCGAGCGCCGCTGCGCTCGGCCGGGTGGGCCTGTCCCGGCTGGCTCGACCAGGGCCGCGAGGGCGCTTGCGTCGGCTTCGCCTGGTCGCATGAGCTCATCGCCACCCCTGTGCAGGTCCCCGGTGTGGACGACGGCTTCGCCCGCAAGGTGTACCGGGAGGCGCAACGGCTCGATGAGTGGCCTGGGGAGGACTACGACGGCACGTCGGTGCTGGCGGGCGCCAAGGCCGTCGCCGCCCGTGGATACATGGAGGAGTACCGCTGGGCGTTCGGTGTCGACGACGTGCTGCGCACGCTGGGCTACTTCGGTCCCGTCGTGATCGGGGTCAAGTGGTACGACTCGATGATGGAGCCGGCTCCGAACGGACTGCTGGAGGTGTCCGAGGGTGGCTCTGGTGGCCATGCGATCCTGGTGCGCGGTGTCTCGCTGAAGGCGCGCCTGAACGGCCACAACGGCACGATCCCCGTGGTGCGGCTGCGCAACTCATGGGGACGTGACTGGGGAGTCGACGGTGACTGCTACCTCCGTGTCACGGACCTGGAGAAGCTGCTGGACGACGAGGGGGAAGCGTGTGTGCCGGTCACGCGCACGGCCGGCCCTCTGAGGGCTCCGGAGGCGGACCTCGACCTTCTTCGTGAGACCGGCGAAGTGGACTGAACGGCTGCCTGAGCGCTGCCGCGCCGACCTGGGCCCTGCTCGGGATCTTCCGTGCTCCGCTGGGAACGGGCGCATGGCGCGGCGCCGCGACGCTTGCCGTGTCGTCGGCCGTGACGAGGGCTGCGACCGGGCTGCCGTGAGCCGGTGATGCCGCCCCAGCTCGACGCCTGCGACTCTCGCACGTCAATACCGCTGTGCCTTGGCCAGACGGGGAGTGAGCTGTACGTCGGCAGGCTGGCTGCTCGTCGTCGGCGTAGGCGAGGGGCCGGTGTCCTGGTTGTCGCCGCACCCGGTGAGCGTGACGGCGGACGGAGCGCAGCCGAGGGCCGCCGCGACGGCTCGGTGGCCGCGGCCGGAGAGATCTCGCAGCAGCATCCTGTCACCCTCCGCATGGCCCGGTCGATCATGTTCATCGTCCGTGCCATGCGGGACGGTGCGCGATTCTGCTTGGTCCCTTCGTACGACGGCAACCCCGTTGGGGCCGGTGCAGCCGCCGGGCCGTGGGGGGTTCAACCGTGCGGCCTCGGCTCCTTACCAGTGACGCCTGGGGCGCTGCGGTGACGCGGACGAAGACGCGCGGGATGCGCGACACCCGGGCTGGAGCGGCGTCACACGCCGAGAGCGGTGCGGACGGCCGCGGCCTTCTCCTCCGTGAACACACCGGGGTCGACCGGTGCGAGGGCGGACAGCGCCCCGCCGCTCGCCCCCCAACAGCCCTCGTCGATGCCGCCGTATCAACGCCCCGATGGACGCCGCCACCCTCGTGGCGGCTCTGCTGACGCTGACCGCGGCACCCACCGCCTCGGCTCAGGAGAGGATCTGCGCCATGGTCGCTGTCGCCGACGTCGACGTTCAGGTCGGCACCGGGACCGGGCCGCGGCCCCTGGGCCTGGTGCCCGGTCGCCCTCCGATGCCCCGTCAGATGGGACTCAGGCTGTTCGCGGACGACGGTGGTCGGCGTTGTGGTGATTCGCATGGAAGTACTAAGGTCACTCAGGTGACTGCCGGGTCGGCCATGGGCCATACACGAGTGAGGCACCCGGCCTCGGCGTGAGCACGGGGCGGGCAAGAGCCCCGCCCCCTCTCCCAGTCTTCTCTCCCTGCGCCCGTGACGCGGCGCTCCACAACGGATCCAAGACTCGGAGACACATCCCCCATGCCACGTGATGAGCAGCACCGGCCTGAACTCGAATCGTCGACCACCGTGCAGCTGAACCACATCGCCGTCTACGCCGCGGACCGTCAGCTGTCGGCCGAGTTCATCGCCGCGATCCTGGGGCTGAAGGTCGGCGCCCCCTTCGGGCCGTTCTTGCCCGTCGATCTGGGTAACGGCGTGACACTCGACTACTACGAGAAGCGCGACGAGCCGGTCCAGCCGCAGCACTACGCCTTCCTCGTGCCCGACGATCAGTTCGACACCATGATCGCCCGCCTGGAAACGGTCGGGGTCCCGTATTACGCAGACCCGAGCCACACCGAGCCCGGCCGGATCAACCGCCTCTTCGGCGGTCGCGGCGCGTACTTCGACGATCCCGACGGCCACAACATGGAGATCATGACTCGCCCGTACGTCCGGCCTTAGCAGGCCGCCGAGCGGCGTCGGGTGTTCCGCCCCACGGGGTGTTCCACGCCGGTGACTCCCCAGCCCCCTCGCCACGGCCCAGGGCCGGGTCGCGAGACAACTGGGGAGTCATGTCTGGGCAGGCCCTGCTTCGCCGACGTCGAGCGCCCGCCGGCGACGGCCTCAGGACGTGAGCTCGCCGAACACCTGGCTGGACGGATACTGGTTGGCGTCGCACCGGTCAGCCGCGTCCGTGTGGGCCGTGAGACGAGCCACCACTCCGTGGAGAAGCGAGTCCTCTTCGGCGTTGCACGAGCGGTTGTTGCCGCTGGAGCTGCCGGTGGGAGCCAGGTCGGTGGCGTGGGCGACGGCCGCGCCTGTCAGGGCGAGGAGACCGGTGAGCAGAGCCGTGGCGGTGAGGTTCCGTGTGCGCATGAGGTGCCTTACTGCGGAGCGGTTGGGATACCTCCATCACACCGAGGCCGCACGCCGGTTGCCTGCCGGGTTGCTCCGTTCGGCTCGCCGCGTGCACGGCTCGGGGTATGTTGCCTCCCCCGGGTGGCCGTATGTCCTCGGTTTCCTCGCCGGAGGCCCCGGCATCCTCTGCATCCGTGATCACCAACTGCGGACGGGCCGACGAGGTCGACTTCTGGTTCCGATGGTGTCCCACGGGATGAGACCGCCCTCGACGGCGACGCGGCCGGCCGTCCGGTCGCCTGAGCCGTCGGTCACGTGACGTGACTCTCTCGTCGCCACGCGACACGCCGCTGCTCAGGATGAGCGCTACGAATCACGAAGAGTTCCCATATTTTCGGACTGTTCTCCGTTTCCTCTCCACGGAAAGGCCGCGGCCTGCCCGCCATGCCCGAAGGACAGCCCCACCGGACGTACGACCTCCGCGCGCACGCCCTGAAGATCTGCACCGCAACCACAGTCCTGGCATCGCTCGCCGCCTGTTCGCCCACCGCCATCACCCAGACCGCGCAGTCACCGTCCGTACGTCCGGCTGCAGTTGCTCCGGGGCCGCCGGCGCCACGCGAGAACCTGAGGGATACCCTCGCGCGCGCACTCAAGCCCGTCCGCCCGGGCCGTCACACGCGGCTTGCCGTGGCAGTGCTGGATCTGGACAGCGCCGACCGGGTGATCGCGTCCTACGGGCAGAAGACGACGTTCGACACGGCGAGCATCATCAAGGTGGGCATCCTCGCGACGCTGCTGCTCCAGGCGCAGGACGAGGGCCACACGCCGTCGACCGAGCAGCGCCGGATGGCCGAGGCGATGATCCGGAGCAGCGACAACGGCGCGACGCACGCCCTGTGGCAGGCGATCGGTGAGGCGGAGGGCCTCGACGCGGCCAACGAGCGGCTGGGTCTTTCCTCGACGCGAGGCGGGCACGGCATGCGCTGGGGGCTCACCCAGACCACCGCAACGGACCAGGTCCGCCTGCTGCGCGCCGTCTTCGGCCGAGGCGCGTCCGCCTCCCCCCGTTCGCCCGAGGGCTTGAACCATGCCTCCCGCGCCTACATCAAGAGCTTGATGGGCTCGGTGGAGGAGGAGCAGGACTGGGGGGTCTCCGCGGCCGGCTCGCCAGGCTCCCGATGGGCACTCAAGAACGGCTGGCTGCAACGGACCACAACCGGCTTGTGGGTCATCAACAGCATCGGTCAGGTCACGGTGCACGGGCGCCGGCATCTGGTGTCCGTCCTCAGCGACGGCAACGTGTCGATGCAGAGCGGGATCTCGCTGGTCGAGCGGGCGGCCAGAGCGGCGATCGGCGCAGCCAGCGCTCATGCCCGCCCTTGGCCGATGTGAGCGACACCAGTTGCTGATACGCCGTCCGGTCCCGCCCCGGCCGCCGCAGTCCCTCGACGTACTCGCGGGCATCGCCGGTGCCTGAGTGACCTCACGGCCACGTACGCCGGTGTTCTAGGTCCGGCGCGTGCGGGCGCGCTGGTCGGCACGGCGTCGCAGGTGCAGCGGCAGCACGTACCAGCACAGGCCGAACCACAGCATGACCCCGCCGACGAGTACTTCGGCGAGGACACCGGGAACGACGAAACGCAGGATCAGCAGGAGCGTGCAGCCGATGGTCAGGGCGAGGAGGACCATGCCGCACATCATCAAGCGGCCGGCGGCTTCCACCACCTCGTCCTTCATACGTTGACCGGACAGGAAGCGGTGAATGGAGACGGGCGCTATGAGCGATCCGGTGGCCGCCGCGCCGAGGACCACGGTGGTGACGTAGATGGCGCGGTCCAGCGTTTCCAACTCCCTGAACAAAGGGGTGAAGGCCACGCTGAGCAGAAACCCGAAGAGGATCTGCACGCCCGTCTGGGTGACCCGTGTCTCCTGCAGAATCTCGTTCCAGCGTCGATTGACCCGTTCCCGGGCCGTCTCGGGTGCCTCGGCGCCGGGCTTGTCACCCCGGCTGTCGTGCCGCGCGCAGCAAGCGGTGTTCATGCCTTCCGACTCGGCGGGCCGCTCCGTGATGGTCATGCATCC
Organism: Streptomyces sp. NPDC001920; assembly: GCF_053594495.1. Taxonomy (NCBI): domain Bacteria; kingdom Bacillati; phylum Actinomycetota; class Actinomycetes; order Kitasatosporales; family Streptomycetaceae; genus Streptomyces; species Streptomyces sp. NPDC001920. The sequence continues at coordinate 131,601 of NZ_JBSFEP010000020.1, forward strand.
TCCCCATGTCAGAGGAACCGTTTGCCCGCTCGCGTGTCTTCAATGCACACGCAGGCAGAGGGGACAAGCAGAGGGGAGGAGGGGAGAGTTGCGGCCGGCATACCCCTCGGCCCGTTTCTCTTCGTGTCGGTGCAGTGAACGTACAGCCGCTTCTTCATCTCTTGCATGGTGCACACCCCCCAATGCGAGGAGGAACGCGCTGTGCGCTCATATCGACGTATACGTACGAATCCGGCCGGACCCGTGGTCTTGGTTCTGGCCGCGGTCGGAACGGTCCTTGCCGTGCCGCCCTCACCGGCCTGGGCTGCGGGACCGGCGGCTCGGGCTGATCTGCGCGCCGATGTCAACCGCGACGGGCGGGTCGACGTCGCCGGAGGCACGGACGCGGTAGGTGAGGACAGGTGGGTGGTGGGCCGCGGAGCGGTCTTCCTGCCCAACGTCGACGATGACAGCAGGCGTTGCCCGGTGACCGGGCCCGGCGGCAGACCCCTGTCGGACGCGAAGCTGGCCGCGTGCAACGATGCCTCCGACTCGCGGGTCAACGGTGCTGCCGACGCCACCGATCTCGCCCGGGTCCGGTCGGTACCGATGCGGGATCTGCCCTCGGGCGCCAAGGGCAGCGTCAACGTCACGACGGGAGCCGCGTCCACCCGTGTCTACCTCAAGCGGGCAGGCAACTGGGTCATGGTCACCCCGCGGACGAGGTTGTCGGCCGCTGAGTTGCGCTCGGGCGTGGAGCTCGGGGTCGAGGCCACCGACGTGATCCGGGACACCCGTACATGGGACGGCAGAGCGGTCGTCCGCCTGACCGTGACGTGGGGCGGGCAGACCACGTCCGACGCGGTCACCCTGCGCGTGGCACCGCTTCTGACCCATCATCACGTGCAGCAGGCCCAGCAGGTGATGGTGACCAAACTGAACCGTGATCAGGACTGGAGCGGTCTGCAGGGCAAGTTCGTCACCGACCTGAAGCGCGAGGCGGAGAAGGCCGGCATCACCCGGCCGCTGATCACGTTCGACAAGTACGGGGATTCCTGGGCGCAGGACTTCGTCGAGCCGGCCTATGTGAGCATGACCGCAGCGGGCGGGCGCCGGCATGTGATGCGGGTGATGCTGCGCTCCGCGCAGCCGGGCCGTGAGGCCGGCCGGGAGCTGTTCGAGAAGGTGCGAGGACGCGACATCGGGGTCGTGCAGGCCTTCGACCGGTCGGCTCCGGCGGACTGGTCGCTGAACTCCATGGGGAACCTGGAGACCATCCCGCCCTACGCCTTGGGCGACCGTTCGTTTCCTGCCGGGCGGATCATCATGGGGTGGCGCAAGGACACCGGGCAGCGGCCCTCGCCGGCGATGCGTACGCTGCTGAAGTCCCAGGGACTGCAGGACCCGCTCCTGCTGGACACCTCTTGGCTGGAGGTCGGGCATGTCGATGAGTTCGTGCAGTTCCTGCCTGCCGACACCCCGCGCGGCTGGCGGATCGGCGTGGCCGACCCCGAAGCCGGGCTGCGGCTGCTGCGCGATGCCCAACGTGCGGGCCATGGCAGCACCAGGATGTTCTCCGTGCCGGGCCTTGGAGGCTCCCCGCCGCTTGAGGAGACCATCGACCAGGCCCTCGCCTCCCGGCACCTGGTGGCCGACAACACCCTGGCAGCCGAGCGGATCGCGGCCAACCTTCAGCTCCTCAAGCGTGAGACCGGCGTCGGAGACGACGAGATCGTACGGGTGCCGGCCCTCTACACACGCGGCTCCATGGCCCGCACACACGATGGGCAGAACGTCCCTGTCCCGCGGCTGACACGCATGGGTGGCACCGCGCCTGTGCCGGAGGCGCTGAAGGAGAACGGCCAACAGCGGTGGGTGGCCGGGCAGGCGAACACTCCCGCCGCGGGCGCGCGGGCGAGCGTCGCGACGAGTGCGTACGTGCCCGGCGCGGTCAACGGCATCCTCCTCGGCCGCGACCGTTACCTCGCTCCGCGCCAGTGGGGACCTGTCATCGGCGGCAAGGACATCTTCACCCAGGCCGTCACAGCGGCCTATGCGCGGGCGGGGCTGAAGGTGTCGTACATCGACGACTGGTACACGTACCACCTCGGTATGGGGGAGGTGCACTGCGGCACCAACACCCTGCGTGACGCCTCCGCCGCTTGGTGGCGGCAAGCGGTACCGACGGCGCCGTAGCCGCGACATGCCCCGGACGGCGTGTCCGCCCGGGGCATGCCGGACCGTGTCACCCGAAGCCTCGGCGCGGGCCGGGGGACGCGGTTCGTCGTCGTCGAGACACACGTCCGCGGCGGTCACGAGCGCGAAGTCCGTCGTGTGCATGTCTGTTGAGGCCGGCCCCGGGTACTCGGAGCGTGCACCGGTTCGTGTGCGGATGCAGAAGAGGTGGTCGGGGCTGTGACGGTGAAGGCGATGGGGTGGGCGCACTCGTTCCCCATGTCCCAGGGAGTGCGCGCGGGACGGCAGTGGACACGAGCGCGGGTGGAGTCCCTGCCATGGGCCGCTTCCGAGCCGAACACGGTGGACTCCATCGTGCTGGCGGTGTCCGAGCTGATCACCAATGCGCACATCCACGCGCACAGCGACGCCTATCTCGTCCTCACCTGGGACGGCGACTGCCTGCGCGTGAGCGTCCACGACGAGGACCCGACGCTGCCGCGCCGGCGCGAACCCGAGCCGGGGGCGGTCTCCGGCCGCGGAGTGGGCATCGTGCAAAAGCTCGCCGATGAGTGGGGGGTCCGGTGCCAGCGGCACGGGAAGACGGTCACGGCGTGCTTTCGTCCCGCAGATGCCGACACCGACCGGCCTGATTCCAGCAGCAGTTGACTCCCGCCCACCGGTGCAGCACGTTCCTGGAGGAGAATGGCCGTGTACCTGGCACGAGCGGCGAGCGATGAAGACCCGTACGTCTGGCTCTGGGCCCTGGGCAGTCTCGCGCTGTACGCACTGTTGAGCTACGCGCTGGCCTACCGGACGCGCGCCCGGCGCGGTTCGGCACGTCCGGCCCATGACGCGCTGCACGACCTCAAGGACCAGGAGGATCCCCAGCCGCCGGAAAACCGCTTCGTCAGCCGCGTGATCATGCTGGGCGGAGGGGGGCTCACCGGTCTCGTCGCCTGGTCGACCAGTGGCGTCACACGAGTCCTGGCGGTCGGGCTCACCGCCGTGGTGGCGGTGACCGCGTGGGCGTACTACGACCATCGCACGCAAGGGCGCGCCCGAGCGCAGCGATGACGCCGGCTTCGACCGTGGGCGCGTACCGACGCGCAGCTCCCACGGTGGCGCTGCGGCCCCCTGAGTGGACCTGACCTGTTCTTGACGCCGACCGGTGCCCACTGCCGCCGCGCCCCTGGAGCGGATCTCCCCTCATGCGGCGATGACTCATGTCCTCCTCATTGCGCTGGGCGAGAGGAGCAGGCATCATCAGGAATCCTGATACTTTAATGTTGCAGCGATCGGGGTTCAGTCATGCCGTTCAGTCCTGCCCTCCGGGCCAGAGGGGTCCAGCTCCTGCTCGGCCGCATGATGTCCCGCGTACACAAGGACCTGCGCTTCACCGACATCCCGACGCGCACCGAAGCCCTCCGCGTGGAGACCGGCGCGGGACCCGTGACCTGCACCGTCTTCCACCCGCCGGCCCCGAGCGGAACCCCCGCTCCCGTGTACGTCAACTTCCACGGTGGAGGCTTCGTGGTCGCCCGCCCGGAACAGGACGACCACATCTGCCGCTACATGGCCGCCACGGCCGGCTGCGTGGTGATCAACGTCGACTATGCCGTCGCCCCGCAACGGCACTTCCCCGTGCCGGTCACCCAGGCCTACGACGTCACGGCATGGGCCGCTGCGAACGGCCCGGCGGGCGGCTGGGACGGTGCGCGACTCGCCGTGGGCGGACACAGCGCCGGGGCCAACCTGACCGCGGCGGTCTGTCGCCTGGCCCGGGACCGCGGCACCTTCGCGCCCCGGCTCCAGATCATCGACTCGGCGCCGCTGGACCAGCTCGCCGACCCGGCCACCAAGCAGTCCCTCATCGCCAAGCCGCTGCTCACCCCACAGCTCATGCGGATTTTCACCGCTGCCTACGTCCCGGACCTGGCCGACCGCGCGGATCCCCTCGTCTCGCCCGCGCTCGCCGACGACCTCGCCGGACTGCCGCCCGCCCTGGTCATCACCGCGGAGAACGACCGCCTGCGTGACGAGGGCGATGCCTACGCCAAGGCACTGGATGCCGCAGGCGTACCGGTCACCCACCGTGTCTTCGAGGGCGTCGACCACTACTTCACCCACACCGGCCCGGTGGCGCAGGCCAAGGAAGCCATCCACCTGATGGCCACCACGCTGCGCACCGCACTCAGTCCCTGACACCGGCCGGCAGCGGTGACACGAGTACCGGCCCAGCGGTTCCGGAGGCCGCCAGCGGCGCTGTCACCGCTGTGCGGTCTCCGGAACCGCGGGGCCGGCCCGGTGTCAGACACGGCTGCGGGCCATCGCGCGGCGAGCGGTGAGCGCGCCGGTGAGGGCGAGAAGGCCGCCTCCTGCTGTGTAGACCGTCCAGGTGTCGCTGTTGTTGGTCGTTCCGGCGCTCGCGCCCGAGGGCGCCGAGTCACCGGTCAGCGTCTGCACCTTCAGGGCGAGGTTCTTGTCCTCGGCGCTGCCCCAGGCGTAGACGATGTTGCTGCTCCCTTCGGCGAGTTCGAGGTCGGCGGGCCCGATGACCACCTCCTCGGTGCCGGCCAGCACGACGTCCGCCGAGAGAGCGCCGGCGTTCACGTCGGTGGTGTCCTCCTTGGGGTTCTCCAGCCCCGTGAACACCGGCTGGCCGCCCGCCCTGACATCGACGGCCGGCGCGGCCGCGACATGACGAACGGTGAGCCGGGCCTTGCCGGCCGCCACCTTCGCGGTGTCGTTCACGAAGGCGTCCAGCTGCGGCCGGCCGTCGGCGTTCAGGTGGGCCACGACGGTCGCGTTGCTCCCCGCGGGGACCTCGACCGTCTTCTGGATGGCGGGCTCGCCCTTCGGATCCGCTCCCGCTTCGAAGACCTTGAGGTCGTAGGAGCCGGCGGGCAGGGCCTGGGGCTCGGTCAGCGTGCCCGGCTTGAAATCGGGAAGCAGTTCGTCACCGTTGGCGTACACGTCGACCGTGAGGCCGGGGACGGCGTGGAAGACGGAGACCATGGCCTGGTCGTCGTCGGCAGCGGCCGCGGCGCCGGCGCCGCTCAGTGCGAGCGCGAACACGCCGAGGGAAGCCGTGGCGACCAGGGGAAGCCGAGAGTTCATGACTGTTGTCCCTTCGAACCGCTCACTCCGGCGAGTGAGTTCACATGGTCTTCCTCGGGTGTCGCGAGAAAGGATGCAGGCTTTTTCGCGAGGCCGGCATGCGCGGGCGAGGCCGGCGCGTGTGTGGGGCGCACGGGGTTCGCCATTTCGATCTGTGAACGATGCGGGCGGCGGTCGCGCACCGTGGAGGAGGCCGTGCGGCAGGAGCTGCCCGGTGACCTCGTCCCGGCCTCGTCGGGCGGGCGGCGTCTGCCCACCCGTGGTCCGGCGTTCGTCATCCACTGTCCGGCGTCCCTCCCGTACGCATCGGGTCGGCGAGTGCCGACTCGCCGGCTGATGTGGACCGACTCGCTCACCGGGGGCGACGCGACTCGGCGCGCCCCCCGACTCATGTGCCGAATGTCCGGTCTCACCGCAGACAGCAGTCCCCTTCTGTATACGCCTGCAGAGCACCGCCATCCTCCTCACCCCGCCCTCGCACCGTCTTGAAGAAATACGCGGGCGGCGTCCTCTGGCCGGTTTCGCCTGCCTCCCCCCATGCCCCTCCCCCCATCAGGTGTGCCGTCAGACCAGCACACTGCTCACCTGACCACTCACCCGGTCCGCGGCGGGCGGCCCTTCACGGCTCTTTCCCCGTGCGGCGGTCAGTTGCGGACCGGTGAGGCCCGTCATGGCGCGGATCTCCCGCGTCAGGTGGGACTGGTCGGAGAAGCCGCAAGCCATGGCGGTCCGCGGCATGTCCCGACCGGCCTCAAGCATTTTGAGAGCCCGACGCAGGCGCATGATCCGTGCCGATGTCTTGGCCGTCGCACCGATCTGCTCGCGGAACCGGTGCTCGAACTGCCGCCAACTCCACCCGGTGCGCTCGGCGAGACGACGGATCGGGACGTCACCGGACGTGCGGCACAGCTCCCGCCATGCCCAGATCACCCGGGCCGAGCACGCCGGCCCACCGGCCCCCCACCGGATGAGCGTCTCGTCCAAGAACGCGAAGCGCTCCTCCCAGCACCGCATCGCGGCGAGCGCGTCGTTCGCCGCGGTCATGCGCTCGCCGGTGAGCAGGCGCGGGTCGACGACCTGCTCAGCCCATTCGTGCATGGCGACGCCGAGGAGGTTGAAGGCCGCCCACGGCTCGAGCACGACCTCGATGCCGCTGAGGTGGCCGTCATGATGGCCGATCGTCGCCCATGGCCGCACCGCCGAGACCAGGGAGGAGTACCCGGTGGCCACCGAGGACGCCGCCGCGGTGGCGGCGCCGCCACCGCGGGACAGTTCGGTGAGAAGCAGGCGTCCCTCGAAGCTGAAGAGGAGCGTGACGGTCCCGGTCGGCAGCTCCAGACGGCTCCGCGGCCGCCCCAGCCGCATGTGATACCCGCGGTAGCTCAGCACCCCGGGCCGCAGCCGGGCGTCAGGCGGCCTCCAGGCCACTTCCCAGCCTTCTCCCCCACTGATACGGCACGGTACGTAGGCGTCCATGCCCCCACGGTCCAGTCGGCGAGCACGGACATGCGCATTGCTGCGGCACTCACCGCGGTCGCTTTGTCCGGAGCGCTCGCCGGAGCCGGCCTCGCCGGCACGGCGAACGCCGCACCGAGCGACGGAGCGGGCGCCCTGGCGTGCTCGACGACGAAGATCAGCAGCAAGACGGCGCGCGGATGGTGCTCGGCCGGCTCGGCCTGGCGCGTCGGGGTGAAGTGCACGGACGGCAGGCACTACTACAGCGGCTGGGAGACCGACGCCCGCTACCAGTACGCCACCTGCGGCGCCGGCACGATCACCCATTACTGGATCGACCGCTGACCGGACCGACTCCCGGCCCGCCGGACCACCAGCAGGCCCGCGCTCAGCGCGGGCCTGCTGCCGTGTGCGTCCAGGCCGGCCGCGGCCCGGGGACGCCGCCCGTCCACCCCACGTGCGCGCCGGACCCGTCACCTGGCTGTCGCCCCCGCCGACGCCGCCGGCATCACGGCCATGCGACTCGCTCGACGACGCACGGCAGAACTCATCTGTCGGCCTCGGGCCTCGATGATCACGACAAGTATTGCCTAAAATGATCATGTTTTCAGTAATTCAGTATCTATACCGGTAAGTCTTGCGAAAGAAGCCCATGGAGAGCCCGGTTTTCCTACCGTGAGCGTTCGGCGCGTCCTTCCGCGCGCCTGGCTGTCGTGGGGAAGGAATTCTGCTCATGGACCCTGTCACTCTGGTCACCACCGCACTCGTGGCGGGCGGGGTCGCGGGCATATCCGGTGCGGCGTCCAGCGCGGTCCAGGGTTCCTACCAGGCGCTGTGCGACGCGGTGCGCCGGAAGCTCTCGGGCGGCGAAGGCGGCCCGGAGGGGCAACAGGCGCGGGCGGAGGTGCTGGACGCCTACCTCACCAACCCGGTCGGCCACCACGAAGGCCTGGTGCGTGCCCTGGTCGCGGCGCATGCCGACCGCGACCCGGAGCTGACCGACGCCGCGCGGGCGGTCCTCGTACTGACCCATCCCGGCGTACAGACCGACCAGCGGACCCTCCACATCGATGCCCGCCAGGCTCAGGGATTCATAGCGGGCGACCATGCGCGGCAGACCAACTACTTCTCCGGGTGACGGCCACATGAGCGGCCGGACCGTCGGCGACCAGGACCTCCAGCCGGATCCGGACGGGCGGCTGCCCCTCGATCTGCGCGGCGCTCAAGGCGTGATCGTCGGCACCGGCCGCATACGCCAGCGCAACACTTTCATCAAGTACCTCGTACAACTGCCGCGCAGCGTCCAGGTGCTCCTGGCCGTGCTCCTCTGCCTGGCCGTCATCGCCGGCGGGTGGTCGATCTACTCGCGGTGGGTCATTCCGGAGATCGCCCCCACCTACCGCACACAGTTCCTCGTGGACGCGGCGAAGGGCGCGGACCCCCGCGGAGCGTCTGACGTCGCCGCCGCTGTACGGACGACGGTGGGCAACTCCGGGGACCGTGACGCGCTGTCCCTGCGCGCCTTCGGCGGTGCGTGCGGGCAGAGCGACAACACCCGGCGCCTGGCCGACTTCGCCACCGACAACCGGCAGGAACTCGTCCGTGCCACCGACGGCATCCGCGCCGCCGGGGAACCCACCCTGGTGCGCGGCATCGTGGAGGCGGTGCAGGACTTCTCACGGCCGTTCGACCTCGCTGCCACCCAGATGAACCGCGTCATCGTCATCACGCGTCACGGAGCGGACGCCTGTGACGACGACATCGCCTTCGTGGAGAAGGAGATCCGCGACCGGATCCGTGCGGCAGGGCTGCGCCTGGAGTTCCGCATGATCGGCTATCAGGTGCCGAAAGCACAGCGTGACCCGCTGCGTCGGATCGCCGCGGGCACCGGAGCCCCGGATCCGGTGCTGGCCGACACGCCACAGGAGCTGGAGGCCGCGGTGGACTGGTACGCCAACGACGAGCCGGTCCTTCTCGGGGCCCGGAAGGTCGTCGACGCGCTCAATCCCGCGGTCGAACAAGTCGACGCGGCCGTGCGGGCGATCGACGAAGGCCGGTTCGACGCCGCCGATGAGCACCTGCGTACGGCTCGCGGGGCGGACGCCCGGGTCAGCGCGGTCTTCGAGGACCTGGCCGGCCGTACCAAGAACCCGACCGAACGCGGCATTCACGAGCGCGCCGCACGGCTTCGTGACCGGCAACGGCGTGTCATCGCGGCCGCCGGTGAACTGCTGGACGCCGAACGGTCCTCACCCGCCGGGAGTTCGGGCCCGAGGGCGGCCTACGTGAAGGCCGCTGACGCCTACAACACGGAGGTCGAAGCGTTGAACATGACACTCGCCAAGCTGCGCGCCGAATCCCCGGTCGCCTCGTGACGGGCCGGGGGGCCGCCCAGGGCGCGGAGGACGGGAGGGGCGTGGAGGCGGTCGCTGCCGGCGGTGCCGGGGCGCCCGCAGGGGCAGGGGCACCGCGAACATCCCGGCGACGCAAGGTGATCACATCGCTGATCACGGTGTTCGCGCTGCTCGTGGCGGCCGCCGCGTTCTTCGTGTACCGCTCCGTGCCGGACCACCGCACCGCGTTCCTCGTGGACGCGTCCGTCCCCGTGCCTGCCTCCGCAGCACGCCGGGGAGCCGACTTCGCCGCCGTGGCCGGCGCCGTAGGTTCGGCTGCCCAGAACGCGGGGGAGGGCGACGCCCTGTCGCTGCGCCGGTTCGGAGGCGACTGCGGCGCCCCCGGGAACACGTCGCAGATCGTCGGGAGCGGTACCGGCCACGGACGCGAGATCGCCGACTCCGTGCGCCGGCTGACGCCTGGCGGACAGGCGACGCTGGGCAGCGGAATCGCCGCGGTGATCCAGGACTTCGACGGTCTCTACCCGTTCCGGGGGGAGAAGAGCAACCGCATCATCGTGGTCACAAGCAGCGGCAGGGATGCCTGCACGTCCGATCAGCGTGCCCTCCTCAGGGAGGCGCACGACAACGCGAAGTCCGCCGGTCTTGAGCTGGAGTTCAGGTTCGTCGGCTACAAGGTGCCCGCCGGTGAGCGGGCCGACCTCAGCCGCCTCGCTGCCGCTGTGGGCGCTCCCGCGCCACGCTTTGCGAGCACATCCGCCGCACTCGCCCCGGTACTGCGGAAACTGATGGTGCCGACGGAGCATGAAGCCCGCAAGGTGACGGTGCCCAGCACCCCCGGGGCACCGGAAACGTCCGCACGCCCGGAACACCCCTTCACGGTCGGGCTCTTCACCGGCTGGGCGGTGCACGTGACCGGCACACCGGTACGCTGCGCCGCGGCGACCAACGCGACCACCGATCGGGAGTGCCGCTTCACGATGCGCGAAGGCGATCGCATCACCTTGCGGGCCGCCGTCAGCGGCCCCAACCCCAACCCGATGGGCGACCTCGCCGAGCAGAACAACCCCTACTACCGGGCACACAAGACGCCCTACTGGTACGGCTGCGACGAGGGCCCCCGGTCGCGTACCTGCACGATCACGATGACCAGGCAGCGGGTCGAGACCAGCAAGCGGTGGGCGGACGGCGCCTCCTCACCCACGGGCATGGCGGCCAGTCGACTCCTGGCCTGCGTGACCACCGAGGAGACATCGGTACTGACCCTCGCCCGCACCTGCGCCGCCCTGACCGGCTCCGAGGCGCCGCCGGAGCCTGAGATCACCTACGCCGACGGTTCGACGCAGTGAGCGGTGGCTGGGATGCGGCCCCTGGGGCCCTGATCCCTCGCCCGGCGCGCTCCGCAGGTGCGCGCCAGGCCCCTCCGCCGGGGCCGCCGGCGTGCGGGGAGTCAGTCGGCCAGGGCCCGCTCGACGGTGGGATGGCAGGAGACGATCTGGTCGAGGCCGACGAGCTGCAGGACCCGCGACACCGGATCCGTGGCACCGGCGATTCGCAGCCAGCCCTGCGCGTCACTCATCCTCTGATGGACGGCGATGAGGATGTTGATGCCGCTGGAGTCCAGAAAGGTCACGCCGCTGAGGTCGACCACGGTCCGGGCGGTCGTGTCCCCGTCGGGGAGCAGAGCCTCGCTGAGCTCGTCCTTGGCGGTGTGGTCGATCTCCCCGCGCAGGGTGAACACCCGGATGCCGTCGACGGTGGTGTGGTCGATCGACAGCCGGCCGGACCGGGCTGCTCCGTGGGCGTTGGTCACGGCTGTTCCTTCGACTGCGCTCGCTGATCGGTGCTCGGGCTTGCTGCAGAACGTACTTCGGCAGCCTGCCCCGATGCCACGGCGAACAGTCGTGAGACTTTCGGCCGGATTCAGGAGCATGTGAGGCGTGGTGCGGGGTACGCGCTGGCAGGTGAACGGGGGAAACGACGATGAAGCAGGCGGAATCGGCCGTCGAGGGGAGAGCAGCGCGGTGCCCGGCACCCCTTCGATCCAGGACACCGTCGTGCTGGACGGCGATGGATCCTGCATCGCTCAGGCACGGCACCATGCGGTTGACTTCCTCACTCGTGCGGGGGCTGAGCAGGGCCTGCTGATGTCCACACGCGCGATGGACCTGACCCAGCTGGTGGTCAGCGAACTCGTCACCAACGCGCGCAAGTACGCTCCCGGGCCGGTGCTGATGGAACTGCGCATCTCCGGCGCGATGCTGGAGGTGGTCGTATGGGACAGTGATCCCGTGCTCCCGGTGGCCCGGGCCGCCGACCCGGGGAGAGTCGGCCAGCACGGCCTGGAGATCGTCATGGCCGTCGCGCACGGCTTCGAGGTCCAGCGAGAGCCGGTCGGCAAACGGATCACAGTCCGCATCGCCCTGCCCGACGACCCCTTGGAGGCATGACAGGAGACCGCTGTCACCAGCGGCAGTCGGCGCCCCCCACCCCACAGCTCCGGCGCGCTCGTGGGGAGTGGCAACCGGGGGAAGGCGGGTGCCGCTCGTGGGGCGTGGAGGCGTCGGGAAATCGGGACGTGTTGCTCCGTCACACCGTCGGCATGCGGTGACCATGCGGAACGACGGTGCGCTCCGGCCCGTGGGCCCAGGTCACCAGTAGTGTCGGCGGCCCGCGACCGCGTGCCCCATGGAGCCCATGATCCACAGGACCGCGCCGACGACCGCGAGGATGAGGCCGATCGTCCACAGGATCGATATGCCGGTGATGAATCCGACGACAAGCAGGACGATGCCGATGAGGAGCATGACCGCCTCCTGTGCGGAGTAGTACCGCTTTCACTGTGGACCGCAACGCCCCGTTTGGGAAGGGCTGCGCTCCGTTGCGCCGCCCCTGGCGCGGACGCTCAGCGGGCGGGGGGCGGCGGAGCTTCGGCTGCGGCCGCCCGCTGTCGACCGCTGGGACCGCGGCGGCGCCGGGCGAACTCCGGCGCCTGCCGGGCCGAGCGCTCAGTCAGTGGTGAGCATGCCTTTGCGCAGCCGGGCCAAGGTGCGCGAGAGCAGACGGGAGACGTGCATCTGGGAGATGCCCAGGAGTTCGCCGATCTCGGCCTGGGTGCGTTCCTCCACGAACCGCATATGGATGATCCGCCGGTCACGCTCATCCAGTTCCGCGATCATGGGGGCCAGCGCGTGGAAGTCCTCCACCAGCCCCATCGCCGCGTCATCGGCACCGATGAAATCCGCCAGTACCGTCTCCCCGTCCGCGTCGCCGCCGATGGTGGCGTCCAAGGAGGCCGAGTTGTAGCCGTTGGCGGCCACCCGAGCCTCCAGGACCTCCTCCTCCGAGAGGTTCATCAGCTGGGACAGCTCGGCGACGGTGGGGGTGCGGCCCAGCCGTGAGCTGAGTTCCTCCGTGGCACGGGCGAGTTCGACCCGCGCCTCCTGCAGGCGGCGGGGGACGTGCACGGCCCAGGAGGTGTCGCGGAAGAACCGCTTGATCTCCCCGACGATGTAAGGGATGGCGAACGAGGTGAACTCCACCTCGCGGGAGAGCTCGAACCGGTCGATCGCCTTGATCAGGCCGATCATGCCCACCTGGACGATGTCCTCCAGCTCGTCCGCGCTCCGGTTGCGGAACCTTCCGGCGGCATAGCGCACGAGGGACATGTTCATCTCGATGAGCGTGTTGCGCGCGTACTGGTACTCGTGCGTGCCCTCTTCCAGCACCGCCAGTTGCCGCAGGAACAGCTTCGACAGTTCCCGCGCGTCCCTGGGCGCGACCTTCGCCGGCTCGGCGACCTCCGGCAAGGGCGCAGCCGTGCTCCGGACGGACCCCGTCTTCGACACCGTCACCACCGTCACGTCCGTTCCCTCCCTGTATGTCCGCCTGACCTGCTCTGTCGCCACGTGAAGCGACGAAGCGCGCTTACCCGGACTTCCGCCGACCATGCCTACGCATGTCAATCTTCCGTCCATGAGGCCGCGACGGCGTCGGCTTCGGTGTCCGCTCGACCTGCGCACGCGACTCCGGTCGAGGTGGCCGCCGCCCGAGGCGGCCACGGCCACGGGCGCTTCACAGGGCCGGGTAGAAGCTTCACGGAGCCAGGTAGAAACGGACGACCGTGCCGTGGTCCGTCGTCTGCACCCGCACGAGGTCGGCCACATAGTTGACCAGCAGCAAGCCCCGGCCGCCGATCTGCCCGGGCTCCGGTGGCCTGCGGCCCGCGAGGGGGTCGGTCAAGCGCCCGCTGTCGCGGACCTCGCACACGACCTGTCCTGCCTCGCCCCAGACCCGCAGTGTCCCGTGTCCGCCACCGTGGCGGACGCTGTTGGTCGTCAGCTCCGCGACCGCCAGCTCCGCGTCCTGCAGCCGCTGCCCGGCGAGACCCAGCCGTGCGGCCTGCTCGACGGCGAAGTGGCGGACGGCGGAAAGCTCGCCCGAAGCGTAGGAGAAGGCGGCTGCGTCCGCGGCCGGCACGAGTGCCTCGTTGTAGCGGGCTACGACTGCCTGCCAGTCGTAGCCCTCACTGGCGGCCTCCACGCCCCCTTCGATGACCGTCGGATGAGTGAGACGCGCGTCGGCCACCACGTCCGCGTCCAGCCGGGACGCGTCGTACGGACACAGGATCGTCACCGCCCGCCCCACGAAAGCCGCGTTGATCAACGCCTCGTGCTGCGCACACGCCGGGTACTCCACTCGGCTGCGCCCGGCCCAGATCGGCTCTCCGATGATCCGCACACGCCCCTGCGGATGGGCATCGGCGAACCCTCTGAGCACGCGGGGGATGATGCGCCCCGGATTGCGGCCCGCCTCGGTCATGTCCAGGAACATAACGCCCTGGCCGTCCGCACCCAGAGCGGCTTGCAGAATCTTCAGATTGGGTCCGGGCACTGCCACCGCCACCGGCTCACCCGCGACCAGGCCCTCGCGCACGAAGGACGCCGTCTGCTCGGCGTACTCCTGTTCGGTGCGGTAGAACAGCGCGGGGTGGGAGAACACATCGTCGACGGTCCCTGTACTCATCGCGGCGCCACCTCGATCCCCGGCAGACCCGGCCAGAACAACTCCAGCACCCGGAGCAGATGGGGAGGCGGCTCCTCGACCACGATCCGTCCGTCCGCCAGATTCATGGCCGTGACCGCGAACGCGGACACCCCCGCCACGTCGACGAAGCCGACCTCTGACAACTCCACGTAGGACACGTCAGTGTGCCGCCGGGCCAGCTCGGTCAGTGCCCGCTCCCAGGACGGGAGTGTGGACGCGCTGATCTCGCCACTGACACGAATTCCGGGACGACCCGGCAACGGTCTCACCTCCAGTACGGCGCCGCCCGGTACTGGAGCGGGCCCCCCACCCTCGTGCGCCATACTCACACGCGGTCCCATCGATAGTCCCCGACCGTCTGCTCCCCGGACGCGGGGCTGGGCGGCCTCTTCCCAGCCAGGGAGCTTAACCCGGCCCGTCGATGTCGGTGTCGTCGCCGTGGACCGTCTTGCCCGAACAGGTCGAAGCATGCTTGAAGGCTCACGACCGATCTCCACGGCTCGACGCGCACCTACCAAGTGGACGGGGCGACTTGTGCCAGCGGGCTTGGTGCGGCGGGTGCGGCCGCGCCTCCCCGATGACCACGACGTTCGACACGGAGCACTGGAGGCCGGACCCGGGCGGCACCCGCCATCCTCTATCCGAGCGCGAGCATTGCCTCGGCGACCTCACCGACCGCCGTATCGGGGATCGCAGTGGCGGCCTCCTTCAGGACGAGCAGGCGTGCCCCGGGGATCTCGCGTGCGATCGCCTCGCCGTTGCCGACGGGGAAGAACCGGTTGCGGCGGCCGTGGACGACGAGTGTGGGGACCTCGATCCCGGGCAGGCGCTCGCGCCAGCGGGGTGTGCAGTCGAGCGTGGCGAACACCGTGCCCAGCTGGTTGGCCATCTGGACCGGGGGAGCGGTGCCGGGCGTGCGGTCCCAGATACGCGCGGCGGCCGCGCTCGCGGCGACGGGGTCGTCGCCCAGGATGTCCGCGCCGGCGGCGGCGAACCGGGCAACCTCCTCGCGGTCGGTCCAATCGGGCATCGGGCGCGCGAACAGCCGGCTCATCGTCGCCTTGTCATGGTCGGGGAGGTCATCGTCGGGCGGGCCCGGGGCAACCGGCCGGGTGCCCACCAGGGTGAGCGCCGAGAACGCGCCCGGATGGTCGAGCACGGCCACCTGGGCGACCATCCCGCCGACGCCGATCCCCGCGAGGTGCGCCGGCCCTCCGCCGAGCACGTCGACAAGGGCCGCCGTGTCGGCGGCGAGGTCGCGCAGCGTGTAGGCGGGCGCCTCGGGACACGTCGTCGTCGATTCCCCGCTGTCGCGCAGGTCGTAGCGCACCACACGGCGCCCACCGGCGGCGAGCCGCTCGCACAGCGCGTCGGGCCAGGAGAGCATCGTCGTCCCGCCCGCGAGCAGGACGAGCGGCGCGTCGCCGTCACCGAACGACTCGATACCCAAGGTGACTCCATGGGCGTTGACGGTGGTCATCGGGATCACCGGACGACGTCGTAGATCAGGTGCGTCGCCGTCGATGTCGGGCTCACGCTGCGCTGCACCAGCGTGCGTGGCGCTGCACCGGTGAACAGTGGTGTCCCGGCCCCCAGCACGACGGGCGCGAGGTGCAACGTCAGCGCGTCGACGAGCCCGGCCTCCAGCGCCGAGCCGATCGTGGCGCCGCCGCCCATGAGGATGACGTCGAGGTCCTTGCCGCTGTCGGACGACGCCGCCCGGGCCCGCTCGCGTGCGGCGGTGACGGCGTCGGGCAGACCGGTGGTGACGAACGTCCAGTCGAGGTCGGCCGTCCGCACCGACTCCGGCGTCGAACTCGTCACGACGAAGAACGCGGGCTTGCCGACCTCGCCGGCGCCGTAGCCGGTCGTGTCGTCCCAGCCTCCCGGCCCGTCGACGATGTCGAAGAGGTGGCGGCCGAGGACGACAGCGCCGGAGCGGGCGGTCCCCTCGCGCAGCACCCGGCGGTCGTCGGGGTCGTCGGAGAACGCCCACGTGTGCAGGGCCTCGCCGCCGGTGCCCAGACCGTTGTCCGGGCCGGGGTCGGGCCCGGTGACGAAGCCGTCGAGAGAGACCGAGATGTCAGCGATGATTCGAGTCATGCCAGGGCAGACCCGATCGGCCGCCCAAACTCATCGCCCACCGTGAGAGGTGTGGCGGGTGCGGAATCGCGCGCACGACGACCGAGGGGGCCGACCTGGGACGCTCGGTCACCGCCGGGGGTCTTCCCTGCCTGTCGTCGTCGTGGTCGTGGTCGTGGTCGTGGTCTTGGCCTTGGCCGTGGTCCGTGGGGCGCGCGGGGTACGTGCCGCGGCGAATGCCACGGCGAACAGGAAGAGTCCGCACGCCGTCACGATCAGCCATCCCGCCCGGGAGGCCCGTGCGAGCCCCGTCGGCGCGACCCCGGTGACCAGGGCTCCAGCGACGGCGATGCCGACTGCCGAACCGAGTTGTCGTGCGGTGGAAGTGATCGCCCCGGCCACTCCCGCTCTCGACGGCGGGAGTCCGCCGACGGCGGTGTTGGTGAGCGGGGCGTTCGCGAAGCCGAAGCCGATGCCGATGAGCAGGTAGGCGAGTCCGAGCAGCGCCACGCCGGTGTCCTGGTCCAGGCCCACCAGGCTCAGGCCCCCGGCGGCGATGAACGCGCCGGCGAGGAGCAGCGGGCGGCGCGGCCCCATACGTCCCACCAGGACACCGGACCAAGGCGCGCACAAAGTGGCCCCGACGGCCATGGGGAGGGTCGCCGTGCCCGCGGCGAGCGGAGTCCAGCCACGGCCGTGCTGGAGGTGGAACGTGGTGAGCAGCAGGCTGACGTTGAGCGCGACGAACACCGCCACCGCGCCCAGCACCGCTGTGGCGAACGCCGGCCGGCGAAAGAGCTGGAGGTCCATCAGGGGTTCGGACCGGCGGAGTTCGACTCGGACGAAGGCGGCGACGGTGACGGCGATCAGGGCATAGCCGGTGAGCACCGCCGGTGAGGCCCAGCCGAGGCGGGGGCCTTCGATGAGGACGCCGACGGTGAGGAACAGGGCCGCAGTGAGCAGCGCCTGCCCGCGCAGGTCCAGCTGCCGGGCGCGCGGCCCGCGTGACTCCGGTACGAAAACGGCGACCAGGACGAGCGCGGTGACCACGACCGGAACGTTGATCCAGAACACCGACCGCCAGCCGAACGCGGCGATGAGCGCTCCGCCGGTGACGGGGCCCGCGGCCATGCTGAGTCCGAAGACGGACGCCCAGATGCCGATCGCCCGGGCCCGCTCTCGTGGGTCGGGCATCGCGTTCACCACGATCGCCAGCGCCACGGGACTGAGCATCGAGGCCCCGATCCCCTGGACGGCCCGCGCGGCGACGAGAGCACCGAACGAGGGTGCCAGCGAGCAGGCCAGTGAAGCCAGGCCGAAGACGACCAGGCCGCACTGGAAGACCCGCCGCCGTCCGAACCGGTCCGCGAGCGCGCCGGACACGATCAGGAGGCTCGCCAGGACCACGGTGTAGGCGTCCACGATCCATTCGAGACCTCGGGTGCTGACGCCGAGGCCGTGCCCGATCTCGGGCAGGCCCACGTTCACGATGGTGGTGTCCACTCCCACGAGGAACATGCTCAGTGCACAGACGGCGAGCACCGTCCAGCGCCGACGGGCGCCTAGCGAGGATGGTGGGGCGGACAGGGTCGTGGTCGCCATGGAGGCTCCCCTTCGGTCGAGCCGGGATCTTTTGCGAGCTCAGGCTCGGGGGCAGCAAGCGCGGCGGCCTACAATTTTTGCGAAGGCTGCAAAACGGCACGGGGCGCGGACGGGCGGTCATGGACGCTGAACTGGCGGAGATACTCGACGGCATCGGGCCACGGCTGCGGACGCTACGGCGTGACCGCGGGCTCACCCTGGAGGCGGTCGCGGACGACACCGGCATCTCGGTGAGCACCCTGTCGCGTCTGGAATCGGGCCGACGGCGCCCGACACTGGACCTGCTCATCCCGCTCGCCCGCGCGCACCGCGTCGCTCTGGACCAGCTCGTGGCCGCTCCCAGCACCGGGGACCCACGCGTCCATCTGCAACCCCGCAGCCGCGGACGCGGCAGCGTTCTCGTACCGCTGACGCAATACCCGGGCCGCGTACAGGTCTTCAAGCAGGTCCTCGCGCACCGCGAACCGAAGCTCGTCACTCACTCCGGCTACGAATGGCTGTACGTGCTCGCCGGTGAACTCCGCCTCGTCCTCGGCTCACGTGAGGTCGTCCTGCGGCCGGGCGAGGTCGCCGAGTTCGACACCACCGAGCCGCACTGGTTCGGTCCCGCCGGAACGGACGCGGTGGAGATACTGCACCTGTTCGGCCCGCACGGCGACCAGGCTGTCATCCGCACCGGCCCGTCGGCCCACGCGGTGAACACCTGAGCCTGTCCGGCGGTCGTGTGACGGTGTGCTGCCGGGCCTGGTCGAGCTCGACGGTGCCCACGACGTCGTCGCGGTACGCCATGATCATCGATCGTCCCGGTCACCCTGGCCGAAGGGTGCCATGGGCAAGAGATCGTTGCCCTTCCTGGCGATGAAGGGCAGTTCCTCATCGTCCGGGAGGGGCGCTGGGGCACCGGTGCCGGGGAACAGGTGGTTGATCACACGCATGGCCAGCTCCGACACGTGGGGTGGAGTGATGCCGATGGTCAGGGCCAGCATCGTCTGGGTCGCCGCAGCACGGTCACCGGCTCGGAGCCTCACCAGCCCCGCGTTGAGGGCCAGCAGAGGGGTGAAGTCCGGTGCGAGGGCCCGACTGGCCTTCCAGGCGGCCTCGGCGCCGGCGCATGCCTGGTCATGCCGGCCGATGCGGCTGTGAGCCTGCGCGTGATTCGCAATGAGCACCATCTGGCCGACCTTGTCGCTCGGCGGACACCGGTCGAGCGCCTTGCTGAGGAGGGCCGCGGCCGCGGGCATGTCCTGCCGAGCCATCGCCCGCATCCACCCCGTGGTGTCGCCGTACTCGACAAGGTCGATCACGCTTCTTCCCTCAGGCCAGTGGTGAAGGTAGCCGAGCCGGAACGCGCGCCAGGCCGAGGGTGACAACGACGGGAACATGGGCGCCAGGTCCGTCGCGCATTGGGCTGGTGTCGGTGGCCTGCACAGAAAGCGCGCGTCGTGCTCGATGATGACGGCCTTGCCGCGCTCCGGAACCCACCCGAAGTTCTCCCAGCGCGCGTCGCCGTGCAGGGCGCCGTTGCGATGCCCGGTCGCCAACAGCTCGGCCACCGCGTAGGCGAGCACGCCGTGTCCGTCGCCCCGGCGCAGTCGTTCCATGACACTCGCGGCCGGTTCCTCACCGTTCTCCGGCGCCCACAGGTGCGCCCACTCCCGAAAATCGGCGCGTACAGGCCGTGACCGACGCATCAGTCCATCGGGGACGACCACGCCGCTGTCCGACAGCAGAGTGCGGATGGTGGCGACACCGGCGAGCAGGCAAGGGAAGACCGCAACCCCGACGAGCGGTGAGAACGCGCCGTCCGGCAGGCCGGCGAGGCCGGCGGGCAGGCCGGAGACGACGCTCAGCGGTACGGCCGCGCAGTCACCCACGGACTCCACAAGGCATTCGAGGTCCATGGGACCTGACGCCCCGCCCCGTTCCTCTTCGCGCAGAACAGAAGGGCGCTTCCGCACGAGCACCACCCCTCCGGTCCGGCAGATCCGCCCGACGGTGGTCAGATAGCGATCGGCATCGCTGTCGTCGACAACGGTCGCCGCGACGGCCGCGGACCCGAAGGCCAGATCGGTCGCGTACGTGGCGGCCGCCGGGAGGTCGTCCGGCGGCCAGACGGGAGACTCGTCCTCAGCGGGCGCTCGGCCCGCTCCCGCCACCCCAGGGCCGCTCACCGCCCCGTCCTGCGTCGTCGTCTCGGACGGCATCGGCATGCCGGTCAGGGTGATCAGTCCCTGGCACAGCAAGAGGGCCTGCTCCAGGCGGCCCGGGTGGTCCGACCGCTTGTTCACCTCCTCCAGTACCGAGGAGACCACCTGCCGGGCTCCCGGATGGTCCGGACGGTCGGGCGTCAACAGGCTGAACATGGTCAGACACACCCTGACCGCCTCATCGAGGTCGGACTCGGCGCCCCGTGAGCGGTACCTCGCCATCAGGGCGCGTGCCAGTTGCGCGACAGAGCTCAGGCGCCGCCCGCGGTGTGCCGTCACCTCGTGCTCTGGCCTCTTCCGCGACTGATCGTCCTCGACCGACTTCGCGAGTGCGACAGCCTCCCGCAAGAGATCCACGGCCTCGTCAGAGGCGCGGATGTCGCCGGCGGACGCGCCGCCGGCTTCCAAGCCGGCGAGGAGGGCGTCGCCCAGCACGGACAGTCCCATCAGCCTGAGGACGGGGCTCTTCCCACTGGCGACCACGCCACGGGCGCACCGGATGGCCTCGTTCAGATCCGCATCCTCCTGGGACTCCCCGAACCGGGACAGGTGCACCCTGCTGGCGTGAGTCGAACAGAGGGGACGGAACGGGTCGTCCTCGTCGATGCATCGGGCCAGCCGCCCGAGATCGGCACTCGCCCGGGCCAGGCCCACGCGATCCCGGGTGCGCAGCGCCCGCTCCGAGATCCTCAGGACGGCCGGAGGATCGGCTGGCTGCAAGGAATCCGTCTCAGGGTGCGGCTCCCTCAGCAGGGCAGCGGTCTCCGCGCCCACCAGACCCGGTGCGACGTCCTCAAGGCCCACTCCCCACACATCCTGGAACAGTTCGAGTGCCGCCGACGTCTCCTTCGCGGCCTGCTCCTCGGGCAGTTGCCGGCCTCGGTGCCAGCGGAGCCAAGCGACCGCGTGCAGCGCCGTCACGGCATCCACGGGGTCCTCGCCGGTCTTGCCCGCGAGCTCCAGGATCTTCAGGGCCTCTTCGGTCGCCTCCGCGTGGAGAACCGGCCCCGGATCGTGCCGTGTGACGTAGACGCGCACCCGTCGGTTGACTGCCTCGGTGAGGGCACGCAGTTGCTCTCCGTCTGCGGGGCACGGCCCAGATGCCGAGGCGGCAGGGTCCGGTTCCGTAAGACCCCGGCCGAGGGGGTCGGGAGGGATACGCGGTGCCTCAGGGCGGTGGGCAGGAGAGGAAGAGTCCGGGACGACCGGTGCCTGCTCGAACCATGCGGGAGGTACCCGATCGAGCTCATCGCGGATGTCCGTGAGCCGTTCTGCGAGCTCCGGGTGCTCGGCCCGGAGCCTCGTAAGATCACCGCGAGTGGCGAGGAGTTGGCTCCACAACACCGCACGGCCCTGCTCAAGCTGTTCCACGGCGTGCCCGATCCGGCGGGCGTCGGTACTGGCGGCGGTCGCCTCGCAGACCAACCGGGGCCAGTGGCTCAGCAGACGTTCTCGGGAGGACCGCCCCAGCCCGTGCCAGGCGAGCAGCGGAAGCAGTTCCACCACGTCGTAGTCGTCCGCCGCCGCGCCGGGTTGCCCGCTGATGAGGGTGATGAGATCGCCGGCGGACCGGGCGGCGCTGAGCCGGGCGGACACGTCGGCCGTCGGGCTGCGTGCGACCTCCCGCAGAAGCCCGACAGCGGAGAACGCGTCCGAGGCGGTCGCGTTCCGAGCGAATCGGTCGGTGAGCGCATGGGCCGCCGCCATCAACTCGTAGGTGCGGTCGGGCCGTTCGGAGACCGGTGTCTGCAGTGCTGCCAGGGCGGCGTCGATGGCCCGGTCG
The DNA here is from genome assembly GCF_053594495.1 of Streptomyces sp. NPDC001920. Lineage (NCBI taxonomy): Bacteria > Bacillati > Actinomycetota > Actinomycetes > Kitasatosporales > Streptomycetaceae > Streptomyces > Streptomyces sp. NPDC001920. Next base: position 153,404 of record NZ_JBSFEP010000020.1, read on the forward strand.
AGATCATCGGCGCGGTCTTCGGCGTGGAACCTTGAGCGCAGGAGAAGACTCAGCTTGACGAGCATGGCGGGCCGGGCAGGGCTCTCGGGTGCGATGGTGTCCACCGCTGACTGGACGGCATCGATCGCCTGGGTGAGGTCTTCGGGACGGCCACTGCGACCGGCTCGGTGATACAGCGTCGAGGCGAGGTTGGACAGCACGCCGGCGTGGTCGGGACCGCCGATCGGGCTGATGCGCAGGCACTCCAGCAGAGTCCGGTGAGCCCGCTCAAGGTCCTCGGGACCCTCGGTCACCGTGTAGCGCACCTGCAGCGCCGACCCCAGCGTGTTGAGGATGGACCGCCGGTCGATGTGTGTGCTCGGCACGGTGTCGGCCGCTGTCTGCAGGGCGTGGATCGCGTCGTCGATGTCCTGCAGTTCGTGAAGGCGGATGAACCGCCGGTACAGAGCGCCTCCCAGCTGGCCGAGACGGGAGTACCACCCCTGGTCTGCCGGTGACACCAGATCAGCCGCCTCACGAAGCAGCGTGATGCCTTCGTCGAGGTCCTGGGCCGAGGCCCGGAGCACGGACCGGTTGACGTAGGCGTTGCCCAGGTCGGCGAGCGTCGCGGGTCGATCGGGGTGGTCGGCGGGCATGGAGTCGATCGCGCCCCGGAGCAGTTCGATCGCCTGCTGGAGGTCGTCCTGCTTTCCGAAACGTTCGTAGCGGGTACGCAGGACTACTCCGAGATTGCCCTGCACGGCGGGCCGGCCCACATCGTCCGCCGGCAGTCCGTCCAGGGCCTGGCGCCCCAGGGCGGCACCGCGGTCCAGATCACCGGAGTTCCCGGTCGTCTCACAGCGCCGCAGTAGCGCGGTCGACAGCAACGAACGGGCCTTCGCCCGGTGCGGGCCGTCCTCCAGCAGGTCGATGGCCTCCTCGAAGAGGCCGATGGCCTGTTGCAGGTCGTCGAGGCGCCCGGTCCACTCGAAGTGGTGCTGCAGGGCGGTGCCGTGGCTCGTCAGGATCGTCGTCCGGACGGTCTTGTCGTCGGCACATGCGGCGAGAGCTTCTCGACCTGCGTCGATCGAGCGCCTCAGGTCGTCGAGGGACCGTGTGTGCTCCGCACGTGTCTTCAGACCGACCGCGAGGTTCTGCAGCAGCGCCGCCCGATGGGGGTGGTCAAAAGCGGCGACCTCGACGGCGGCACGGCAGAGGCGGACCGAGTCGTCGATATCGGTCACTACGCGCAGTTCCTCGAACAACTCGCCGGCGTGGTTGCCGCACCGGGACAGGAAGGCGGCGCGGTCCGTTCCGTCGGTCAACGTGGGCCGTCTGTCCGCCGCACTCCGCGGAGCCGGATGTCCGAGGATCGCGCTCGCGGCCAGTGGCCCCCATGCGTCCGGGTCGGAACTGGCAATCACGCTCGTGGCCATGAAAGGGCGCAGTTGCTCCGGGACGCTCCCGGGGTCGCGTGCATAGATCAGGGCGAACAGACCGGTGCTGGCGTACATATCGCCGATACGCCTCTCCGGATCGACGGAGTACCGGCACCGGAGGAGCTCGGCGAACACGACCACCGCCCGAACAGGCGGTGCCCCGGGCCAGGCGGCCTGCGCGATCGCGACCAGACGTTCCCAATCTCGTGAAGCCTGCTCGTCGAGCACCTCCGCAGGGTCGGCGCCCTGCGCCCAGCGGTCCACCCGAGCCCGCAGCTCCGACAGCAACCGTTCCGCCTCGTCCCGCATACGCCGAGCCCCCCTCGTTCGACCGGGACACACGCACGCTGAGCCCACCCTCGGTCAGCTCGCGAGTCCGACAAGCGTGATGTCCCGCCCCGGAACCGAATGGACAGGTTGATTCCGGCTGTCCCCGGACAGAAAGTAGCGGAGCGCGCACGCGGGCGCAGGCCTCCGTCACAAAGTGCTCGCACCCCGTCAGGCCGCTACGGGCGGCCGTACTTCTCCCATCGACGATGCTCCGGGTGCGCAGGAGTCGACGGCCCGCAGGCCGTCGGAACGGGTCAGATCGATCGTCACCTCGCCGCTGTCGGTCTTGAGGGTCAGACGCCCCGCGGTCATCCGGACCACCTCACCGCAGCGGGCGCCGGCGGGAGTGGTGACCTCGATGACGGGACCCTTCTTGGCAGGGCCGTACCAGGTCACTCCCACGGCTGTGACGAGCAGCGCGGTGCAGGAGAGCGACAACACCACACCCCAGAACAGCGCGCCCGCGGCGCGGAGGGCTTCGGTGTGGTCGGCGCCGAGCGCAGATCCCCCGCTGTGGGCCCGGTACTCCTCGACCGTGGTCGCCGCGGGACGGCCGTGGGCGGCGCGCAGGAGCAGTACGGCCGCTGCCGTTCCGGCCAGCAGAGCCACCAGGAGCAGCAGACCGACCACCGCGTCGTACGGCGAGGCCAACTGCCTCACGTCCGTACGGCCTTTGAGCAGCCCGAAACCGATCAGGCCCGCCAGCAGGGCGCCGACACCGTTGCGCCAGGCGAGTGCAGCAGCCCGCACCCGCGGCAGCGAGTCCTTGACCAACTGGTAGTCCTGTCGTGCGGCCACCTGGTCGGCGGGGCCGGCCGGAGGGCCCGGCCTCACGCGGGGGGTCACGGTCCCACTTCCAGAACGACGTTCCAGTACGCGCCGCAGCCTTCCTGCCCCTCGGAACGCCCGGGATGGAACACGGAGCATGTGCAGATCATGCGCACGACGGCGCGCTCAGCCGCTGCCCCCTGCTCGGGCCTCCGGCGCCAAAAGGACCGGACGACACTGCTGACGTACGGGTAGTCCATCGGATCGCCGCACCGTGGGCAGGGACCCTTGAGGATGACCCCACCACGGGTGGTGACGGCGACGAAGGAGGTCGCCTGCTCGGCGAAGGACGGGTGCGTGACCTCCTCGTAGAGCTCGGGATCCCCCGGCGTATCCCGACCGGCCGATTCCGGCCCGGAAAGTGCGCCGGGCCCACCCGGCTCCTCAGGAGGTGGGGACACATGCGGGGCCGGCGGCCGCGGCGCCGAGCTCGGGGCGGGCCGGGGATCCGACAAACCATCGGACATGGGCATTCCTCCCGTGTGTGTGGCAGGGGCCCTCACCGGGCCCAGGCGCTGCGAGGATCCGGTACGGGGCCTCTACGGCCCGATGTGGGTGAAGGGTGTCCATAGCCGGGGCTGGTCGGGCGCGTCGTCCCGTAGAGCCCGTACGGCCCGGTGAAGAGCCGGTGCGGCGGCCTCGGACCGCAGGCGTCCGTCGCCGATGACGTCCCTGTACAGCGCGCTGAATACGCGTGCCGCGACCTCGTCGTCGACGGACCACAGGGCCGCGACGACATGCCGGTAGCCGGTGTAGTGCAGCGCGGCCGCCAGTGTGATGCTCTCGTCGAGCAGGTCCACTCCGCCGACGGCCGTCTTGCAGGCGGACAGACCCGCGAAGTCCCCGCGGAACCGGTGGGCGGCGAGGTCGGCGATGCCGAGCATCCCGTCATGCAGCAGCAGACCTCCGCGGGACGGCTCGGCGAGGTCCTGGTCGCCGTGGCAGCTGAAGTGCACCCAGCGGTGTCGGCCGAGTTCGACGTCTACGGCAGCACGTGTGGCGGCAGGACCCTCCAGGAGGGTGCGGCGCTCGGGCGGAAGGAGCGCCGTGAGCGCGTCGCGTTCGGCTGCGGCGTTGCGCAACCGGGGTTGGCCCGGAGCGTCGTCCACGGAGACCACGAGCATGCGTTCGTCGGCGACGGTCCCACCCGTGGGGGAGCTCGCCGACGGGGTGTCGTCACCGATGTGGGTACCGCCGGCGACCCGTCCGGCGCGCGCCTCCAGCAGCGCGCGCAGCGTCGGCGTGTACGAGGACACGACGCGGTCGAGCACCGTACGGGGGACTTCCTCACCGGCTGCCTCGGTGTGGTGTCCGGCAGTGTGGAGGGGGAGCAGGGTGAGAGGCCCCGTCGGGCACCACCACAGCCGGGGCCAGGGCGCGTTGTCGGGTGGGACCCGCTTCAGATCCAGTTCGTCGACAACGGGCCCGGCAACGCTGTCCCACAGGTCCTTCTGCAACGTCGTGAGCATCTCGTCCGTACGGCTCTCCGCCTCCAACACGGCCCTTGCCGCATGGAGTTCGGCCCGGATCGTGACGGGGTTCGGGTCCTTCTCGGCCGAGTCCCGCTTCAACTGGTGGTCGTGCCGGGCTAGTTCCGCGGCATGGAGGACGTCCAGATACGTGTTGGTCCACTCGGTGGCTTGATGGAGCGTCAGATCGGGCAGTGCGCGGTCACGTACGCCCTGCTCGGTCACGATCAGCGCGTCGCACCGCCATCGACTGACATTGACGATGACGACGGGGCCGCCGCTCGCGGCCGGTAACAGCCCTTCGAGGCGGGGTGGGCGCAGGAAGTCCTCGAACCCCTCCAGCTTGCGCACCCGCTCGATCAGGCCGTCCCACTCACGAGCCAGAGCCATGCGCCGGTCCACGGGCCCGCCCGGACTCGTCTCGGCCTCCGCCACGCAGTGCCCCCTTCCTCGTCCCGGAGGCTGGTCGGCACGCCGGGCCCCACTCCGGCCAGCCTAGGGAGTCCCGCACGCCGGCGGCCGGTTTTCCCGCGCATACGCGGTTCCTCCTTCGCACTTCGGGGCGGTGTCGAGGAACCGGGTTGAGGATCGCGGAGAAGCGTGCGCCGAGCCTCGGCGGGCCGATGACGACCACCGGCAGACACGGCACGACAGGGATGAGCGGGTGCGCGAACGGCCATTGCGGCGTGAAAGCGCGTATCGAGGTCAGCACGCCGCTCGCGGCGGAGCCGACACGCACGGGAGACAGTGGCCGCCCTGTCCGGCGCGGCGGCTGCCGGTGGCCGAACTGCTCAGAGGGCGCAGGGAACCCGGGCGCCACCCGCTGCCCGGCCGCCCGGACCCATGGCTTGTCGATCGCGTCCGGGACCACGAAGGCACGGGAATGTCGGACGGGCCGCGACCGCTCACCAGCGAATGGCCTGTGTCGATGACACCAGCAGTCCGAGCAGGCTCACACCGACGATGCTTCCCATCATCCTCAGCAGTTCCTTCCGCTGGTCCGGCAGCTTCCACGCCAACAGGCCCAGGCCCAAGAAGCTGATGGCGGTCAAGCCGATGAAGAACTGAATCAGGGTCATTGCCCCTCCGCCCCCGATCGGGCGCCTCCCACTTCGGTTGGCGCCGCTGTGCCAAGCGTCCACCCGGCGGTGCGTGATGTCCCTTCCGGGTCATGGACCTCGCTCCGAGCGGCCACACCCGCTCGGAGCGAACTCGATCCCGCATGCGACACGGGCATGGTGACCGGGCAGCCATCCCCTATTCAGACAGGTGTGCCGCGTCTGCGCGTACCTTCTCCACGACCGAGGCGAGGACTCCCCGTGCCTGCAGGCTGTCGGCCACGCCGGTGGTGAGTTCCCTCCTCGTTTCGGCAGGGACCTCGTCGGCCGGGGCCAACGCGAGCGCGGTCTGGTGGATCTGTTGGGCCAGTGCGATGTGCCCGAGGGTGTCGGCCGCGGCGTCCGGGGCTCCGTACGCCTTCTTGAGGAGGGGGAGCGCCTGCGCGAGGTCGGGCTCGACGGCCATGAACTCCTTGCTGCGAGGGTCGTGGGGGTCCTGGAGGAGGACGCGGCCGGGCGTAGCCGCGGTACGGCCCAGTGCCGCGGCGGCGTGAACTGCCAGGGCGCTGTCCGGGATCCGCTCCACGACATCACGCAGGACATCGATGGCGTGTTCGAGTGAGGGTGCGTGACCCCGGCTGCCGCCGAAGGCGAGCACCCTGCCGACCTCGTCGGTGTGGACGTCGGCGGCCAAGCGCTCTGCTTCCCGGCTGGTGGGCGGTCGTACCTCGACGGGCAGGGCCGCGGAGAGGATGGTGCCCGAGTCGCTGCTGAGGAACGCGCGTATCTCGTAGTGTCCTGGTTCGGCCAGATCGCACCCGTTGAGACCGGCGCTGAGGAACAGCGGCGCGTACAGCGACTCGCCCGGCTGGAGGAGGCACGGGTCGGGCCGGCGGCAGTAGCGGGCATAGGGCAGCCACTGGCGGGCCGGCTTGCCCGCGCGGGTGATGATGACCGCGAGTTCGTCAGTGGTCAGGGTGTTGCGGTCGATGGCGATGGGCACGGTCGAGGTGTTCTTGAGCTTCACCTCGGCGACCACCGGCTCCAGCGCCTCGAATCGCGGCGAGGGCCGGTTGACCCGGAGGGTCAGTTCAAGGGCGTGGGGTGTCGTCTCCCGGAACTCCTCGAAGGCATGCTCGCTGAACCACGGGGCGGCGCCAGGCTGTACCAGGCGCTCCGGCGCGTGGCGCATGAACAGAAGCTCGCTCTGGCTGAACACATAGCGGAAGAGCGAGAAGAAGCGGGGTTCACCGCCCTGCGGGTAGATGAACGGGTAGTTCATGAAGCTCAGAGCCCACGGGTCGTTCGTCTGCGGCACCCACGGGTTGCCGAGTTCCTTCTGCCACGAGTGCGCGAGGTTGAAGCAGTGCCCGATCTCGTGCACGGCGGTCCAGAAGCGCAGCCGTTGAACGGCCTGGTCGGAGTGCGGATCGCCGGGCCGCGGGTCGGAGATGAAGGAATTGCTGAAGATCGCGCAGCCTTGGCGCTGGGCCGCGCCGATGTCGTCGAACATGATGCCGCCGAGGCCGGGACCCATCTCGTGCTGTCCCGCGAACAGCGTCCACAGCTGCCACTGCGGAGCGTCGACCCAGCGGGACCAGTGGACCTGCATCGCGTCGTGCATCTCGATGTCGCTCCACAGCGCGTCGGAGCCCGCCTTGACGATCGGGACCACGTCGTCGCCGCCGGTCTTCGTGACGGCGATCCCCAGCCGGGTGAAGACGTCCTCGACGGTCAGCCTCTCGTTCGGCAGATCAGCGGGCCGGTTGGGGTGCGCCCGCAGGTCGTACGAGGTGACGGCGGTCGCGTCGCTCACGCAGTCGTACTCGATGCCGACCTCCCGGAACGCCGCCTTCTGGAAGACGTACGTCCGCGTCGCGTCGGACGCGCCACCACCGGTGAACGTCACTCGCACCGTGCGCTGACTCCGGGAGGACAGCTCCAACCGGACATGGGTGTGCGGCACGAGGAACGCGGCGCCGTCGCGGTAGCGGATCTCTCCCGCCCAGACGAGCCGGTTGTCGTCCCAGCTCACCGGGGCGATCCAGGTCACGCTTCCCCCTATCAGCAGGGAGCGCGTACCGCTGAGGACCATGGTGGGGGCCAGACCGTCCAGGTCGACACGCAGGATCTCGCGTATCCGGAGCGAGGGCGCGGCAGCGAGCGGGCTGCCCGGGCCGCCGTCCGCCTCCGGCGCACTCTCGGCCGACGGGAGCTCCGGGCCCGGCCAGGGCCAGGGGCGCGGCCGCGGTACCTCCAGCACATAGACACCGCTGCGCGGCCGGGGCGGGGGCCCCGACGCGCCGGCCGCGGCACCGGCCGCATCACCCGCAAGGGCCTGTGCAGCGGACGACCTGACATCACGGTCTTGGTCAGCGGACATGCCTTCCTCCCCCATACGTGGCGGAGCCTGGGTCACCCGGGCTCCCGGCCGATCCACCGTCCAGGTGCCGCGTAAGCACGTCAATGCGCAGAAAAGCGGATTGACCAGGGTTTGCGCACCACTGGAAGGCGTAAGTGAGGGAAGACGTAGGCGACTTACGCTCCCCATCCACGGCAGCTCAGGCCTTCCTCCGGATACTCACCCGGTCCAACACCACAGGAGGAAGCAGCCATTGATGTCAGTCCTCGACCACTGCGACTACTGCGCCGAGCGGCTTGCCGGGTACAAACGGCCCAGGACTCTGCCGAGGTGCCACAGGGCGGTCGCATGCTTGTGCAAGGCGACGTGATCATGCGGGGGCCTCCATGTCCTTGGTCGAGGGAAACGAGGGTGCGTCGGGGCAGGGGAGCCGGGCAGCATGGCGGGGCGGCTGAGCTGCTGTGGGATGACGTTCCCTCCGGGAAGGCGTCCTCGCCGCCGATCGCCCGCGGCGTGTGCGGCATCGCGCGGGAGCCGGACGCCTGAGGCGGAGGCGCACCACCGGCTGCATGGGAGCCCCGCGACGTCACCTTCCCGCCGGTGGCGTGAGCGGCGTCGATGGAGCTGCGGCTGCTGGGACCGATCAGGTGCACCGTCGGCGACCTGAGTAAGCAGGGTTCTGGTCCGCCGATCCACCAAGTGAACGGGCTTGATACCCATCCGGACCAATCGCGCTGCACGGACACCGGCGGTGGGTCACGGTGAGACCAGAACGCGACCGCGAGGAGACGCCATGCCGATGCTGCTGATCAAGGGCACGTACAAGATCATAGGAGCGAGTCCCGATGGGGATTCCGTCCGCTTCTACCCCCACGATCCGGATGAGTGGGACCTCCTTCGCGGGCGGCGGGTGCGGCGCAACCGCAGCGGTGGCGCACAACTCCGCCTCGACGGCATCGACACCCTGGAGACCCACTACCGCCCGCCCCGAGGCCCCGAGCTCCACCAGCCGGCGCCGTTCGCCGACAAAGCCGCCGACGAGTTGCTGTCCTGGCTGGGCTTCGAGGACGTGCAGCGAAACGCCGACGGCATCGTCACCAGCAGCACCCCGGAGTCCCGGCCCGGCTACATCCTCACCCGCAATGCCGACGTCCACGGGCGGTGTGTCGCCCTCGCCGGCCGCGGCACGGACGCACCGGGCAGCAGCGGCACCTTCATCAACGTCACCACCAGCCATCTGCGCGATACGGCCAACCACCACCAGCTGGCCGAGGGCTTGGCCTTCCCCACCTTCTACCGCAAGCTCTTCGTCGACCTGCGCGAGGAGATGACCGCTGCGGCCCAGCAGGCCCGGCAGGGCGGCAACGGCCTGTGGTCCAAGGACCAGACGCAGAGCGGTGTGAAGGTGGAGGGGATGTCCACCCTGACCGACGCCGCAGTGCTGTGGCCCAAACTGTTCCGCCGCCTGGCCGACTACCTCCAGCTCAACGACGGCGACCCCGCACTCGACGGCTTCCCCGACTACCTGGAGCAGCGGGACGACCGGCTCTTCATCCTCTCCACCGGACAGTGGACGGCACTCGACACAGTCGTCGACATCACCAACGGCAATACCGTACGGCTCACCCACACACCCGAGGACCTGGTCTTCGACGAGAAGTGACCAACGCCGCGGGCTCCGACAGATGTGCCGATCAGGCTGACTCGGGCCTGTGCGAGCCGGGTGGCTCAAGGACAGGTGCGATCGGCTGCCGCCTGCCGTGACCGGGGCAGCCGGTCGTCCGGCGCTCACGTCCGCTCGCCGTGTTCGGTCACCGGTGCTGCCGATCCGGCAGGCCACATCCGGTGCCGCCGCAGGGGCTGCGTCGCCCTGTCCCTGACGAGGAACAGGTGCACCGCCAGTGGGAGCAGGAGGAGGGGCAGGGTCGCCCACAGCACCCCGGGCAGACGGAACCGGCCCAAAGAGGTCAGAGCGTTGGCTTCGTACCCGATGGTCACGTACGCGTCGTCCCCGATGGCCCGGGTGTCCAGGGTGACCAGGGTCGGGTCGTTGTCGTCTCCGGGTTCGTAGAAACCGTAGAGCGCGTAGTAACGCCCGTAGCGGGACCAGCCCTCCGCGCTGAAGTGGACCGTGACTTGCTGGCCGTGTTCGAAGACGGAGGAAGGGCCGCTGTCCGGCTGGTTCCATGTGATCCCGCACGCCATTTCCTCGTTGCCCGCGCAGCTGGCGGGCAACGCCATGCGCACGGGGTGTCCGTAGCGCATGGCGTAGCCGGCCGAGTCGTGGACCGAATCTGAGACCGCACCGAATACGGCCGTCAGTACGGCGACGGCGACCGGCACGACGGTGAGCGTCACCTGAGCCCGGACCAGAGCCAGAACGGAGGTGGTGGCCGCACCGGCACCGGCGACGATGATCAGGATCCACGCCGGTCCGTGCGCCCGTGGCTCGGTGACCAGGGCGCCGACGCCCCCGCACACCGCTGCCAGCGTGAGCGCGCCCGACACGTGCACGGCCAGCGGCAGACCGCGTACACCCTTGGCGTACCGCACGACCGGTACCGCCGCCACCATCAGCACGCAGAGGGCGGCGATCGCCCAGACGCAGCCGTTGTCGGGTCCGGGGTCGGCCACTGCCAGTTCCACCAGGACGATGGCCACGGCGACGACGAGGAGCATGCAGCAACCCGACGTCGCCTCGCTGTCCCAGCCACTGTCTGTGTCCGTCGTGTCCTTCTCCAGGGTGACGCGCCCGGCTGTCGTGCCGGGCCGAGCGGGAGGGCTGGACGGGAGCTGCTTCTCACCTGCCTCCGTGTCCCCTGTCGCCCACACGGCGAGTACTCCCACAAAGGGCACTCCGACCAGGGCTGTTGCGATCGCCGCCACGATGCCCTGAGCCACTGTCATGTGTCGTCCCCCGTTCGCCGTCCAGATCGTCGGAGAGCCCAGCCTGTCAAGGGCCGGACGCCGGGGAGCACCAAGAGGAGAGAGACAACCGGTTCGAGGGAATCGGACCGCGAGTCGACCGTCTGGCGCGGCACTCAGCGATCCTCGCGACTCCGGCGTGCCGACGGCCCTCGCGGACACCGCCCTGGCCGCCGTGTCGCCTCGCAGGGTGCCGTGACCCGGGGACACCCGGCCCACCAACCTCTCCGACCAGCGCGCGACCCATCACTGCGAGCCGCCGCTGCGCCACGGCCGCCCCGCCCTGCCCGCGCCGTCCTTCCCGCGGACGTCTTCGGGTCTACGACATGCCGCCGTGCTCAGCTGTCGGCGTGACCGCCTCGGCGGCCTTGTAGACCCTCTGCACGAGCACCGGCAAGCTGCGTGACCAGCATGGAAGTGGTTCTTGACACCTACAGCCCCGAACCGGAAGCGTACGCATTCCGAGACATCACTGTCCGTACCGGGAAGGGTCGTCGAGCCACTCACCGGAACGGACATCTTCATCGCGATTCACCGCGTATACGGGGGATGTGTCACCGTGACTCACCGCACTCGGCACCGCCTGACGACAACCGTCGGCTCCATCACCGCCGCCTTAGCCCTCACTCTCCCGCTTGCGGGCAGTGCGGCATTCGCGTCGCCCTCCGCGGTGGCCCGCCCCAGCGCGGGCCGCCCGGACACCGCTGTCGCACCTGCCTCGGCGCCTGCCCTGCCGGCCGGCGTACCGGACAGCGGGAAACTGCCGTACTACGAGGACAAGCTCATGAAAGAGCTTCTGATGATCCGGCTCGCCATGGAGAAGGGGCAGGCGGGCAAGGCGTTCAGCGAGTGGTCCAACGCGGCCTTCGCCCTTGTCGACCCGAGCGGCCTGAGCGAGGAGCAGCTGGACGCCATCGTCGACAACCCGCCCCAGGGCAGCGGGCCGCTGGTCGTCTACCGGAAGGTCGACCTCTTCGAGTTCCGCGACTACCTGCCCGAGGGGGCGTACCAGCGTGTGCGCGACGCGGGCCTCGACCACCTGCTGATGGTCGGCGGAATGAGCTTCCCGAAGCGCCAGAACTCCGCCTCCGACGAGACCACCGACCCCGGCAGCCACTCCGAGACCCTCGTACTGCGCGCCCTGGAACGTCTCAAGGCCGACCCGGACTACGCCGACGCCTCCTTCGACGAGTTCACCTGGGCGTCGGAGAGGGCGTTCTGCCAGCAGTGCCGCAAGCTCGTCGACGGCGCCGCCCGCCGCTTCTACTCCTACGACTACGACCTCACCGACGCGGAGGTCTCCGAGCGCAACCAGAAGATCGCCGTGGCGATGAAGAAGCACACCACGGACAAAGCCCGGGACCGGGCGGTGAAGGCGATCAACGCCAAATACGACAAGATCGCGTCCCAGCGCAACCAAGCGACCCGGTTGCAGCTGGGCAAGGACATCCGCAAGGCAAGGGACGAGTACGGAAAGGAGCAGCAGCGCGAGAAGAAGTACCAGGAGGAGACCAAGGACACCATGAAGGTCCCGGCCGCCCCGTGCCCCGGAGGCGCCGTCAACAACGCCTCGCTGCACAGCAGTTCGTCCGTCACTCTGGCGAACCCCGCGGTCTTCACCCGCTCCGGTGCCGCGCTCGCCCAACCCTGCGACGAGGACGAGGGCTCATCCGCACCGCGCAGCAGCGGCCTGGCGAAGGCCCTGGCCGATCCGGCCTCCGCACCGGGCGGCATCGACTTCACCACCCTGGAGTTGCGTTACCTCTCCGACGGCGGACAGGGGCTGCAGTACGCCTTCAGCGCAGGTCCCGGCGGCCCGAGCACCGAGAAGAACTCGGCGGCGGGCGTGAAGGCCGCGAAGGAGAGCTCGGACGCCTTCTTCGTCTGGCTGTCGATGCCGCGCTCCACGTTCTGGGTGAACCTCAATCCGACCGAGCCGGATCGCATCGTCGACGCGGATCTGGGCCGTACCGACGTGGGCCGCATCATGCTCCAGGCCGACCTCCAGCTGAAGAAGACGACGGCCGCCCTGATCCATCCGAAGACCGAGCTGGGCAAGAAGTTCTGGAACCGGATCGGCGGCAGGTGCATGTCGTTCCGTACCTGGATCGTGCCCGGTCAGGCGCGCGTCAACGTTCAGGGCGACCAGCTCTACATCCTCGACGCGCCGCTGGAAGTGAAGATGGAGTCGCAGCACCTGTCAGGGGAGGGCAGCTCAGGCGCTGCCTCCTGCAAGGACCGCAGCGACCCCGGGGCCGAGAAACGCAACGACAAGACGTTCCGGGACCTGATCCTGCCGGGCATCGAGCGGGCCGTGAACCACGGATCGCAGTACGCCGATCTGCGTCGCGTCTACCTCTCCAGGGTCGCCGCGGAGTGGTACCGCGAACGCGACACCCAGCGGCCCTCCACGTACGGCGACCTCATTGACCAGGGTGACGTGAGCCGTTGGGAGACGCGGACCAAGTGGAAGCCGCGCGACACCTTCGACGCGTACGTGCGCTCGTACAAGGAGGGCGAGTTCAAGGTCAACGAGCGCACCCGCAAGGGCAACTACGTGTACACGCGCACCTACATCTACGGCGGAGTCGACCTCTCCCGGCTCCAGCTGCAGAAGGTCGCCTCCGCCGACGCCTTCCGCGACCGCTGGGCGGGCATGCAGCAGGACACCGCCCGGTCCGCTCAGGAGGCCCGCCCCGCCGCCGACGGCTCGCACATCTGGATGGGCGGCGACAACTCGACTGCCGGCGAGGGCGGTTCCCGGGGTGAGGGCGGCAAGAGGTCGGGCAAGGACTACGGCGGCGGGGGCAGCGACAAGGGCGGCCAGAACTCCGCGCAGCCCGCCGGGAGTTCGTCCGGCATCCTCGGCGGCTGGATGCTGCCGCTTCTGGTCGGCGCCGGGCTGTTGGTCGTCGTGGTCCTGGTCCGCCGGCGGGCAGGACGGATGCGGCCGGGCCGGGGCAGGTGACGGGAGGGCGCGCCCCCGGCCGGGGGCGCGCCCTCCGCCCGGTGCAGCGCCGTTCATGCCGCAGTGACCGACCCGCCCTCTGCGAGGACTTCGGCGTCACGGTGGCGAGCTGGTGTTGACCGCGAGCGCAGGCAGGCGTGCAGGGCTCGGGTCTGCACCGCTGAGGCAGTTCACCATCGCCAACCCCGTTCTGGTGCGCTGGAGTTGATGCCGCGGCGGGCGAGCAGGCGGCGTCACGCCTCGCGGCCGATGCGGATCACTCGGCCGTGGACTTCGTTCACAGCGCACGCGCCGCATACGCCCTGACGTCCGCGTCCGAGTCCGTCGTCGCGGCGACCAGGGCCGCTCGGGCGTCCTCGACGGCACGGTGGCGGGTCAGGGCCAGCACGGCGGCCTTGCGGACGTCGGCGTTCGAGTCGGTGAGGGCCTTGGCGAGGGCCGGCACGGCCAGGTCGGATTCCGCGACGGACAGAGCGGTGGCGGCGCCGGCCCGCACCTGCCAGGCCAAATCGGACAGGGCTGCCTGGGCGCGTGGGGCCAGGGCGTCCGGGCAGCCCGTCGTGCCCAGAGCCTCATAGGCGGCCCCACGTACCAGGGCGTCCGGATCGTCGACCAGCGCGGCGAGGGCCGAGCGGGCCAGGTCCGAGCCTGTGCCCAGGGTGGCCAGGGCCTTGGCGATGGTGACACGGACCTCGCGCGACGGTTCGGTTGCTGCCGCACCGGCCAACTCGGCGGCGGCGTCGACCGACACCAGCGCGCGCACCGCGGCGATACGGACGGTGATGTCGGAGTCCGACAGGGAGAGGGCGAACACCTCGGCGTCACCGAGCCGCAGAGCACGCAACACGTCCAAGGCGGCGGCACGGACGGCGGGGTCGGTTTCGGACAGGGCGGCGCCGAGGCCGTCGCGCAGGGCCGGTTCCGGTACCAGCGTCTCGACCAGTTCGCGCAGTGAGGCGACCGCGGCGGCACGGACGCCGGCGTCGGGATCGGTGAGCGCCGCGGCCAGTGCCGGGCCGGTGCCTGGCGGCACGGTCTCCGTGAGGACCGTGACGGCCGTCCGGCGCACACTGGGCTCGGGGTCCGACAAGTAGGCGGTGAGTACGGAGAGATCGGGCTCGTCCTCTGCGAGAGAGAGGAGTTCGAGCAGGCGAGGTGTGGCCGGCCCGTCCGCGTCGGCACGGGGGTGGGCGGCTGTGTCGGCCACCGCGGGTTCCTGCCGCAGAGCCACCGGCGCCGCTTCCCGGGCTCCTGCCGTCGCCACATGTTCGGGGTGGACCACGCCGAGATGCCGGGAAGGGCCGTCGGCCGGGGTGAAGCCGTCGACCGGGACCAGGTAGGGGGCCACGGGGCGAGCCGTGAACTCCATCGCGCCGGTGGGGGACTTGCGCAGGTCGAGGTGGTGGAACCAGGACGCGTCGTCGCGCTGGGGATGGTCGAGACGGTCGTGGTAGAGGCCCCAGCGGGACTCCGTACGGGCCAGGGAGGCGCGGGCGGCCATCTCCGCGCAGTCGCGGATGAAGGTGACCTCGGCGCAGCGCATGAGTTCGTGCGGGGTGCGGGCGCCCATGGCCGCGATGTCGGCGTGCATCCGCTCGAAGGCCTCCACGGCCAGGGACAGGCGGGCGCCGGACTTCGGCGGGGCCACGTAGTCGTTCACGAAGCGGCGCAGCTTGTACTCGACCTGGGGCTGGGGCGGGCCGTCCGGGTTGCGCAGCGGGCGGTAGACCAGCTCGTGCGCCTCGCGGAGCTGGTCGGCGGGCAACTCCCCTTCGTACGCCGTGTACCGGGACGCGTCCGCGCCCGCCAGGTCGCCGAAGACGAACGCGCCGATCATGTAGTTGTGCGGGACGCACGCGAGGTCCCCGGCGGCGTACAGGCGGGGTACGGTCGTACGGGCGTGGTCGTCGACCCGTACGCCCGAGGCCGAGTGGCCGCCGCACAGGCCGATTTCGGAGATGTGCATCTCGACGTCGTGGGTGCGGTAGTCGTGGCCGCGGCCCGCGTGGAACGTGCCGCGGGTCGGCCGTTCCGTCGAGTGCAGGATCGACTCCAGGGCGGAGACGGTCTCCTCCGGCAGATGGCTCAGCTTCAGGTACACCGGCCCGCGGTCGCTGGCCACCTCCGCCGCGAACTCGGCCATCATCTGACCCGACCAGTAGTCGGAGTCGACGAAGCGTTCGCCGTGCCGGTTGACCTGGTAGCCGCCGAAGGGGTTGGCGACGTAGGCGCAGGCCGGGCCGTTGTAGTCCTTGATCAGAGGGTTGATCTGAAAGCACTCGATGCCGGTGAGCTCGGCGCCCGCGTGGTACGCCATCGCGTAGCCGTCGCCCGCGTTGGTCGGGTTCTCGTACGTGCCGTAGAGATAGCCCGACGCGGGCAGTCCGAGGCGGCCGCAGGCGCCGGTCGCCAGGATCACGGCGCCCGCGCGCACCACCACGAACGCGCCCGTGCGGGTGTGGAAGCCCACCGCCCCCACGGCCCGCCCTTCCGCCGTCAGCACCCGCACCGGCATCACCCGGTTCTCGATGCGGATCTTCTCCCGCATCTCGCGCCGCCGCAGCTGCCGGTACAGGACCTTCTTGACGTCCTTGCCCTCCGGCATGGGCAGCACGTAGGAGCCGGAGCGGTGGACCTGGCGGACCGCGTACTCGCCGTGCTCGTCCTTCTCGAACTTCACGCCGTAGGACTCCAGGCGCTGCACCATGGCGAAGCCGCGGGTGGCGGTCTGGCGGACGGTCGTCTGGTCGACGATGCCGTCGTTGGCGCGGGTGATCTCGGCGACGTAGTCGTCGGGCTCGGCGCGGCCCGGGATGACCGCGTTGTTCACGCCGTCCATGCCCATGGCGAGCGCGCCGGAGTGGCGGACGTGGGCCTTCTCCAGCAGGAGCACGTTCGCACCGTGCTCGGCCGCGGTCAGCGCGGCCATGGTGCCGGCGGTGCCGCCGCCGATGACGAGGACGTCGCAGGTCAGTTCCTCGGCGTCGGTGAGGGCGGGGATCTGCAGGGGGGTGTCCACCAGGGTGCCTTTCAAGAACCGAGTGACGTGAGGACTTCGCGCCGCAGGGCGATGCGCGCCGGATCGTCGTGCGCGGTACGGTCGCGCGGGCGCGGCACGTCCCGTACGGCGAGGAGGCGGCCGGAGCCGAGCAGGGCCACACGGTCGCCGAGGAACAGGGCCTCGTCCACGTCGTGGGTGACGAAGACGACGGTCGCGCCCGTGCCCCGCAGCACCTCCACCAGCAGGTCCTGCATGCCGGCGCGGGTCTGGGCGTCGAGTGCGCCGAACGGCTCGTCCATGAGGACGGCGTGGGGCGCTCCCGCGAGGGCGCGGGCCAGCTGGGCACGCTGACGCTGCCCGCCGGACACGCGGTGCGGCAACTGCCGGGCCTGCTCGGCGATTCCGACCCGGCCCAGCCAGGCCTCCGCCTGCCTGCGGCGTTCGGCGCGCGGCACCCCGCGTACGGCGAGCGGGAGTTCCACGTTCGCCCGCAAGGTGCGCCAGGGGAGCAGCGCGTCCTCCTGGAAGACCAGGGCGCGTTCGGCGGACGGGCCTGCCAGGGACTGGCCGTCCTGGCTGATCTCTCCGGCGATCGGGGGCAGCAGACCCGCAAGCGTGCGCAGCAGGGTCGACTTGCCGCAACCGGAAGGGCCCACGACCGTGAGGATCTCGCCCGGCGTGATGTCCAGGGTGATGCCGGCCAGCACGGGAGCGTCGGGGCGGCCGAGCGTGGCCCCGCGGAGGGTGAGCCGGGTTCCGCCTGCGGGGGACGGTGCCTTGGCCACCGTACGGAGGTCGGGCTCGGTGTCAGACGAGGTGCTCATCGCGTGCCTCCTCGGCGTCGGAGGGCCGGTCGGTGCCTGCGGCGGTGGGCGCCGGCAGGGCTCGCGCGGGCGTGCGGGGTGTCGTAGGGCGGGCTCCGGGGACGTACGCCGTACGCGGCAGCCACCGGGTCAGGCGTCGGCCGAGGAGCTCCACCGCGGTGGAGGTGAGCCAGCCGAGGACGCCGATCGTGACCATGCCGACGAAGACGCCGGGGTAGTCGACGATCGTGTAGTCCTGCCAGGTGCGGTAGCCGACGCCGTACTGGCCGGAGATCATCTCGGCCGAGATCACACAGATCCAGGAGACGCCGATGCCGACCGACAGGCCGCCGAAGATGCCGGGCAGGGCGCCCGGCAGGACGACCGAGCCGAGGATCCGCCACCGGCCGCCGCCCATCGTGAGCACGGCCTCCTCCCACACGGGGGTCAGCGCGCGCACCGCGTGCCGGGTGGAGACCAGCACGGGGAAGAAGGCGGCGGTGAAGGTGATGAAGACGATGCCCTGTTCGTTGGAGGGGAAGAGGAGGATCGCGACGGGGACCAGGGCGATCGCCGGGATCGGGCGGACCACTTCCAGCAGGGGGCCCAGCAGGTCCTCGGCGAGACGGGAGCGGGCCACGAGCACGCCCACCGCCACGCCCAGCACGGCGGCCAGCACAAAGCCGGTGAGGATGCGGGTCAGGCTGTTGGTGAGGTCCGTCCAGTAGTCCGCCCCGAACAGGCGGTCGGCGAAGGCGTGGGCGACGTCGGTGACCGTGGGGAACTGCGAGAAGCGCAGCCACAGATCGACATCCAGGCCGGTCAGGAGTTGCCACAGGCAGAGGGCGGCCGCGAGGGCGGCCACCCGCAGCGTGTACCGGCCGATCGGCGGGAGCGGCCGTTGGTAGCGGCTCGTCGGCGGCGCGGGTCGGCTCATGCGGCCCGCTCCAGGGCCTCGGCGTAGGTGATGACGCGGGCACCGCTGTGCGCGGAGACGTACGCCTTTGCGGTCGCCGGGGCGACGAACGGCAGGAGCTGGTCTCCGTCGGCGACCCACACCGCCTTGTCGGCGAACCACAGGGTGCCGGTGGTGGCGTCGGGGACGTAGGCGGCGCGGATGCCGTCGCGGTGCGCGGCCACATACCTCAGGAGGTCCGCCGGGGACTCGAAGGACTCGGTCTCGTCGGCATCCTTCGGCCACGCCTCGCTCGCGGCCGCCGGGGGAGCGGCGGTGAGCCGCTTCGCGTACGACGCTCCGAGGGCCTTCTTGACGTACCGGTCGTCGACGAAGGAGTCCACGTCCACGTCGCCGGTCAGCTTCGCCGCCTTCAGAACCGACACATCCTGCTTGAGCGCGTCGACGAGCTGGGGCTTGAGGGCCGGGTCGAAGGTGGAGATGCCGTGGGCGCCGTTGTAGAGGTAGACGACCTCGGCGGGCAGACCGGTGGCCTTCGCGACCTTCTCGGCGGCGCCCACGGGGTGTTCGTTGAGATAGTCGGTGGCCTGCGACTGGGCCTTCAGGAAGGCATTCAGCACGGCCGGGCTCTTCTTCGCGAAGTCCTCGCGGGCGGTGACGCCGTGGAAGGTGGGCAGGTTCAACTGGGCGCCGTCGTACAGGGCCTTCGCCTTGCCCTGGTAGGCGAGCAGTCCCGGCCAGGCGACGAACTGGGACAGCGCGTCCGCGCTGCCCGCCGCCAGGGCCGACGCGCCCACCGCGGGCTGCTGGTTGAGCTTCTCGATGCCGTCGTTCGGGTCGATGCCGGCGCGTTGCAGGGCCCGTACGAGGGTGCCGTCGGCGGCGGAACCGACGCTCGTGGAGACCTTCTTGCCCTTCAGGTCCTTGAGCGAGGCGAGCTCGGAGTCGGGGCCGGTGACGATGGTGTTGAGGCCGCCGCGGAGGTTGTAGCCGGTGACCGAGACCAGGTGGGTGGGACGGTTCAGCTGCTTGCCGCGGGCGGCGTTGATGAGCAGGGGGAAGTCGCCCATCGAGCCGATGTCGATCTTCCCGGCGGTCATCTGGGCGGTGATGGGGGCGCCGGTGGCGTAGTCCTGCCAGTCGACCTTGTAGGTGCGGCCGTCGCCGAGGGAGTTCAGCTGCTTCTCGAAGTAGCCGAGGGAGCGCAGGAGTGTCCCCGCGGTGACCGTGTTGATGGTCTTGGACTGGTAGCCGACCGTGACCGTGACGGTGGAGCCGTCACCGTCTGCCGCGGCATTGCCGCCGCAGGCGGTGAGCGGCGCGAGAAGCAGGGCGGCGGCTGCGGCAAGAGCTGTGCGTTTCATGGGTGGTGTGACCTTTCACCGGAGCAGGTAGGGCATGTTGACCGTGACGGCTCCGGTGGGACAGCGGTCCGCGCACGGGCCGCAGTACCAGCACTCGTCCACGTGCATGTACGCCTTGCCGCTGCTCTCGTCGATGGCGAGGGAGTCCAGCGGACACATGTCCACGCAGAGCGTGCAGCCTTCGATGCACTTCGACTCGTCGATGGTCACGGGCACGTCGGCCCGCTGGGGCGCCAAGGGCATGGCTGTCTCCAGGAATGTGCGCGAGCGGGGTGTTTACAGGGACCGGTGCAGCAGGCCGCTCATCGAGATGCGGTCGCCACGGAAGCGGATGAACTCCAGGTCGACCGGTCGGCCGTCGGCGAGGTGGGTGAGGCGTTCCAGCATCAGGACGGCCGCACCGCGCGGTGCCTGCAGTACGGCGGCGGAGTGGGCGTCCGCGTTCACCGCCTCCAGGCTGATGTCGGCGTGGCCGAGGTGCCGGCCAGTGAGTGTCTCCAGGAGCCGGAAGATGTCGGTGTTCTCCAGGTCCTCGCCGAGCAGTGCGGCGCCGATGTCGAGGGGGATGTACGTGAGGTCGAGGGACAGGGGCAGACCGTTCAGCCGGCGCAGGCGTTCGATGTAGAGGACGTCGGTGCCGGAGGGGAGGCGCAGGCGGTCGGCCACCGGGGACGGGGCGGGTACGGAGCCCACGGTGCGGACCTCGTTGGTGACGCGGCCGTGCTCACGCAGTGTTTCCGCCAGGCCCATCAGCCGGTCGAGTCCGTGGGTGTACTTCCGGGCCACGACGACGGTGCCGACGCCGGGGAGGCGTTCGACCAGGCCTTCGGCGCGCAGAAGGTCGAGGGCTTGGCGAACGGTGTTGCGGGAGGCGCTGTACTCCGTGGCGAGGGTCGTCTCGTGCGGAAGCGCGGCGTCCGGGAACCTGCCGGCCAGGAGTTGGTGGCGGAGCAGGTCAGCGAGCTGGCGTGCCCGGTCCGCACGCAGCCGCCGCCGCGCACGGTGGGCGGCGACGGTGGTCGCGCCCTGGCCGGCGTGGTCTCGGATGCGGTCGGTAGGGGGCATGTTTCGAACCATACCTATCGGGTGGGAAAAGCGGTGTTGCTGGAGTGTTGCGCCACCTGACACATGACCAGGTACGCCCCTGACCTGGGGTTTCGTCGAACGGGCGGGAAGATCTGCCAGTGCCGGGGCCCTCAGCCCAGCCCGCACGGGAGGACAGCGGCACGACCCGCTGGGCCAGCCGTGCACGACCTGGCGTACGGGGTGCGTCACGCTACGGGCGGGCCGCCGGGTGGGAGCTGCCGCGTGCATCCGCGGTTCTGCAGGGCCCGGTCCCCGACCACGAGGACGGACCGGGGCACGCATTCTTCGGCGAGCCCGGTTCACGCGGCAGATCTGCCCAGGACGCGCTCGGACGCGAAGTAGCCGTCCGGGAGAGCCACGAGGTTCTCGGAGCCGTAGGGCACGGACTCCGATGAGCACCAGGATGCGGCAGCCTTGGAAGTCCTCCAAGCGGCCGAACGCTGGTGGTGACCGGTGCGGACGACGAGCCGCCGACCGTTGCGTTCGAGCTTGCCGGCCACCGCGCCGGAGGCCGAAGTCGATGCACACACAGCCGAGTCGGCCGAACACCGGTCTTGTCCGCCGACCTATGCATCAGTCACCCGGGAAGGTACGTCCTTGCCGGGCCGATCCGCTGGTCCTGAGCACTGCTGCCGTTCGTCAGCGCAGTGACTGTACGGCGTAGAGGGCCCCGAGGACGGTGGCCAGGGCGCCGAGCAGGAGACGCAGTGCCGTTTCGGGCAGCCGAGGTTGCAGGTGCGCCCCGAGGTAGCCGCCGATCAGTCCGCCGAGGCCACAGGCCAGACCGAGGTACCAGTCCGGGGCGATGTCACCGGAGCCCGTCAGGGACAGCAGCGCGAAGGCCGCGGCCCCGGTGAGGGAGGCGGCGAACGTGGAGGCGAGGGCGGCTGGTGCCACCCGGGCGAGGGGTATGCCCCGGCCGACCAGGATGGGGCCGAGGATGGATCCGCCTCCGATCCCGTAGATCCCGCCGACGACCCCCACGACCA
The DNA here is from genome assembly GCF_053594495.1 of Streptomyces sp. NPDC001920. Classification (NCBI taxonomy): domain Bacteria; kingdom Bacillati; phylum Actinomycetota; class Actinomycetes; order Kitasatosporales; family Streptomycetaceae; genus Streptomyces; species Streptomyces sp. NPDC001920. The sequence continues at coordinate 174,921 of NZ_JBSFEP010000020.1, forward strand.
AGGCGAGTTGGGTGACGGTCCGGGGTGAGGGTTCCGCGGCCCGAGCCGGACGGGTGGGCCGGAGGGTGCGCCCGATGAGCCACAGGCCGAGCGGCACCAGCAGCGCGGCGACCAGGAGGCGGAAGACGGTGACGCCCGGGATGGCGAAGACCCGTATCACGGCGCCGATGACCACGCCGGGCAGGGTGCCGGTCACCAGTCGGAACGTCAGCGGGTCGTGCAGCAGGCCCTTGCGGTGGTGCCGCAGCAGGGCGCCGGGTCCGGCCACCACGTTGAACAGCAGGTTCGTGGGGGTGACCGCAGGGCTGGGCACCCCGAGTACGCTCAACTGCACAGGCAGCAGGAACACCGCACCCGAGACGCCCACCGGCGCGGTCACGACCGCTATGAGCAGGCCGACGGCCAGACCGGCCAGCGCCGTCGACCATGTCACGGCAGTCGTCGGATCGGGGAAGATCGCGGAATCGATCTCCGCGGTGATGCACTCAAACTCGGCTGTGGAGCGCGGAGTCGGGGCTGTCCTGCTGGTCGGGCACGTACTTGTAGCCCACGCGCCGAACGGTGACGATGCGGTGCCGGTGAGCCGCACCCAGTTTGCGGCGCAGGCGGGCGATGT
>NZ_JBSFEP010000021.1:0-15843 GCF_053594495.1 Streptomyces sp. NPDC001920
CCTGCGCGATCTGGCACAACCGCACCATCGGCGCACCCATCACCCGATCGCTGATCGCCTACGACCACTGAGCCACATCGGAACTACTCGTCTAGTGCTGCCTGACAGATAGACGTGTCGCGCCGCATCTACGTGTGTAGCGGTCACCGAATCGAGGTGGACTCTGTACTGCGAGGAGTTGATCACGAAGGTCTCGAGGTACTTCCCCCAGTACCCGGTACGGGGAGGCTCCACGTAGAGACGATCCACCTTCAGTGGCAGACCGGATACCCGCAGCGCAAGCTGTCCGGAATTGTCGCTGACACCTGCGTCACCAATCGCATGCGGGACGTCTTCAAACAGGGTGACCCGGGCCTCCGGCACCGCTTGCTCCGTTACACCGTCTACCACCTTGACTTCCAGGGTGGTTCCCCGACCCGAAAGAGGACTAGGTCTGGCTCCAGGATGAGTTGAGATCGTTCGGTACTTGCAATTTGGCACAAGCCGCAGCGCGCCGGAAGATCGGATACAGCGATGAATATCCGGTGTAACGCGAACGAGCTTCGGTCCCGCGGCGAAAGCTGAGACCAGCAGGTGCACCTGTGCGTCCTTCGGGCTATCGGCAGGCTGAAGCCAGCCTTCGGTCCCGACCCTGCGGTCGCCATCTACTCGGAAGTAGCTGAGGCCATCCTTTTCCCACATCGCATGAAGCTGGTTGAGGAGGTAGTAGTCCTCCCCGTAGTCGGACTCCAAGCCTTCGCGTGGCAGGAGGATGAGTTCCTCGGTGAAATCGCGTCCCAACTCCGCATGTTGACCGTTCGATAGCCCCTGACCGTGATCATTCACTGCCATTGTCCTCACCCTCTACTCGCTTCAGAGCCAGCAAGGGGGCGCCAACCGGAGTCAGGCGCGCTGCGGCGCCCAGTGGTGCGTCCCCTTCCACAGACAGGCTGAGGGCTACTCCTCCTGCTCTGACGTTTACCAGGGTGGGTCCGCCGTCATCGAGGCCCAGCTCGAAGCACTTGAAAGCAAATGTCACCGGACGCTGACCCGTATAGGTGATCTCATGGCTTCGGTTAGATCCCACGGCCACGGTTACATCGCCGCTCACCAGGCCAGTGAGCTCCGGGAGCTGCACCTTCGCAGCGGTCCCCCCGCCTCGCTCGTAACGCACCATCAGTTCCTTGGCGACGGCAACCTCCGTGACAACGTAAAGGTGGCGGCCGGAATCGAGAAAGGGACGGAAGAGGGGACTGTCCCACTGGATGTCGCCGGTCTCGATGTACTCGGATACGGCACTGGGTTTGACCTGGATTTTCTGAACTTCTCGGAAGATGAACTGCATCGTCTTCGCGTTCGTGTACTTAGCCGACACCTCCAGCGATCCTCCCAGACCGCCAACGAAGGAGGACAGGAGGCCGGCGCCTACCCCGAAAGACATCGCGCTGCTCGATCTCCCACTGATATCCGCTGCGGGCGCTGGCCGAGATGGTTTCGGCTGTTCCGCCTGTGAGTCCTTGATGAGGTCCTGCAGTTCTCCAAGCCATACCGCCTGTGGGTTGCCGTCTGAGCGGCCGATGACCGCAGGCGGAACGAGACCCGCGTAAGGATGCTTGATCACGTTGTAATCAAGGCCAGTCAGGAAGGTCGCTGCCTTGTCCGAACAGAAGACCATAGCCACTCAGCTCCGAACGTCGCGCCGTCGCTCCGCAATCCGAATCTCTCCTGAACATGCCAGATCACATGTGTCGACGCATGACCTGCTGCGCCACCTGAGGGAGTGGGACTTGAGCGCGCGAATCGCCTAGCCGAACCGGGAGGGGGAGCTCCTAATACCGGGCGCGGCGTCGGCAGATTCTGGCCCCCCGTTTCACCTGCCATCGTGGGCGGGCGAGCCGCTCCGTCCGGCTGTTCCGAAGATCCGTCGTGATAAGCCCTGGGTCCGAACGGCCGAATATCTGAGCAGAATGGCCAACCATCCTTGAGTACGATCCGCCCGCCAGCGGCCTTGCCACCAGGTCTGGCCATGTATCGCTGACGGTCACAGCGGCGTTAGCGCGGCAGGCTCTCCCTGGCCTGGCCTGGCCGTCGCCACCGTCGCCAGCGCTGGGCACGACTAGGCGTGACCGGCGGGCAGGTCGTAGCGGCTGACGGCCAGGTATGTTTCCGGCGTCGCCGCTTCGAGGAGACCCTCGTCGCCCTCCAGATCGAGTTCCGGCTCCTGGGGACGGCGCAGCAGGTCACTCCAGTCGCTCGCCGCACCCCGCTCGTAGGCGTCGCGGAGCAGGGGACGCAGCCGTGGGCGGGCTTCCTCCTGCTGTTCGCGGAAGATGCGCCGCTGGGTGAGTCGCTGTTCTTCCTGGGCTTCGTCGCTGAGTTCCAGGTCGGCGGCAGGCTGGTCCTCGGCGCGCAGTCCTGGCGTGCGCCGGGCGATGGCGAGGTCCTCCTCGTGGAGGCGCTCGCAGGCGGCGAACAGCTTCCGGGACATGCCGAGGTGGACCTCAGTTCCGGGGATGCGGCAGCTCAGGAAGTCGTCGAGGCCCATGGAGCGGATTCCGGCGCGCAGGGTGTGCTGCTCCGCGCCGGTCGCTGCTCCGCGGGCGTCGGCCCGCATGGCAAAAGTGAGGCCATCGTCTTCCAGGGGCGTGGTCAGCCCGGAACGCCGGTGACGGGAAGCCCGGTCGGCGGGAACGGGCACGGTGCGCAACTGCGAGGCGGGAGCCGAGCGCAGCGCCAGGTAGGCAAGCATCTGGGCGCGGGCCGCGCCGATGAGCGCGTCGTCGCTGTCGCCGAGGCGGTCTTCCAAGTTGCCCGGGCCCGCCGCCTCGTCGTCGGTGTCGGACCCGGCAGGGGTGAGGGGCGGCAGACCGGGGTGCAGGTGGTGGTCGATGGTGAGGAAGAGATCGTCACCGGGCCGTACGGACGCCCCGACCAAGACGGTCCGGTGCGCGTACGCACCGAGGACGTTGCTGCCGGCCGCCAGCTGCGCCCACCCCTTGCGGAGCGTGCCGAGACCCACGTCGCCGCCCTTGGCCTCGATCAGCCAGTACAGTTCTTCTGCCTCGTGGCGCCCCCACAGATCGGGCAGCTTCTCCTTCGGATCCTTGAACGTGTTGAACAGAGCAGGGATAGGGCCGCCGAGTTCGAGGTGCTCGGTCTGGCCGAGGCCCAATAGCGAGCGGCAGGCCCACTCGGTCATCGTCATGCCTAGCCGGTAGCCAGCGGCATTCTTCGCGCTCCGCTCGGTGCCGTGCGCGTAGACCGGGTTCCAGGTCAAGCGCCGGCCCTTGGCACCCGGTACGGGATGCCGGGGCTCGACGGCGTGCGCGCCGAGGTAGGCGTACAGCGGGGAGACTCGGGCGACGAGTTCCCCGTGTGCGTAGCGCGGCTGGTTCTGCAGATGCGGGGTGACGTCGCGGCCGACTTCGGTGGCAGCCTTGATGATCTCCCGCCAGGTGGTGGTCGGGGCGTACCAGCCGTCGGCCGCCGGGAATCCGTCCGATCCCGTCCACGCCTTGTGCTTGGCCGTCCGCCACTGCCTCCGAGGCTTGTTCGCGGGTCCGTTTCGGAACAGGACTGGTATGTCGAAGCTGTCGGGGTAGGTCAGCGGCGGCTCGTCGGGGATGTGCGCGGGGATCATGCGGTTCACTCTGGCATGTGCTCAGACCGCTCCCGGAGCCGGGTATCGAGCCGTCTACGGAGCCGCGGCGGAATCGATCCGGCTGGTGGCTCAGTCCTGGCGCTGGACATGGACTCGTCGAGCTGGCCCCCATGCCGCACGGTACTCAGGGTCGGTCCCGGCGCACGTCCTTGCGCCGTCGTTCGAGCTGAGGGAGCCAGTGCTGGGGCGGCTGGGGATCCGTGGCTGCTACCGCCCAGCCGTCCTCTTCTTGAGGGTTCCGGGGAGCCCAGGTGCGCGGTGGGCGCAGTGTGAGGACATCTTTGACGAGTGCCCCCATAGCATCAGGAAGGTCCCGGTCAGGATCGTTCAGCAGGAGAGGTATACCCAGCGGGCCCCGTCGGGGGGCTGATGTCCGGTAGGTGACCTGGCAGGAGGCGTTCGCTTCAAAGACGACGCCGCGGGCGTCGGTCGGCCCCTCCTCGTCCGAGAACCAGATCAGCCGGTCGCCAGCTACCAGGCGCTCCCTGCCATGGAGCATGCCGTTCCGCACGGTTCCGTCTCTGTCGAGGAAGGGAACGGGGTCCTCGTAAGCGCCGGGATCGTTGTCGCTGAGTCCGGCCACGTGCCCGGGGTCATGCGTGGAGTGGATCTCCAGGAGGTCGCCGTCCGCGTGGGCCATCCAGATGTCGAGAACCTCAGCGGACGAGCTGAGCAGATGGGGGTACGCGGTGAGCGCGAACAACTGCCCTGCCCTCAGGGGCAGGACGACTCGGTCATTCGCGGGCAGGCGATGAAGCGCAGGGATCGGCTCCCAGCTGTTGATACCGGTTACCTCCCTCTGGCACCGGCGGATCGCCTCGATGGCCGTGTCCAGGGAGACGCGGAAAAACTCCTTGCTTGCGTTAACGCGTTGGGCGGTGAGGAGGCGGTGGACAGCCTGTTCGACGTCTTTGGGTCGGGACGTGTGGGCCCTGAAGAGCACGTCGAAGGGGAAGGGGACCGATGTGCCCGACAGGTCCTTAGCTCGGTCCTCCGCGAGCAGGTCTGTGTAGCCGATCTTGAGCATGTCCGGGAAGGCAGGGTTCCGCTGGACGTACACGAACCCAGTGGTCCGAGGAGGAGGCAGAGGAGTCCCGATGCCCGTCTTCCGTGAGCTGCCGGATTTCTGGTGCCTCTTGGTGCCCCTGGAGAATCCGGAGAGCGTGACTGGCGGGTCGGACGACAGTACTTCGATCCCACCTTCGAGGTTGTGATGGGATGAGACGGCGATGCGGCGTCCCGAGGAGAAGTGCTCCACCTCAGCGCGGGACAGACAGCGCAACGCTTCTTCGAGCGGTTCGATCCCCTCATGTTCGTCGTAGTCGCGGTCACGGAAGTCTGGCAGGGATCGGGCCAGTGCATTGGTGGCGGCTTCCGTGATCAGACTGGCGAGCTCCGGGCCGATGTGTGCGTACACAGTGCCTAGGTGGGTGGACTCGATTTCGTCGTACTCGTTGTGTGCTTGGCCGTAGAGGTCGATAGGGACGCCGGCACGCTTCGCGATGAGGAGCAGCTCGCAGGCGTGACCTGGGTTGTCCAGGTCGAAGACGAAGTGGGCGTGCATGCCCGGGGACTCCGTCCTGGGCTTACGGCAGATGAGTAGAAGGCGGTTCCGATGTTCGGGATCCCGCTCGAAACCGAGGGGCAACACCCCCTCTGCGACTGCGGCGAGGGCAGCCTCCGCCTCTGCTGCGGTTCGGACGATGATGTTCCACCAGGGCAGAGGGCCGAAGGTGCCGTGTACCGCTTCGGCATCAGGAACACAGGAACTGCCTGGGTACGACTGCCGGAAGTCGAGGGAGTGGTTCAGGAAGGTCTGAATGCAGGCGTCCTGGAAGCGCTCCTGATGGGTGCGCGCCCGCAGCATGTCGCGCTCTGTGTCGCTCAGGCAGCCGATCGCCTCGCCGAGCATCTCTAGCTGCTCGTTGACCAGTTTCAAGGCTCGGGCGATCACTGGCCGCAGAGCGTGATTCTTCCGGAGCTGTCGGCTTACCTCTCGAAGGTGCTCCTTGGCCGCGGTGCAGTAGGCCACATCTGCGCCCAACTTCCATAGGTGCCTGGCCTCGTCGGCGGGAAACTGCGCCAGCCACAGGCGATGAGCGTCGTTGCCCTTCCTGATCAAGGCAACTGAGGCGGCATGCCGCACATGAGCGTCGCGTTCCGCTTCCAGCCTGGACCAGATGGTGTCGGAGTACGCATCAAGAGATATGACTGAGAGAGGCACCAGAGCCTCTCCGGTGCGAGCCTCCACGCCCCAGTGCCGGGCCAGTTCCCTGGCCACCTGGGCGGCGGTCGCCGCGCGGGACGACCGACGTGACCAGTGGTCCAGGAGGAGGGCATACGTGCTCTCTGGATCCGCAGCGCGCAGTCCGAGGCCGAACAGCAGGACGGAACCGACAAGGCCGTCGCGCTCCACGTGCCGGCGGACATGCTCGACCAGGCTGGTGAGTTGATCCGTGTCAGGCTTGGGATCGGCGAAGACCGGGTGCTTTGCCAGCAGTCCCGTGATGTGCGCGGTGGACCGGCCACGCGCGTCCAAGACGGCGATCCGCAGGATCAGGAGGGCACGCAATAGATCCAGATCACTCGGGTTACCGACGATCCGCGCCGGATCCAGCAACGGGTGGTGGCGACCGACAGAGGTGGCAATCCCCGCGCAGATCTTCTGGATCCACTGCTCGCGCAGGTCGGTCAAGCCAGTAGCGGAAGGCACAGCTCTAATCCCCCTGTTAGACAAGGACGGTAATGGAACCCTCTCCGACATCCGCACCGGAGACCGTCCTCGTGAAAGCTCTGCCGGCGCGTGCTGTCGGCGACCTGTGGGACATGCAGGCGCCTGGCAGACGCCATGCCCATCAGCCCTGATGGCCTGGAGGGCCACGGCCAGGCAGCTCATCATCCTGGCCTGTCGCATCTGCGGAGTGTAGGAGGTGCCGCTGACAAGAGACCCGCATCGCGACGTTCCCGCTGACTTCCTCGGGCCCGTGGCGGTGTGGGAAGCCCCCACGACTCGGTTCGCTGTCAAGCGCCTGGATCAGATGCCATGGCGACTGGCTTCACTGTTGTAGGTTCTCAACTTCAGTGTCAGGCGCCGACCCTGTGACCCGGATGTTTCCCTTGAGTCTCACGATGTGTCGGCAGGCGGCTGTCTCAGATCGGTGTCATTTCCCCAGGCTGTCCAGCAGGCTGCAACGCGGCCCGGGGCGTCACGAACCTGCATCGGCAACCATCAGCTCCTGGTGACGTGCAGCGCAGGTTGCGCGGACACTCCGTTGCACTTTGCGTGATTTTGGCTGTGTCGCTGCGGTCGCGAAAAGCAGGTTGCACACGAACGCCCCGAGCGTCGTCGCCGACAAGCGTCTGCGGGACTACGGACGGGTTGATCAGCCCATAATTGGAGTCAGTGCCGAGCGACCCGGCGCATCGCACCCGCCCCGGGTGCACTCACCGCGATCGGAGAGCATCGTGAAGAACAGCGCGTTGTGGCGAGTGGTTGACAACGAGAGTGGTACACAGTCCATCGTCAGCACGCCCTCCGAGGCGGTCGCGTTCGTCAACAGCCGGTTCGACACCGATGACGACGACGAGCCGTTCAGCATCACTAAGGTCGGCCCTCTCCTTCCGAAGCCGCTCGGGGTCATCACCGCATGGGCGGCCAAGAAGGACGGCGAGCGAACCGACGGGCGTACTGCCCCGATCACCATCAGGCCGGTTGTGACGGACAACGCCAGCGAGTGCGACGACGTCGTGCTCTGGGGCGACGTGTACGTCTCCTGGGACCACGACATGTACACCGTCGAGGAGCCGGACAGCTCCGAGTACAGCGAGGCTTACAGCGCAACCGAGTTGAGCGCGATCCTCGACGAGTACGCCGACGACTACGAGTACGCGCCTGAAGGGCCCGACAGCCACAGGTGGCCGAAACCGGAAGAGCTGATCACCTACGGCGCCCAGGAGTGCGCCAAGCGGTTCGGGCACCTCGACGACGAGGCCCTGCTGTGGCTCGCTGCCACCCGCATCACGCTCGCCGTGTGGCGCAACACACCCGTCGAGAACTGGCATGCCGGGAAGAGTCCGCTCCACGACGGCACAATGATGCGGATCAACACGGCAACCACCCGACTCGTGCGCTCGATGCTGTCGTTCGACCATGTCGACTGGATCGGTCTCGGTCTCGCGATCGTCAACCCGTCCCGGGTTCTACCGACCGGGCAGTCCGTGCTCGAGCTCGGGCTGGCCTGCCACAACCCTGACGACCCGGCACACGAGGTTGATCCGCGAGAAGAACTCGCGGAGATGGCACAGGTCGCGATCTCATGGGGGCGAAGGTACTGCCTTAGCGAGAAGGAGTTCGGCCTGCGAACCCTGATCGAATCCTTCTGTGCATCCGACAACGGCTGGTTCGGAGCACCAAGTTGGGGGCGCATCGTCGATCGGTTCCTTGCGGCTGTCGACGACCGGGAGAATGCGCACTGGCGCATACACCGGGACAAGCCTTGGTTCGACGAGTGGTTCACCAACCGCCCGGCCGACATTGCGGACACCACGGAATTTCGTCGGCTGCTCCATGCCGGGCCCGACCTGCTGTCTGAGGAGGCCGCCGAATGGTGCGTGGAAGGTGCCATCGGCTACATCTGCCAGGACGACCATGCGAACGGCTGCCTGCGGTGCGGTATCCCGCTGGCAACGGAGTCCCCAAACGAGTGAACGTGGGCAGCCTCCTCCGCGAGCGCTACGTTCGCATCCGCGTGAGGCGCCCACGCCGGACCTGAGGCAAGGCCACCCGAACGAATGACGGCAGTGGCCAGCGATTCTCAATCCCGTGTCAGTTCGGCCAGTCGCATGACATCGCGACTGAGAAAATGACACGGGATCTGAGAACCTACAACTGTCCAAGGACGACAGTTCGCCGGGGGCAGACAGGAAAGATCACGGAAAGACTGGCCAACCTGCGCGGGAGCATGTCAACGTAGACGACCTTGCAAGAAACCCCAGGTCAGAGAGGTGATTGTCTGTGACCGTGGCTTCCGTCGGCCCCGGTTTCTCCACCACCGTCGAAGCCCTGCGGCTGCGCGAGTGGCAGCTGGGCCCCGGCCAGCCCACGCTCGTCATGGACCAGTTCTGCGCCGAGGACTTCAACCTCATCGTGGACGACCGTGCGGACGTGCACGTCAGCTCCAAGGACGGCCGGTTCTACCTCGGCTGGTTCCCGCTCGGTCGTCCCGGCACCGACGGCGAGGGATGGAAGATCGCCGTCACCGGAACCGCCAAGGTACCCGGCTACCAGCTGTCGTTCGACACCGAGACGCCGGCCGACATCGTCGCTGCCGCCGTGGCGCGCGTGCTGGAAACCTCACGTCGCGTATGACAGCGCAGGCGCCCACGCGTAGTCCTCGCCGGGAGGGTGGTCGGCTGACGCCGGCTGATTCCATCGCTCACCGTTTTCCTCACCCAAGGAGGCCGTTCATGACGTCCACGGAGATGACCGTCGGCGATCTCATCGACCTGCTGTCCGGTTGCGACCGCAGTGCTCCGGTCCGCCAGGCCATGAATCCGTTCTTTCCGATGGCACACCGCTTGGCGCAGGTCGTGCAGTCCGTGGACGAGACCGGCCAGACCGTCGTCTACCTCGCCGAAGGCCGGGACGAGGGCTCACAGCTCGGCCATCTGCCGCCCGAGGTCGCCGTCGCCCTGACCTGGCAGGGCGACGTCCAGGCACCCCCGCGCCGCCCCCGCCGCCGTGCCGGCGGCAACTAGGCCCGCACCGAGCCCCTTGGAGGCGCCCCTGTACCCCGAATGTCCGCCCGACCCGTCCACTCCACGTAGCGGCCAGCCCGCGTTCTGGGTCGGCCCCCGGCATCTGGCCGGTGACGATGGGCGCCTCTACGACGCCGTCGCCGACACGCTCGCCGGCCTGGGCTGGACGAGCCTGACGATCGTCCGCGGACGGCACGAGCCGGACGAGGCACCCGAGGACCGCCAGGTCCTGCGCAGCACCGTCCTGCACATCAGCCCCGACGCCCTGCGCTGGGCCCAGTGGAGCCTGGCGGACGAACCGTTCCACCTGGGGGACCTGCCGATCGCCTGGCAGATCTCCGCCCGCGCGGACACGAGCAGCCCGCTCGCCCAGTGGTCGGCCTACTTCACCCCCGACGTCCCCGGCGAGGCCGTAGCCGACTTCCTCGTCGCGCTCGACGCTCGCGACGAGCCCGCCCTGCCGCTTGCCGGACCCGAGCTGGTCCTGGACGCCGTCGCCGCACACGGATGGCTCCGCGACATCGACCAGCCCCAGGCGGCAGCGACAGACCCGACGTTCACCTCGCACCTCAGCCTCGGCGAGGTGCCGCCTCTCATCCAGGACGGCGACCCGCGCGCCCTGATCACCGAGGACGACGAGGCGGGGCTGGCCGGGTGGCAAGCGTGGGCCGAGCCCGCGCTCGGCGCACCGTACCTGTGGGCGGCCTCCTTCTCCGCCAGCGTCCCGCACGACCTTGTGGCCGCCTTCGCCGCCTCCCTCAGCTCGACGGCACCGGTCCTGCGGCGGGTGCTGCCCGAGGCCACCCGGGAGCGTCTCCTGCGCGCGCCGGCCATCTAACGCCCCGCCGTTGCCATTTCCCCCAAACACACAGCCCGGCCTTTTCCGAAATGGAGGGCCGGGCTTCTTGTTTCTCGGGCCGGTAGTTACGTGCGCACAACGCGCTAGCTGCTGCCCGCCGGGACGGAACCCGGTCGCCAGAGGCGCAGTCGCTGACACTGCCCCTCGTTGTCCCCGAAGGGTTTGCCACCCTGTGACGTCAAGTTGCAGGATGCAGCAATGCACCTCAGCCCCGGCGTCCTTCTTGCCCTCTTCCTTGTCGTCGCCCTGATCGTCGCGCTGAAGGTCCGTTCACGCCGCAAGCGCATGGCCGCCCTCGCAGCACAGTGGCAGGCGTTCCAGCAGCACAGGAATGCAGGCCGAGGAGATCTTCTTCAGATCACGCGGGTCTACCAGCGCGGTCGCCGCGGGGCGAAGGCCGTCGTGACTTGGTGCGACACCGGTCGGCAGCAGGACGCCTGGTTCTGGAATTGGCACGTCCCCGCGGGCGCGTACCTGCTGGTCAATGCCTCCAGTGGTTATGGGCCGCACAGCCACAACCCGAACGTGCTCTACGTCCAGCCCGGCCAGGTCCAAGCCTGGGTTCCCGCCCAGGCGGCGCGTGCTGCTCAGCGCCTCGGCTGACGCGCTGCTGCCCTCCCGGCCACCGTGGTCGGGGGGCAGCAGCATGACCGGGCAGGTCAGCCGGTTGCGGTGGCCTTGGCGAGGGCCTTGCCGAGGTGGCGGTCGACGAGGGCCGGGGCGCCGGAGACGATCACCAGCAGATTGCCGTCCCGGATCGTGGTCTGCTTCACCACGGTGCTCCGCCCTGCGGTGGAGTACGTCAGCAGCTGGCTCCACTGTTCATCCCCGAGACCTTGGGGCGCGGGCAGCTTCTGCGCGGCTATGTCGATCGGAGTGCCGCCCGCGACGACCTGATAGGTGGGGCAGCCGGTCATGGCGTCGAAGATCCGTCCGATGGCGGCGGACAGCTTGTTCGCCGTGTCGCTGTACAGCTCCTCGGAGATCTCCGAGGAGCTGCTGCCGTAGGTGAAGGCGGCCTTCGCCTTGTGCGGGAAGGTGAGCGTGCCGCCGGTCGCCGCGCCGCCGCCCAGCTTGCTCAGGGCCGGGCAGCCGCTGACGGTGATGTCGTCGTGCTGGGCAGGACGCTGCGGCTTGCGCAGGTAGCCGCTGCCGAGGTCGCTCTGGTCGAGCAGGCGGGACTCGAGCGCGGCCGACGAGAGCGCGGTCGGCTTGTGGACCGCGCCGGTCGGCTTTCCGGTCCGGGCGGAGGAGGGGGTCTGGTGCTTGGCCCCGGTGGTGTCGGTGGAGCAGGCGGGCAGGGCGAGGAGGGGGTCTGGTGCTTGGCCCCGGTGGTGTCGGTGGAGCAGGCGGGCAGGGCGAGGAGGGCGGCTGTGATGCCGAGGGCGGTGGTGGCGACGCGAACGCGCATGACGGAACTGACCCCTTGGTGCTAGGCGACGGGTGGTCAGTGCGGGCCCGAGGGCCCGGTGGGGTCGTAGGAGTGGTGGTCAGTGCCCGAGGTGGCGCAGGCAGTCCTCGAAGGTGGCGTGCGTCGCGTCCGCCGGCCCGCTGTTCCGGTTGAACCACGCGGTGTCGAGGCGGGTCTCCTGCTGCTGGTGTCCCGCCCGGCAGCGCAGCCAGATCTCGCCGCGGGTGGAGAGGATGAGCCAGTCCCGGTACGCGCTGCACTCGGCGCAGGCGGCCATCTCGCCGTCGAGGACGAGGGGCTGCTTCCACGGCATCATCTTGCCGTCGACCTGGTCGTGGCTCGGCACACGCAGCTCCGGCGGAAGGAAGTCATCCACGACGACGGTCGGCTCGGCGGGCTTCGGTTCAGCCGCCGGCACTCCAATGCCCGGCGGGACCTGGCCCTGCATCCGCGCATGCATCTCGGCGAACTGCCTTTGAGCTTCGCTCGGCTCCTTGGCCCGGCGGCGTATCCGGTGAAACACCCTGGCGTCCTCCTCCACCTCGTCACCTCGTCCTGCGCGCTTCATGATCGTGCCGCGCGCCCCCGGTGGTTGCAATTCACAAAGTCCACAGCCGCCTTCGGCCACGTCATCAGGGGCGCTCCGCTTCTCCGTTGTCCGGATGACGAGTTGGCCACCGTGGGTATCTTCGTGCGGCGAGATGCCGTAGTCACGGTGTGCCCGATCACACGTCGCCGTCTCCCCCGACCGCCCAACTTCGCGACGTCTACTGGCCCGACTCGCCCCATCATCTCGCCTGTCCTGTAGTGCCCGAATTCCGACGGCATGCACATCGGACCTCGTCACCAGCGAGGTCCGATGTGGCGTATGACCGTGCTGTGGGTTGCGGGCGGAGCTGGTGCTCTCCCTTCTTTCGGTGATGCGCTGAGACCGCGTGCCGGCACCCGTCGGGCTCACCGCGTCTTACGCGATGCCTCCTCTCCGCTGCGCCGCCTGCCGGGCGCGGAGGTCCTGGTCGTCGTCCCTCGCGTTGCGGACCGGCTCCCCGTGGTGCTGCTCTCGGGCAGGTGGGAGGCGTCTGCTGGCAGGTCGGCCGTCAGCCGCATCCGCCACACGAGCACGTCGCTCACGGAGTCCGCGGTACCGAGTTCACGGCGTTCGGCTACCTCGGACAGGAGGGTGGCCGGGTCGTGGCCGGCGGCTTCTGCCTCCGCGATGGTCGCTGCCAGGGCGTACCAGCCGGGCTCGGCGAGGATCTGCTCGGCCAGCTCCGGCAGCGCCTCGCGCAGCAGCACGGTCTGCCGCTGGAGTATCGGCCGGCTCATACGCCGGCCTCGTTGGTAGAGCGCTCCGAGGGGCTGGGCGGCGGCGGTCTGGTAGGCGGTACGCAGGTGCTCGGCGGCCCGGGCGGCGGCCTCGGCCTGCTGAGCGTGGCCCTTTCTGGCGTGCCAGTGCGCGGCGGCAGTGATGAGGAAGAACAGCATGTCGATGGCCATCGCCGTGGTGGCGCCGTCCTCACCGCGGCCGAGGGCCGGGCCGCCGTGGACGAGGTCGCGGGCGGCCTGCCGCAGGGCTCGGTCGTGCCCGCGTACGGCGCGGACATGGGAGCGCGAGGCACGTTCGAAGGCCGTAGCCGCGTCCCGGAGTTCGCGGCGGGTGTGGGCGGCGGACGTCTTTGCGAGGGCATCCAGGACCTCGCCGACCGCGGCGATGTGGGCAGCGGCGATCGCATCGTCGCCGTGCTCGACGACGAGGACGGCTTGCCAGGCGGCTGATGCCGTGCTGCGGCGGGCGGAGGCCGGAGCGCCCGGTCCTGTCCGGGGTGCTTGCTGTTGCCGGGCGGCTGGGTTGTCCTGGGCGTCGCCGGACCAGCGCTCTCGGATGCGGGGCAGCGAGAGATCGGGGGCGAGGCGTGCGCCGGGGTAGAAGACCGGCTCGCCGTCCTTGTTGAGGTCGTCGGGCAGAGCGACCTTGTATCCGAGGAGGTCGCCGGAGGGGGCGGCACGCTTGCGGATCAGGAGTCCGGCGGCGGCGAGCCGGTCGAAGAATTCCTCGTCGCTCCTCGCGCCGGTCACCGCGCGCCGTACCGTTTCCCGCAGTTCCTCGCGGGCGGTGCGCTCGCGGCCCTGGCGCTCGGCCTTGTGGCGCTCAGCGCTGGTGGGTCGCTTCGCGCCGGTGCCGTCGCCCTTGTTCAGGCGGCGCAGACCGAGTTCGGCTTCGAGGGCGCGGGCCTGGGCCTGGACCCGGACGGCGTCGTGGTCGAGGTCGGGCTTGAACCCGTCCTCGCGCACGAGGGTGGCGATGATGTGGATGTGGTCATCGGCGTGCCGGACCGCCGCCCATCGGCATCCGGCGCCCTCCTCGGGGTCGTCGATGCCCGCGGCGGCCACCATGCGCCGGGCGATCTCGCCCCATTCCTCGTCGCTCAGAATCCGGTCTTCTTCGGCGTTGCGGACCGAGAGGTGCCACACATGCTTCTTGGGTCGGTCGGCCTGCTCGACGTTCGCGACGGGCTGATCGAGGAGCTGCTGGAGCTGTTTGAGCGTGGCGGACGGGTCACGGCCCGGGTCGGGGGCGTTGCCATCCCAGGAGGCGATCAGGTGCGGGTCGGTGTGCTCTTCGAACTTGCCCGGTCCGTAGAGGTAGGAGAGGAGGCCGATGGTGCGCTGTCCGCGCTTCTGGATTCTGGGGATCATGCCGTTGAGGGGGTCCTAGTCCTGGTGGAGGAGCCGGTCGGTGACGTGCTGGACGCGCTGGACCGCACGGTCGGTGGCCGCGATGACCACGTCGAGTTCGCCCGGGTGCCCTCCGGCGTTGACCGCTCGGGCGATCTGGTTCAAGTTGCTGCCGACATGGCCGAGATGCCGACGGGCGGCGAACAACTCGGCGATCACCTCACGCTCGCCGGCGACGGCACTCGCGGTCCGTTCAAGGTCGCGGGCGGCGGTCAGGGCAGCGCGGGCGAGGAAGCCTGCGAGAGTGAGGCCGGCGGCCTTCGCGCCGACGGTCACGAGGGCGAGTTCGTCGTCGCTGAAGCGGGTGTTGCGGACGTGCGGACGCTGACGACGCTGGTACTTGCGGCGGCGCGTGCGCGGCTGCTCACGTCCCTCCTGTATCCCCTCTGGCTGCGATCCGCCCTCGGTCGCAGCCTCCTCGTCTGGCGTCCCCCGGCGCCGGACGAGCCCCTGCCCCCCAGGGGCAGGGGAACCCTTGGATACTCCGCTCAAGGCGGAGTATCCAAGGGGATAACTTGCTCGCCCCGAGACCGAGTTGGAGTCGGGAGCAGGTTCGAGGGTGCTGCCGGTCTGGGTGGGGTTCGTCATCGGAATTCGGGCCTCGTAGAGCGGGTGTCGTTCTGGATGGTCGCGGCCAGCGCGAGCAGGTCGGCCGGTCCCATAAGGACGCGGACGGGCCCGTCGGGCTGGTCCTGGACGAGCCACTGGCCGCTCGGCGTGAGGACGGCGGCGTGTAGGAGCCGCCGGCGGACCAGAACGTCCGCCCAGGCGCTGGCCTCGTCGACCGTGGGCTCGGATGAGCGAGCAGGTCGCGCAATCACGGCGTGTCTCCTCAAGCGGGGCGGCGGCCCGGCACTGAGTCGGGCCACCGGTTGCGTTTAGGGACGTTGAGCTGGGGTTTTGCAGGTTCAGCCGCATTCGGGGCAGCGACCGACGTGGCTGTTGAGCGCCCGTGCCATCCGCTGCTTCGTCGATGCAGCCTGCTTCGCGCTGGATTTCGCCGCCGGCCTGCCCTCGTGCCGTTTGGAGTGGGCGAGCATGAAGCCGATCTCCCGCTCGTACTCCGCACGGACGGTGTCGAACTGGTGGCAGGTCTTCACGGGGCGGTGCTCCTTGCTGTTGTGGTGTCGTCGCTCCGCAATTGCTGGAGGACGAGGCTGAGTCGGTCGTTCCGGCCGCCCTTCAGGCCCTCGCGGCGGAGGATCTCCCGCAGCTGGACCCGGGTGACGGACTCGTTGCCGTCCCGTTCGAGCAGGGCAGGGACGTGCGGACGGACCTGCTGGACTAGCTGGTCCACCGCCTGCTCCGGCTCGCGCGGCGGACGCTGCGTCTGCGGGGTGCGGGACCGGGTGCGCTTCCCCTTGGTCTTGGGCCGGGGTATCGGGGTCGTCTTCCGGCGGAGGGGGACCTTGTGTCCCCGGTCCCCGGTGGGCTCGGTCC
>NZ_JBSFEP010000021.1:15941-160875 GCF_053594495.1 Streptomyces sp. NPDC001920
CCCCGTGTCGGTGTCGTTCGGTCCCCGGTCCCCGGTGGGCTCGGTCCCCGTGTCGGTGTCGTTCGGTCCCCGGTCCCCGGTGGGCTCGGTCCCCGTGTCGGTGTCGTTCGGTCCCCGGTCCCCGGTGGGCTCGGTCCCCGACTCGGCGGCGTTCGGTCCCCGATGCGGATCCGGGCCCTGAGCAGGGACTTCTCGCGTAGTTCGGTCGGTCCGCGCGCCTCCCGGGTCCCCCTGCAAGGCTTCCGGATTGGCGCGACCGGTTCCCGGGACCGCACCTGCTTCTGGGGCCCCGGTCCCCACCCTGGTCCCCGCGTTCTCGCCCTCGGTCCCCGCGCTAGCCGACGCCTTCGGGACCGCGACTTCGGGGACCGGTCCCCTCGGAGCGCTCGGTCCCCGATCCCCGACCGACTCGTCGGAACCGTCTACGGGGACCGGCGCTTTCGAGGCCGGCTGTGAGGGGACCGTGGCTGCCGTCGAGGTGGTGTGCGGCGGGGACCAGGGCGAGGAAAGCGGGATCGTGGCGAGCGCGAGTGCGTGGCGGCGCGCGGCGAGCTGGTCGAGCAGCTGTGCGCGCTGGCGGGCGTCGGTCCCGACCGAGGCCCTGCCGACCGCCTTCGACAGGCGCCGCGTCAGCCGCCGGCCGCGTCGGCTCTGCTGCTGCTCGGGTGTGCGTTCGGCGAGGCGGACGGCGAGGGCGACTGCGCGGGCGGTGGCCCGGTCCCGGGTGATCTGTGCGGCGTCGCGGTCGCGTGCGGCGATCCCGAGGCGGGACAGCAGCCGCTCGCGTGCTTCCCGCCCCAGGACGGCGATCAGTCCGTGGGAGGCGGCACCCGGGGTGCGCAGGCGCAGCTCGATCCCCATGGCGAGGTGCCACAGCATCGCCGCCATGACCGGCCCGACGAAGGCCCTTACCGTGCCGCCGATAGGACCGCTCTCGGCATAGGCGGGGATCACCTGCACTCCGGTGATCACCCAGACCAACGTGCCCGGAAGGCCGGGGGCGCCCTCGGTGGCCAGGTTCTGTCGTGCCATTAGCGCCGTCGCGAAGAGCGCCAGCTCGGCTGCGGCGAACATGCCAGCCCGCTCGGCGGTGCCGGCCATGTCGAGGTAGTCGGCGGCGAACCGCCAGCTCGTGTCCGCGGAGTAGCAAGTACAGCCGAGGGCGGCAAGGGCAGCGACCTTGACCGCCGGACCGCTGAGACGTTTCTGCGGGCGCGTGCCCCGGCGCCGGATCGTCCAGGCGGTCAGCACCAGCACGACGGCGGCGGGCACCACGGCGGCGAGGAGGAGAGAGAGGTCCGGAGCGGCGCCGAGGGACAGGAAGGGGTGGGTCATGCGGCCTTTCCGAGAGAGGCGTGCGCCGGAGTCGACGCTGCCGGGCGGGCTGCTGGCTGCTGTGTGCCGGGTGCTGAGGCGGGCGGGGGGCCGCCTGCTGCTGGGGCGGTCTTCTTCCGCTTCTTCTTGGGCCGCGGCACGCCGTAGGTGCGGTCGCGATCGAACACCTTGTTGGCCGCCTGCCGCAGCAGGTCGCGTGCGTGCTTGTGGCTGATCTGAAGGGCGGTGGCGAGCCGGTCGGGCCGCCAGCCGCGTACGTAGGCGTGGTCGATGACGACCTGCCGCTCGGCCTCGGTCAGATGCACGTCGCGTCCCAGGAAAAAGGAGGTTACGCGTCGGTAGTCGAGGCGCTGCTGCAGTCCGTCGTGCCAGGGACGCCGCTCGGCCTCGGTGAGGCCGCCCCAGATGCCCTCCTTGAGGACGTTCTCCAGGGCGAAGTTGAGGCAGTCGCTGCGTACCGGGCACCAGCCGCACAGCTCCTTCGCCTCGGCGATGGCTTCGTGGTCCCGCGGGAGCGGGAAGAAGACGGCGTCAGCGTCCTCGACGTCCATGCCGTGGCACGCTCCCTGGGTGTGCCAGTTGGTGTCTCCGATACTGCGCAGGCCGGTGGCCGGCGCGTCGTGGGTGGTGATGTGACGCAAGGGTGGTCTCCGATGTGCTGCCGCGTCGGCCGGCTGGGGCGGTGCTGGGCGCGGCGTCGGGTGCCGGCCGCAGCGCGCGGGCGTGCGCCGCAGCCGGGGCGGGACGGTGATAGGGGGTAGCGGTGCATCGGGCGGGATGCACGCGCCCGATGCGCCGGTCAGGCCAAGGCGGGCTGCTGGACCTGCTCGCTCGGCTGGGCCTGCCTGGCGGCGGCGAGGTCGACGCGGCCGGGGTGCGGGGTGGCGCGCGGGGCGGTCGTGCGTACCCCGTCGTCGGGACCGATCCGGCGGCGACGACACGGCTCACCGGGCTGGGCCAGGCACCACTCGCACTTGACGCTCAGGGCGTCGGGCAGCCCCTGAGCGACGGCGACCTCGCGGGCTGCGCGAGCGGGCCGATAGGGGGCGAGGGCTGCGCGGGCGGCGGGCGGTATGCAGGAGCCGATCTGCCGCAGCCTCGCCTCCAACCTTGGGTCGATGCGGTCGCGACCGCTGATGGCTCTGGCCTGGGCGGGCTGCGCGGTGCCGGCGGCGACGGCGCGGCGGGTGCCGACCAGCTCGGCGGTCCAGGCGGCCTGGTCGTCCGGGTCGGCGGACGGCGTGGGATCGGAGTGCCGGGCCAGGCGGTCGCGCCGGTAGCTCTCCCAGGGGCGGGCGACGTCCGCGGGCAGGATCTGGTACGGCGAGACTCTGATGTGCTGGCGGGCGGCGACGCGGGCGTCCCAGCCGTGCGGAGTGGCCATCGGCACGTCGCCAAGCAGCTCGTGCCACTGTGCGAGCTGGTCGCGTGCCTCGCCCTGGTCGGTGCGGATGGTGCGGGGGTCGAGTCGGCCGATGTAGGCCAGCAGGGCTGCGATTTCACGGCGGTCCACGACTACTGCTCCGTTCCGGTCGGCTCGTTCAGGGCGGCGAGAAGTGCGGCGGTGTGGGCCTCTGCCCGCGTCATGCCGCCGGGCTGGCCGGGACCCGTGCCGGGCACGGCGTAGAGGTTCGGGCGGCCAGGGGGGTGCTCCCGGGCGACCCAGGAACGCCAGTCGGCAGCCCACGCAGCCGCCGGCCTCGGCTTGAAGCCGGAGCGGTGGGCACGCCACTTCGCGTCGGCTGCCTGCAGGCCCTGCTCGCCCAGACGGTCGAGGTGCCCCTGCTCGCGGGCCCAGGTGTGGGTGGCTGGGTCGACCTGCCACTCGGCAGCTGAGAGGACGGCAGCACCACCACTGCTGTACCTCCGGTTCAAATCCGGTTCACTACGGTTCTGTGTGCCGGTTTCCGGTACATCGCTGTGCCGGTTCCCGGCACGTCGAGGTGCCGTTTTCCGTCCGGACCTGCCGGATTCCGGTACTGCCGGTTTCCGGGCCCTCGCAGGGGATTCCGGCACCTCACGCGGGCGGATGTTGTAGCGCCGCAGGGCCGAGATCCGGAGTGCCGGGGTGGCTTCGGTCCCCTCCGCCGGCGCCTGGTCGGGGTCCTTGTAGTCCACGGTCTCCGCCAGGACCTTGGCGGCGAGGGGGAGGCGGTAGACGGTGCTGCGCTGCGGGCCGGTGAGGTCTTCGAGCTGCTCCAGCTCACCGGCGTCGACCAGACGGTCGATGGCTTCGCGGACCGTGGAGACGGAGGCGCGGGTGCGCTTGGCCAGGCTCGACAGGGAGGCCCAGGAGACGCACTGCTCGTCGCCCACCCGGTCGGCGATCGACAGCAGGACCAGACGCGCCGTCCCCCGGCTGCAACTGTGCTCCCACACCCAGTCGCGGGCTTCGCTGCTCATCGGCAGCTCCCGACGAGCGGGCGGGTCCCGCAGCTCGGCGGGGCCATGAACGTGCGGTCCGGCTCGGGGCGCTGAGGCGCCGAGGCGGAGATGGCTGCCGCGCAGACCAGGCGAAAGGGCCTTTTGCGCAGGGCAGGAGACATGCGATACTCCCCTTTGCAGTGTTGCCACGCTGACGCGCCCCTTGGAAGGACTCAGCGTGGTGATGGTGGGCAATCTCCGCCCTTGCCGGGGCGGGTATGCCGCTTAGCGTTCGGCGTCCGTGAGTTACCGCTCCCGGGCGCCGTCGCTGTTTGTGGACCTTCGCGGTCCGGTCCGTCCTCGTGCTCTCCTCATGTCCGTCGCTGCGGGCGGGCTGCCCGGGGACGACGAACATACGCACGGACCCGTATCAAGATCCAGACTTGGTTCTTAAACTCTGTACTGGTTGCAGAGAGTCATCGGATGATCGTGTGCCGCAAGTGTCCGTACGGCGCGACCTGGGGCGCACCCCCGCGTCGAAGCGCACCGTTGCCGCGGTTGCCTCGAACGCCGAGAGCGTGTCACTGTGTCCGAATTGGAACGGGTGTCTGTTATTCCCTGCAGCGGAAATGCGAGGCGGATGGGGTGTTTCCACTGCCGCCTCCGCGCTTTCCGGTCGAAGATAAAATCCTGCGTGCCAGACGTGACCTATGTCGCTGGCTGAATGTGGCTTGTGCCACTCACCCGGCATACTCCTGCCGGTAGAAACGGACAGGCCGACCTGAAACAGGCGGTACGCGTCACACGGAAACGTGCTGGTGAGGAAGAACTTTCCATACAGTGGATCAGCTCGTCAACTCACGTTTATCGCGGGGTAGGGTGCTTGAAGTGACGACGAAGTCCACCCAGGAAAGGATCATGAAAGACTCGACCGAAGGCCAGGTGAGCCCCAAGGGGCTCATGGACCGCCTAAACCGCCTGTTCGACACAGTGCACCCGCCCGACCGCGGCCCCTTCAGCAACGCCGAGGTGGCCGAACTCATGGAGAAGCGCGGGCTGGGCAAACTGTCGGCCCAGTACCTCTGGCTCCTGCGGACCGGGCAGCGCGATAACCCGACGAAGCGTCACCTCGAAGCGCTAGCAGGGTTTTTCGGCGTGGACCCCGCATACTGGTTCGACGACGCCGTCGCCGAAAAGACCGTGCAGGAACTTGAGTTGCTCGCACTGCTTCGCGACACGAAGATCAAAAACGTGCTCCTTCGCCTGTCCGACGTTTCCGCAGACGGAAAGGATGCCGTCCTGGGAATCGTCGAGAGCGTACGAAAATCCGAGGGGTTGCCACCCTCAACTGGCGCGTAAAACGGCCGCGTTCAGTAAGTGATCAAGGAAAAGCAATGTGGTCCGCACGTAGGCTGCGCCGGCCTGACCTCTTGGCCGAGCTGCAGCTCCCGCACGTCACCAATATCCGCGACCTCAGCGACGAGGTCTCACGCCGCACGGGACGGAAGGTGGTCCTGGAGGCCCGTGAGCAAGCGCCCTCCGTATGCGGGGCATGCGCCGTCACGGAGAGTGCCTTCCACGTGTACTACGACCCGCGGACCAGCTCCCTGCACCAGGACCACATCATTGCCCACGAGTTCAGCCACCTGCTGCTCGGCCACCACAAGAACCGCCCGGCGTCCGCGCTCTCCTCAGCGATCTTCACCAGCGTGGGCTCGGCCACCGTCGAGATGATGTTGGGCCGTACCAAGTACGACGAGGACGAGGAGCGGGACACCGAGCTCCTCGCCTCGTTGATCCAGCGCCGGATCATCGACCGATGGCTGCGCAGCGACGAGTCCTCCGGAGACGAAGTGCAGGACAGGGTCACGCACACGCTGCTGCGCCGACGGGAGGCCCGGCCGTGAAGGACCTGCTCCATCCGATCAGCCTCGTCGTCGCCACGCTCGGCTTCCTCTGCTTGCTGCGGGACGTGCCGACCCGCCGCCGAGACCCCGCCTTCACCGCGCTGGCCGCCGTCTTCCTGCTGTCAGGGCTGTCGTTCCTGTTCTCCATCACACTGATGTGGCAGTACCTCGACCATGTCCTGGGCGTGGTGAACCTCTCCGTACCCCTGGCGATGGGATGCGTGGTCGCGCTGCTCGCCTGCCAGCAGATCGTCCTCACCTACTGGGGATCACCCCCCGAAGTTGCCCGCAGGAGGGCACGGGAGTGGCTAGCCGCAGGCTTCGCTGTGATCGCAGGGCTGCTGGTGCTGTTCGCCCTGCTGACGCCGAACGCGCCGCGACCGATCAACTTCACGCTGTACTACGCGCATGATGGCTGGTACGCCGCGTATCTCACCCTGTACGTCACGGCCTACACCATCGGTGAAATGTCCCTCGCCCGTGCCTGCTGGCGCCTGGCCCGCCGCAGCACCCGCGGGTCCGTCCGTATCGGCCTGCGCATCGTCGCCCTCGGCGCGATCGTCACTCTCGGATACAGCGCCGTGCGCATCGGGAACGTGATCGCCGGTGCCTTCAACGCGTCGCTCGCAGAGTGGGAGGGCTTCGCGTGGACCTGCGGCGATGTCGGCGCCATGCTCACGCTCATCGGCTGGCTAGTGCCCACCATCAACGATCAGGCTCAGAGCCTCCAGTACCGGATCAAGCAATACCGCAGCTACTACGGCCTACGCCCTCTGTGGCTGGCGTTCTACAGCGAGGCGCCCGAGATCGCACTGCCGATCGACCGAGTCGACCCGGCCCAGAGGCGCCGTTTCCGCAGCATCTCGATCCGGCTCTACCGCCGAGCAGTCGAGATCAGAGACGGACGGTTCGTGATCCGTCAGTACCTTGATGCCGCAGTCCGCGAAGCCAGCGAAGCCCGCCACCGGGCCCGAGGGCTTCACGGAGAAGAGCTGTCCGCGGCCGTCACCGCCGACCAGATCCTCGCCGGAATCGCCGCCCGGGCAGCCGGTACCCGCCCGGAGACCGACCAGCTCACCGAGTTCGCCGACTCCGAACGCCAGACCAGCAGGCCCATGGACGACATCGACGCTCTCCTCGACGTCGCGCGCCACCTGCCCCGCCAGCCCGCCCGAGCCCCCCACCTTGAGCAGGTCTCCGCATGACGACCGACCTCACCCACCAGCCCGCCCACGTCCAGCTCCAGGCCCTGGATCGCCGCGAGATCTCCAGCCGCGAACTGCTCGACCTCCACCTGGCCCAGATCGACGCCAGCCAGATCAACGCCGTCGTCACCCGCGACGACAGCGCTGCCCGAGCCGTCGCACACGCAGCCGACGAACGCCGCGCCCGCAACGAGAGCACCGGCATCCTCGACGGCCTTCCCCTCACGATCAAGGACAGCTTCGAGACGGTCGGCCTGCGCACCACCAGCGGTGCCGAAGACCTCGCCGATCACGTTCCCGCACGCGACGCCGACGCCGTCGCCCGGCTCCGCCACCAAGGCGCCGTCATCATGGGCAAGACCAATACCCCGGCGTACTGCCAAGACCTGCACACCGACAACGTCCTGTTCGGTCCCACGCTTAACCCGCATGACCCCAAGCGCACTACCGGCGGCTCCTCCGGCGGCCCCGCCGCAGCAGTCGCCGCCCGTCTGACCCCCGCAGACCTCGGCAGCGACCTCGCCGGCTCCCTGCGGCTCCCCGCCCACTACTGCGGTGTCTACGGCCTGCGCCCCACGCAGGGACTCATCCCAGCCCGCGGCCACGTCCCTCGCCCGCCGGGGTGGATCACCAGCAGCGACATGGTCACCCCCGGCCCCCTGGCCCGCCACCCCCGAGACCTCGACCTGCTCCTCGCCGCACTGACGACACCGTCACCCGACGAGAACAACCCCTGGAGCGTCACGCTGCCCACAGTGCAACGCCCAATCGGCCAGCTCCGCGTGGCAGTGTGGGCCGACGACGCGAGCTGCCCAGTCGACCGCAACACCGCTGATGCTCTCGCCACCGTCGAACGGACGCTGACCTCCGCCGGCGCGAGTGTCCGCCACACCACGGGGCCGGTCGGCTTCGCTGACTCTCTGCGCCTCTTCGAGCAACTCCTTTACGCCACCACGACCGCAGCCACCGACGACGACGCCGGCGCCGCCGAACTCGCCGCTGCCCGTGACCTGCACACGGACGATGCGAGCCCTCGAGCCGCCTTCCTCCGCCACCGAACGCAGACACACCGTGTCTGGCTCCGCGCCAACGAGGAGCGCCTCCGGCTCCGGCAGACGTGGCACCGGTTCTTCGCCGACGCCCAGCACGATGTCCTCATTACGCCCGCCGCTCCTACTGCGGCGATCCCAGCCGGGAGCCGCTCTCTCATGGTCGACGGCGTCGAACGGAGCTTCTTCGACCAGACCGGCTGGGCCAACCTGACCAGCCACGTCGGTCTGCCCAGCCTGGTCATGCCTGCTGCGCGTAGCGCCGATGGCCTCCCGATTGGTGTGCAGTTGGTAGGACCGGCCTATTCGGAGCGGTCCTTGCTCGTGATGGCCGAGCACCTGGCGCCTCTGCTCAGCGGGACGGCCGGGGGCGTCATCGGATCATGGAGCGGATGACCTCTGCGTCGCCGTTGTAGGCGATGACGGCACCTTCATCGTCGGTAGGCGGTTCGAACCGAGCGAAGAAGTCGTCCAAGGCTTCGGGAGTCACGTTCAAGGCATTGGCGTCCTTGCGCTGATTGCGCGCGGCGAGGCGCCGCAGGAGCTCCTCCCTGGAGGCTGGCAGGTAGACGAGCAGCGGGAATCCGCCCGCGGCCTGGACTGTCTTCTTCCATTCCTCGCGATCGGAACGACGCCACAGGCCGTGATCGAGGACGACGGCACGGCCCGCGCGCAGGTGCTCCGTGAGCTGCGCACGTACGGTCTCGACCGCAGGAGCCTCGCGCTAGAAATACCCGTGCTCGGGGTAGTCGACCCGATACCGGCCGTGGAGGCGGTGGACCTCCTCGTCAACGCTGAGGCGAACAAGGCCCATCGCGGCGAGGGCCTGTGCAAGGTGCGTCTTGCCGGAGCCGGTGATTCCGATGAGCAGGACGGCGGTCGGCTTGCTCACGATGTCGCGCTCCCTCGCGGTACTGCTGGTAGCTGCTGCTTACGTGCGGTCGCATGGTCCGTAGACGGCGGCTGCCTGGCCGGCGTGGAGGGCCCAGTATCGGTCTCCGTAGCTGAAATGCCACCACTCCGTTGGATAGTTCACAAAACCGGCGGCTGACATGACGCGGCAGAGCGTGTCGCGATGGGCCCGGGCGGCGCCGCTGATCGAGTTCGCGTGGGTGTAACAGGCGCCGTCGCTTTCCTCTGGGGAGGCGCTCATCCTCGTCCCCATGTCCACCTCCTGGCCGTCCGGGGCGGCGAGGGTCAGGTCGACGGCCGCGCCGGCGCTGTGCGGCGCGATCTCCGGTGGGGAGACGTAACGGCTTGCGGCCTCGTGGACGCGGCTGTCGCTCCAGTCGGGGTTTCCGCGACGCAGCTTGGTCGCGTACTCCTCGAAGTACGCCCGCTGGAGCGCCGGAGGCCGGTACCCCTCGACGACGAGCAGGTGGAACTCAGTGGGGAGCAGTCGCTGGGCGTGTTCCAGGCGCTCGATGAGCCCGTGCCGCAGGTGCGCGAAGTGGCCGCCGGGGTCCTGCTTGCGTTGATCGACGAGAAACAGGCCGGACGCCCGTGTGTCGATGAGTTCCTCGCCGCATTCCTGGACAGGGATGGCGGCGACCCGAGGGTCGGACATCAGCACGATCTTCAACTACGTCTCCTTCGACGCTAAAAGAGGAGCGGCGCGACAGGTGTACGTCGGTGTCGGCGGTCAGGCCAGGCCGTCGCCAGGCGTGGCCGCTGGTCCGGATGCGAAATGCGTGAAGTGCGCTGGCGAGTGGTCGATGGCCAGGTCGGGCCGCCATGCGGTGAGGATCTGGGCGCTGCACACGAACAGGCCGTCGGGCAGCTGATCGAGCGGGTGCCAAGCCCAGTCGCCGACGCTTTCGTCCGGCTGCGTGGTCGGCTGCCCCTGCCAGGCGTGGACGAGTGCGCCGACGGTGACCCGCAGGACACCTTCGACGTGGTCGACCAGCGTGCCCAGGAGCTGGACGTCGCCGGTCCGAGCGACCAGACCGGTTTCCTCGCCGAGTTCTCGGATCACCGCGTCCTGGAAGGATTCCCCGGCCTCCACACTCCCACCGGGCAGTTCGAGGGTGCCGCGTCGGTGTCGGCCCAGCAGAATGCCCTGTTCGCTCAGCAGGATCGCTCCGACGCCGACGGCTGCGTGGGCTGCTGGCGCTCGGGTGCTGCGGGGCCGGCTGGAGACTCGCGCCGGCCGGTCGGGAAGGCGCCGGGCGTGGATGAGCTGCTGGATAACCGTGGCGCCCTCGTCGGGGTGAGGCAGCAGGTCGATGGCCTCGACGCGGAAGCCGTACTCGGTGAGCAGGTCCTCCCAAAGCTGCGGTGACAGGACCCACATCTGCGTCGGCAGGGGCGGATCGTCGCGCAGCAGGATCATCTGCTCGCGCGGCGCCACCTCCGTGGACGGGCCGCGGCCGTGCAAGTCGGTGTGGAGGAGCGAGAGGATCAGAGGGGCACCGGGGCGCAGTCCGTCGCGCAGCGCGGGCAGGGAGCGGTGCGGATCGATGAACCCGAGCGTCCCGATCGCGTATGCGGCGTCGAACGGCGCGGTGCCAGCCAGGTACTCGGCCACGTCTCCTTGGACGAACTCCACGCCCTCCACGTTCGTGTGGGCGGAGATGGCGCGTTCGTGCTGGGTCGGGGACAGCTCGATTCCGGTGACGCGGGCTCCGTGCGCCTGGGCGAGATGGACGGCGTGGTGGCCAGCTCCCGAACCGATGTCCAGGACGCGGCGGCCGGTGACGTCACCGAGGACTTCTGCTCCCGGTCCGACCCCTTCCCAAGGCGTCCAGGTGAGCTGGTCGGGGACGGGCGGGGTGTAGGCGCGAGCCAGTTGTCGCTGCCCATACATATGCCAGGCCCGTGTGTTGGTGTCCTCGGCGGCCACGATTGCCTCCTGGGTGGGTGCGCTGGGGATCAGGTGTGCGTGGTGAGGTAGGCGGGGCCTTCGCCACGACGGGCCTGTTCGATGGCGTCGAGGCGGGCGAAGGCGCGCGGCGCCATCAGTCCCTGCCAGGTGGCGAGGTCGTGCACGGCCCACATGTCGTGCTCGGCGGGATCGAGTCGGATCCGACCGAGCTGCTCTGCGGTCAGCCGCCCTCCGTCGAAGATGAGCCCTACCTTGTTCAGCGGCAGGCGGAGCCCGGCGTGCAGGAAGTGCGTGAGGAGAAGCTTCGGCGTATCCAGGCCCAGTTCGAGGCCGGTCTCTTCGACTGCTTCGCGGCGAGCGGTTTGCAGCGGGTCCTCTCCTTGGGCGTCCAGGTTGCCGCCCGGGAACTGCCAGAGGCGCGAGCCGTAGACCGAGCGCAGTTGAACCGGCCGGTCGTGTTCGTCGCGGATGTACAGGCAGCCGTACACCGTGTGGTGGGGGACGGTGTGCGCGTACTGCGCGGGCGTCATCGGCATCGGTCGGCCTGGCCGTGCAGGGCGGTGGTCGAATGCGAAGGCGAGGACGCCGAGGCCCTCCTTGGCTGGCGGGTAGATGCTTCGCAGGTTGGCGAGCAGTTCTCCGGGCGGCCCGTTCGGGTCGATGCGCGCGGGGTCCTCTGAACTGAGCAGATCCTCGAAGGAGGGGTACGGGGTGATCCGCTGCACGATGACGTCGAGCTCGCGGCCGGTGTCGCGGTCGTGGAAGACGACCGTGTCGCCGACGGCAACGGCGCGCTTCCGCGGGGTGGCCACCCTCACTTCGATCGTCTTGCGGCCTGCTTCCACTAGGCGGTAGTACCGAGGGAGCAGGCGCATGTGGTGCTCTTGCCGTTCCTCTCTGGCCGCCGGACTCGGTACGGCTGGGATCGCCTGTTGGGTGTCGTCAGGCACACATGCCTCCGATAGATGCGGTGTGGTTCGTTGCGTTCAGCGGCCCATGGAAGGTGAACGGGGGTTGCTCCGTGACGGAATCTTCAGGGTGGACCATGTCCCGCCCCCTGCTCCGTCGGCCCGTCACACCCGGCTGCTCTCGCGGGCCGCGGAGGTGTCCGACCAGCTGGCGATGTAGCCCACTGCTTGTTTCGGCGAGCTGCCGCACTTCTTCGGGCGGGAGGTCCGGGTGCATGGAAGCGGCCATGTTCACACCCAGCCCGTTTCGGAGTAGGAGCGGTCGGCCCGGATGCCCTCGATGGCGACCCTGGTATAGGGGACGAGGTCCTCGGGGAGGGCGGCCGGATCCCAGAACTTCCACTGGGTGCACTTGTCCGGCTCGCGTAGTTCCGGCTCGCCGCCCCAGGTCCGAGCGCGGAAGAACAGGCCCATGCGGGGCCGGCCCCCGGCCCGGTCGATGTGGTGGACGACGTGGACGAGTTCGACGTCCTGTCGTTCGATGCGCAGACCGGCCTCCTCCCATGCCTCTCTGATCAGGCAGGTAATGGCGCTCTCCTGCTCGCAGTGGCCGGCCAGGACGTGCCAGGTGGAAGGCGCGAAGCTGGAGTCGGGGTGGCGCAGCCCGAGCAGCACCGTCCCGTCAGGCCGTTCCAGGTAGAGGTGAACGCCGATGATGTTGGGAACCGTGCCGTGCGGAGCGGCCGGGCGGCGCCCCTCGTGCGATGCGGGCCCGCTCTGCGACGTGGTGCGGGATGCGCCGGCCGGGCGGCTGGCGGCGTGGCGCCGTACGAGGGCGCTGGTGGTGTCTGCGATGCGGAGGCGGTGGAGGTCGTCGGGGGCGAACCAGGCCAGCATCACCCCTTCCGTCAGGTGGAGTTCGCGGGGGTCACCGTTCCAGCGGCCGGCGTAGATGGCGATGGGTACGGTCACGCCGGCGTCGTCGGTTGCTTCCTCGATGCCGAACGGGGTCAGGTCGGCGATGTGGAGGTCGGCTTCCTCGGCCAGTTCGCGCCGCACAGTGTGCTCCAGGGTGGCGTCCTGGGGCTCTCGGCCGCCACCCAGCAGTGACCACATCCCCGGCTCCCAGATCCGGCCGGGGAAGTAGTCGCGCAGGTGGAGCAGGTACTCGCCACGGTCGTTGTAGATCAGGGCCGAGGCGTTGGCGGTCGCCGGTCCGGTTCCGGGCGGGAGCTTGAGCAGCTTTTGGCGCAGGGAGGGGGAGGCCACCCTGTGCGCGGGACGCCATTCGATGCCGCCGACCTCTTCTTCCTGCAGTACCAGCGGCACCTCTGCCGCGGTCTGCAGGCGGAAGAGGAACCGGAGGTCGAAGTGCCGGTGGCCGGGTTCCCCCTTGCCCGGGTGGGCGTCGATGTCGTGTATGTCGATGTCGAACGGGACAGTCTCGTAGCCGGGCCACGGTGCCACGGCCTGGGGCGGGATCCCGGTCTCCTCGTGCAGCTCCCGAAGAGCCGCCCCTGCCAGGGACTCGTCCTCGGGCTCGGTGTGTCCGCCGGGAGCGAGGACTTTGCCGCTCGCCAGGTGCAGCACGTGCAGGACGCGGCCGAGCGGATCGATGACGATCGCGCCGCAGGTGACGTGTCCGGTGAAGGTGGAGCGGCTGGCGATATCGGTGGGACGGTCGAGGGCGCCCAGGAGGCAGGCAAGCTGCGCGCGCTCGTGAGGGTGGCGAGCGAGGTAGGTCTCGACGGTGGTGCGGATGTGGTCGGGTGACAGCGGCATTCGGCTACCTCAGAGGAGCGTGAAGCGGGACAGATGGAGGCGGGGTAGTCGTTCGTGTCAGCTCAGCCGCATCCCCTCAGCAGGGATCTCCTCGATGGCAGCGGGCCGAGCGGCAGGCAGACCCCACCGCTCCCGGGCCGTCTCAGCGGCAAGCAGGGCTTGCCGCGCTCCGGGCGGCCCCCATCCGAGCAGGGCGGCTGCTTGGGCGGGGGAGGCGAGCAGGCGTGCGAAGGGGTGGCCGGTGGCAGGGTCGACGGCCGCCGGTCCGACGGCGGTGACCCGGGCGGCCAAGCGGAGCCGGGCGTTGGGCCCCACCCCGCCGTAGACCTCACCGGTTTCGTCCAGCACCCAGCTCAGTCGCACCGGGTCAGTCAGAGCGAGTTGCGCTTCCTCGGCGGCTTCCCGGTGGAGGGTGTCCTCGGGAGTCGCGTCGGTCTTCTCCACCGTGCCGCCCGGCAGCATCGGCAGCGCGCCTTGCGGGCCGGGGTCGGCCAAGAGGACGACCCGGCCGTCGGGGACGAAGCACCACGCCCAGGCTTGCTGCACGGGGAGCCGTTCGGGGACGGGGTCGCGGTTGAAGGGGCTCTCCCACAGAGGCCGGTAGCGAACGTGCACGTCATGGCGGTCCAGTACCGGGACGTCGAGGATGTGCCGGCCGTCCGCGAGGTGAGCGGTGGCTGTGTTCCCGAGCCGTGCACGGTAGGCGGCGAGCATGATCTGCCCGTCCACGGGGCGCAGCCGCTGCACCGCGTCCCGGGTCTCCAGGAAGGCGTACTCGGACAGCTCCTCGCGCGGGAGGCGGATGGCCTCCGCCTGGTGAGGAGTGAGCGTTCCGCCATCGAAAACGAACCGGATCTCTCCGGGGAAACGCGTGCTGTGCTGGCTGTCCGGGTGGTGCGGGGAGAGGGAGTGGACGGCGAGCACGCCCGACAGGGGCAGGCTTGTCAGGCCGAGTTCCTCGGTGATCTCGCGCCGGCAGGCGACGTGCGGGTGTTCGCCGGGTTCGACGACTCCTCCGGGCAGCAGCCACCGGTCGTCCTCGCGGTAGGTGGGGTGAACGAGCAGGACGCGGCCGACTTGGTCAGTGACGAGCGCGGCGGCGCCGACCCAAACCGTGTGCCGGGGGACGGCGTGCTGCCCTGCGGACAGGGCGGCACGCGGTGCGACGTCATCCGAACCTGAGACGGGAGTGGTCACTTGGCGGTGCCTTCCTTATCGGATGGGGCGGGCATGGGTTCGGCACGGGCCGGGAGCGGTGATCAGGAGGTACGGCCGTTCATCTGGCGCTGCAGCTCCCTCGGCCGGTGAGCAGTGCAGCGGGGCCGGGAACGATCGGCCAGTCCACGGTGATGCGGGTGTGCTTCTTGGCAAATACGTGCGGTTCGTGGTCTTTGGTCGGCGGGGCGCAACTGGCGGCCGGTCGGGCGGTGATGCGGGGGCAGAGGGCGCCGCGGTGGTTGTGCTGCCAGTGCCGGACCTGCTCGGCCATCTCCTGTGCAGCAAGGTGTCCTCGGGTGCCGTGGCCGTGGACAACGAACTCGTACAGGCCCTTGCCGTCGTCTCCGTCGCCGATGCGCTCGGTGGCCAGTCGCGCGAGGGAGTTGCCGCGGACGATCGCGGCGCCGGGCCAGTGCTTGGGCGGCGGGTTCAGGACCCCGTTGTCGCCGTCGGAGTCGGCCGAGAGGCGGCAAAAGCCCGGCAGGGCCCCGGCGAGGTAGAGGGTGAGGGTGTCGAAGGGTTCCTGGCCGCCTACGGTGACGTGGGTGTGCGTCACGGTCGGCTCGCAGGTGAGGGCTGGGGCGAGTTCGTCGACGGGCAACGGGTTGCCGTCTTCCCAGGACAGGTGGACGCCGGTGCCTGGGACGGTGCGGCGATTCCTGTGCCAGGCGCCGTCGCCCTGCATGGCGACAAAGCCGCAGACGATGAGCGGCTCGTCGCTGTGCAAGGCCCCGTCGTGCTTGGTGAAGCTGATGGCCCAGTGGTACCCGTGCAGACGCACCGGTGCGACGAGACGGCCGCCCTCGGCCAGGGCGTCGATCCAGGGCAGATCCCAGGTGTCGACGGTGACCACGATGGCGTCGAATCCGCCGTCCGGCACCACCTCGGCAGGCAGGTGCTCGGCGTCCGCGGTGACCACGCGGATGCGGCCGTATCCGGTCTGGGTCAGGAAGCGGGTGGCCCGGTCGGTGACGGCTGGGTCGATGTCGAGGGTGGTGACGTGGCCGGTCGGGCCGACGAGTTCGGCGATGAGAGCAGCGTTGTAGCCGCCGGAGCCGATCTCCAGAGCGTGGTGGCCGGGCTGGATGCGGGCGGCTTCGAGCATGTCGGCCTGCAGCCAGGGTGCGGAGATGGAGCTGATGACGGTGCCGTCGTCGCTGTGGCGGGTGGCGATGATCTCGTTGGCGTACGCAGCATGGAGGGGCGTTTCGGGGGCGAAGGCGTGCCGGGGCACGGTGCGCAGGGCGCGGTCGACCGCGGGGGTGCGGATGTGTCCGGCGGCGGCGAGTTCGTCGGCCAGTTGGTGGCGCAGAGCGGTGGCTTCGTCGAGGTCCGTGGTGGGGGGCGTGGTCACGGCGGGCCTTTCGGTCGTGCGGGTCATACCTGGTCCGAGACGGTGGGCGTTGCAGGGTTCGGGATGGTCGCGGTCGGGGCGTACTGGGCGGCCTGGGCGTCGAACATGGCGGCGTACCGACCGCGGGCGGCGATGAGTTCGTCGTGGGTGCCGTGCTCGGCGAGGTGTCCGTTGTTGAGGACGTAGATGTGGTCGGCGTGGCGGACGCCGGACATGCGGTGGGTGACCAGGACGACGGCTCGGTTCGGTGCGGCGAGGCGGCGGATGCGGTCGAAGGCTTCGATTTCGGCTTCGGGGTCGAGGGCGGAGGTCGGTTCGTCGACGATGAGGACGCCGTCTGCCTGTGATGTTGAACTGCGCCAGTGCGTGCGGGCCAGGCCGACTTTCTGCCATTCGCCGCCGGACAGTTCGATGGCGCCGCGGAACATGCGGGCCAGCAGACTGCGCAGGCCGTCGGGGAGTTTGGCGATGACGGGGCCGGCAACGGCGTAGTCGACCGAGGGCTTGAGGTCCTGGTCTGTAGCGGGGTGGTCGGGGCGGCCGAGGCGGATGTTCATCGCGGCGGTCACGGGCCAGCGCTGGAAGTCTTGGGTGAGCAGGGAGACGCGCTCGAAGACCTGGGCGCGGTCGAGACCGGTGAGGTCCGCGTCGCCCCAGCGCAGGGTGCCGGCCTCGGGAAGCAGCATGCCCGAGAGGATCTTCATCAGGGTGCTCTTGCCGGAGCCGTTCTCACCCACCACGGCGGTGACCGATCCCATAGGCAGGGTCAGTGACACGCTGTCCAGGGCGGCGGTGTCCCGGTCAGGGTAGCGGTATGTGACCTGGTCCAGAACGATTTCCCTGACGCGTTCCGGTACGGGCGCACCGCCGGTGGGCAGCGTCCGCTGGGCGGCCTGGGCGAGGAAGCGGCCGTGGTCGCGGACGTAGAGGCTCTCCTCGTGGAGTTGGTTGATGTTCATGACCAGCGCTCCCAGGCTCGCCGAGCCGGTGCGTACCGCGATGACGGCGGTCCCGGCGACGGCGAGGCTCATGTGCCCGGCCATGATCAGCCAGAACATGGCCCCGTAGGTCGCCGCCATCGCCAGACCGGACAGCGCGGAGGCGACCCACTCGGTCAGGGCCTTGTTGGAGGCGAGGCGTTCCTGTTCGGCCTCGGCGCTCTCGGCCATCTGCTCGTAGCGGCTCAGGAGGAAGTCGCCGACGGCGTGGAGGCGCACTTCCTGGGCGGCGGTGCGTTCGGTGAGTAGGTTGCCGATCAGGCGGCTGGCCCGCACGTGCTCGATCCAGCTCATCACCGACACGTATCGTTCCTGGGCCACGCGCATGGCGCCCCAGCCGCGAGGGGCGGCGATGAGGATCAGCATGGGCAGCAGTACGGGGTGGAGTACGGCGAGGACGCCGGCGGTGGTGATCAGCGAGATGAGGCCGTTCAGCGCGGCTACGCAGGCGCTGATCATGCGGCGGGCCGAACCCGGGCCATGCTGGGCGATGTCCACGAGCCGCCGGAAGTCGGGATCGTCGATGGCTTCCAGTTCGACGCTGGCTGCGGCGGCCAGGTACTGCGTGGTCGCGATCCGCTCGACCTTCGGCTCCAGCCGCCCTGCGCGGGAGGTGGACCAGGCGGACAGGGCGGAGTTGATGACGCCGATAGCGGCGGCGGCCAACAGGCCGGGTAACAGGGCGTGCAGCCGCTCGGCAGCGCTGCCGTTGCCGGCGAGCAGAGCGTGCATGACGGCGTTGACGGCGAGCAGGCCGGCGGCTGCGGCGATGCCTTGGCCGATCTCGCTGACCCCGACCGAGAGCAGAGCCCGCCGGTCGGCCTGCCACGCCATGCGCAGGGTTGCGCCGACGAGTGTGGGCATGGAGCGCAGCGCGGACATCATGGTCAGGTCCAAGGTCGCGTGCTCGTGCTGGGACCAGCCCATGTCGTAACGCAGGGGGCCGCCGAACAGCTCGTGTTCGGCGTCGGAGACCTGCGGATCGGCCATCGTGACCGGGCCGAAGAATCTCTTCACCGGGCGCCTCCCGCAGGCCAGTTGATGGCCCGGTAGGACGGGCCGTGGGTGAGCATGTGAAAGATGGTGGCGGTGTAGGGGTGACAGTCCGGCGACGGTCGTTCCAACGGCACCCAGAAGAGCCCTTCGTGCTTGTGTGGCTCGGCGTTGTACGGCTCACCCGTCCACGACTGCGCCACGAACACGGCGGTGATCCGGTTTTGGCCACCGTCGGAGTCGTGGTGGTGGATTAGCCCGCAGAACTCCTGATGCTCAGCAGTGATAAGGACCCCCACCTCCTCCATGGCCTCGCGTCGCGCAGCATGGTCGAGTGGTTCACCGACTTCCAGGTGGCCGCCCACGACAGTGAGCTGTCCCGGTGCGAGGGCGGCGTCCAGCGCGCGGCGTACGCACAGGGCGGCGCCGTTCGTACGGAGCAGGACCTGTGCCACGTCGGCGATCAGCTGGTGAGGCGAGTCGCTCACGGGCGGCCCTCCTGCACCAGGCGTTCTAGGGTGTGCCGACCATTGGTCACGAGGGCACCGCCGTGCCGAAAGCTATAGGTGAGGACGGAGGACGGGAGAGGTGTGGGCTGCGTCATGCCAGGTACCTCGTATCCGGTCGTGACCCGTCGTCGAGCAGAGCTGCGCGACCGGAGGTGAGGCGAAGAGTGGCGCCCGAGGAGGTAGCGGCATTTTCGAACGCAGGATGAACGAGTCCAGGGCGGCGTACGGGATGCATGGGGACTCCTCGGGGCGAGATGCGGACAGGTGATCGGGTAACGGCGGCCCTGCTGTAGCCGTAACGGGTGGAGGGGGGCGAAATCTAGAACATGATTTCGAATATCGGGCTCTCTCCTTGTGCCGTCGGTTGGGGCGGGCTGTGATGCAGTGTTCGATCACTCATGTGGGTTGCGGTACCTCCTGCGGGGGATTGCCGGGGGGCGCTTGGTCAGTCATGGCGTGGCGAGGTCCGGGCGGAGGGCGATGGCGTCGCGAAGGAAGCTGCGCTTGGAGTAGAAGGTGTGCCCGGCGGCCCAACCGTGACTGGCGAGGTACTCGCAGAGCCAGCTGTCGATCCGCTTCATCTCGATGAGGATCTCGTCCTGGTCGTGGTCGAGGATGCTGCGTGAGCGGAGGTACTCCAGCTCGCACTGGGAGAGCACCACGTCGGGGGCCGCCAGGAGGGCGCAGCGGTCGAGGAAGATGCCGTAGACGTGTCCGGTGCGCAGCGACTCGCACTGGATGTCGTAGCGGACGCGCTGGAAGGGCGGCATGGCCCGGACCTGGAGGTTCAGGTCTTCGCGCAGGAACGTCTCGAAGCGGTCGGGGGTGATGTCGAGGCCAGGGGTGAGTTCCTCGCGGCGGGCGAAGGCGTCCTCGGTGAACCACTTTCGCTTCAGCACGTGCCCGGCGGTGACTGTGGGGATGAAGGAGGCGTAGCCGATCTCGGGCTCGGGGCCGGTGACGTCGAACAGATGGTTCTCGGTGTGGTGGATCTGGAACTCTTCCCGGTACTCCGGACGGCAGCCTTCCAGCTTGCCGTCGCGCAGTGCCTTGAGCAGTTCCATGGACGCGGACCAGATGTCCGGTGCCGGGTCGAGGGTGTACTTGAACTCCAGCTCGGTGCCGGAGAAGTGCTTGCGGAAGTACCGCAGATGATTGTTGAGCGCCGTGCTCGACTCTGCATGCGCCGTCAGCACGGGGTCGAACCAGCGCAGTTCCTCGACCGGGCCGTGGCCTACTGGGTCCCGGGTGGTGCGGACGAAGCAGGCGTCCTCGGGGTGGAAGCGGATCTGCGCGTACGCGTGGTAGCCGCCGCCGGGGTGTTCGGCTAGGTAGCACAGCGGCACCAGGCCGGGGACGGCCTCGGTGCCGACCAGGCCGCGCAGGGCGGGGCCGGCGATGGCGTCGGGGAACAGTTCGCCGCCGTCGATCCTGGCCGCCCCGAGCCGGGTGCCGCCGGGGTACAGCGCTTCGACCGGGCAGGGCCCCAGCGCGTTCCAGCGGACGATCACGGTGGTGGCCGGCCGGCATACCTCCTGCGGTGGCACCCGTACGAGCACGATCGGCTCGTCTGGTCGCCGTGGCGCGGTGCGGTTGAGCAGGTGGACGCCGCCGAGGACGACCCAGGCTCCCCGGTCCGAGGGCTGCTCATCGGGCACGCTGGTCTCCTTCGTGTGAAGCGGGTGCCACGGGTGATCGCCCTGCAGCCCGAAGGGGCCACCGGGTCGGCCGGACATCCCCGGATGGCTGCCTGCTCGTCGCTGCGACGTCCGGCCGGTTTGTCGGCCTAGGGTGGGGCGGGTGAGTCATGGTGAAGTCGGTCAGGTGATCTTGGACGAGGCTGTTGCGGATGCCCGCCTCGCCGCATGGGAGTTCGACGGTGCACGGGCCTGGTTGGAGGAAGCCCGCCGGCATCCCATGGAGCCGCTGGCGGCCGAGGTGTGGGTCACCGACCCTGCTTTCGAGCACGTCCTGCTGGTCAAGCACCGCGTGCGCGGATGGGTGCCGCCGGGCGGCAAGGTGGAGCCGGGCGAGGCGCCGCGTGCGGCGGCGGCACGAGAGCTGCTGGAGGAGACCGGCCTGCGCACCGAGTTGCTGCCCGAGCCCGCGGCCGTGGCGGTGCGTTCCTACCGGGCCGACTGGTCTCCGACGCTGGGCCTGTCCTACGCCGCGATCGTGGGACGCGACGTGCCCCTCGCCGGGGAGCAGAACCAGCCGGCGGCATGGTTCCGTCTGGACACAGGCTGGGACAGTGTCTTCCCCGAGGACCGCGAGCGGATCTGTGCGCACGCTCGCCGTCTGGCAGCCGGCTGGGCGGTCGGCTCCCGCTGAGGTAGGTCCCTGGCCGCCGTTCACAGGAGGGCCTCGATCCGGTCGAGGTCGGCCAAGGGCATGGTGACGAGCTCAAGGTCGTGCAGGAAGCGGCACCACACTGGTTCCAGGCCGGGTTCGCGCTCGAACTCCTCACGGCCCAGGCATCCGTTGGCGTGCGCGGCGGTCCGCAGCGCGTGCTGCTGCAGCTGGGCCGGGTGGATCCACCGAGGGGTGCGGACCTCCCGGGGCGAGGGGCACAGAGACCCGGAAACCTCGGCCTGGAAGATCCACCAGTGGTGGCCGACCGGACCGCTGGGCGTGCGGTGGCAGTGGTTGGGCCGCCACTGGTCCAGCAGCAGGTGCAGGTTGGTGACGGTAAGACCGACCTCTTCGGTGACTTCGTCGCGGGCGGCCTGCTCGGGGCCGCCATGCTCGTCGACGTGGCCGGCGACCGGGGCGATTCCGGCCGGAGGAATCGCCCGCTCGAAGACCAGCAGGCCGCTCGGAGAGGAGATCAGTACCCCGACGCTTGCGTGGTCACAGAGGCGGGCCCCGCCGTCGGGAGCCGGGGCGGCCGGGGTCATGCGGTGGCCTCCGGCCGTTGGGCGACGACGACGAGCCAGCTCGTCACGGCCGGGGCGTCGGGCGTTGTCATGGCGTAGGCGGCGTCGAGGATATGCATCCGCTGGGCGTGGGTGAAGTCGCCCTCGGGCCGCGCGAAGACGGGGATGGACAGCCACGCCTTCTTCTCGGCCATGGTGCTGTGCTGGGCGGTGACCTCTGTGCCGACGACCTTCAGTCCGGCTGAAGTCAGCTGCTCGGTGACTGTTTTCATCGGAAGCTTCGGCGGCCTGTCCGCGTCGCGCGGCGGTGGGGTGTATCCGTGGGTCTCAGCGGCGACTTGGCGGATGAGGGCGTTCAGGGTAGGTCCGGTGCGGGTGGACAGTTCGTCGGGGTGCCGGACGCCGGCGAAGCCACCGCCGATGTTGAAGACGAAGCGCCCGCCTGGGCGCAGGATGTGGGCGACGGCCGCGAACACTGCGGCGGTGTCGGTCTTCCAGATCGCGGAGTTGCACACCACGGCGTCGGCGCTGCTGGCGTGCAGGTGGTCGGCGAGCCGTTCGGCCGGGGCAGTGATCCAGGTCAGGCGGGCGTCTGTCAGGGTGCGGCGGCCGACGCGCTGCATCGCGGCGGCGTTGTCGACGGAGACGACCCGGGCGCGGGCCGGGATCAGGTCGAGGATCGCGCGGGCGGTCGCGCCAGCGCCGCCGCACAGGTCGACCACCAGGCTGGCGTTGGCCAGATGACCTCGGCGGGCAAGGTCGCGGCTGGTCGCGTCGTACATGGGGTGGGCGCGGGTGAAGGCGTCGTACGCCTCGGCGTTGCTGTCCTCGTCCCAGCCGAGGATGGCGTCCTGGGGTGCCATGTTGTGTGGCCTCGCTTCTCAGGGCGGCCCGGCAGTGCAGGCCGGGCGTTCGGGCAGGGTCAAAAGAGCGCGGACTGTACGGCGGCGGGCGGTGAGGAGAACT
This sequence comes from Streptomyces sp. NPDC001920, assembly GCF_053594495.1. NCBI lineage: Bacteria > Bacillati > Actinomycetota > Actinomycetes > Kitasatosporales > Streptomycetaceae > Streptomyces > Streptomyces sp. NPDC001920. The sequence goes on from NZ_JBSFEP010000021.1 coordinate 38,230, forward strand.
GTGCGCCGAGGACGATGCGCCGACCCTTGAGGGTGCCGAGGTCGAGCAGGTAGGGCAGTTGTTCACCGTCGCCGTCGAGGGTGGCGAGGACCTGGGAGCCGAGGCAGGAGAGCACCGTCAGCCCGTGCTCACCGGAGCGTGGGTCGTGCGGGTACAAGGCGCGCCCGGTCTCCGGCGTCCGCAGCAGGTCGCCTTCGCTGGGCGGCGTCCACGGCTCCGGTGTGGCCGGGACGTTCAGGCCGCTCAGGGCCTCGGTGGCGCGGTCGAGGTGCCGCTGGTGCGCGGCACCGGCCGGGGCGAGGTCGCGCAGCTCGGCCAGGGCCGTCAGCTTGGCCGCGGCTCGCACGGTCTGCGTCAGGCCGAGGTGGCGGGTAAGGGCATCCTCCAGGAACCGCACGGCGCGGCCGTCAGCACTCCGGGCGAGGTAGGTAGCGATCAGGGCACCCTGTTCGTCGAGGCGGGAGCGCTTACGGGGTTCGGCCGCGGTGCCGATCTTGGTGGTGCCGTCGGCGAACGTCGCCAGGTACAGCCAGTGCGGCTGGGCCATGTACGCCGCCAGGGCGTCGGGAACATGCCCGCCGGAGTGGAACCGGTGGGCGAAGCGGAAGTCGTCCCGCCCGGCGCAGGCCGGGCACTGTCCGCCGGCCTCGGCCGGGGCCCGGTCAGGGCAGGCGACCGCCTCGACGCGGACGCGGTCGGCGAACCGGTAGCGGCCGGTGCACCACCGGCCGGTACCGCTCACCTGGTAACTCAGGCGCCTGCCCATGACCGGGGCGTAGACGAGTGGTCCGCCGGTCACGGGGGCGAGCAGAAGACGGGGGTCTGCGCTCGCCCAGGTGATGCCGTGACAGACGTATGTCCCGCTGGCGGGCAGGGCCTGGTCCATGGTGCGTTCCTTGTCGATCGGGGAGGGAGGGCCGGTTTAGACGGTCAGGCGCAGACGGTCGGCCAGGGCAGCGGCGGCGGCCTTGAAGACCTGGTCGCGGTCCAACTGGGCGACGTCCAGCGTCAGCCAGGCGCCGCGCTCCGCCTGTTCGCGCATCTGGTCCAGGACGGTGTCCTGGTAGCGGATGAAGTCCTCGTCACCGCCGCCGGCGTGGCCGGCCTCCAGGGAAGTGAACGAGCCTTTGCGGACGAGAGCCTCGCGGGCACCGATGTTCAGGAAGAACACCAGGTCCGGCTTTGTGAGATGCGCGAAGACCTGCTCGCACAGGCGGGAGGAGACCTCGGGGTTGACCGCGTACCGAGCGAGGATCTTGTGGTGCGCGTTGTCGAGGATCACGTGGGTTCCCGCGGCGAGGGCCGGCTGGATGACTAGCCGGTCCTGCAGGGTGTACCAGGAGGCCAGGGCAAGCAGCCAGTAGTGGTCGCCGCATGCCTGGGCGACGCCGGCGTCGCGCCGGTAGACCAGCTCGTTGAGGCGGTCGAGGTAGGCGGACAGCTCCGGGTCCCGGCGGACGTCGGTGCTGTGCTTGCCGATGAGGACTGCCGTGTGGCCGGCGTCGTTGAGGGCCTGGTGCAGGCGGGCGGCGAGGGTGGACTTGCCGGCCCCGTCACCACCGACGAAGGTGATCAGCTTCCCGGCTGCGGTGGTGGTCGGCGCGTTCGCCGTCATTGGGATTCTCCCAGGGGGTGGGTCGGGCTGGCGGTCAGGCGGCCGGTGATGATGGTGCGGATGCGGTCCACCAGGACGGCGCGCTGGCGCAGGACGTCGCTGTGACGCTCATTGGACAGGTCGGCGGGATAGTGCGTGGCGAGGTTGTTGGAAATGACGTGGAGGTAACCGAATCTGATCCCCGCCTGGCGCGCCGCCGCCCCCATGGGGCCGATCTCCGGGTCGACGAAGGCGTACGAGGCGGTGTGCTGGGCCAGCCAGTCGCGGTTCTCCAGCAGGATCGACGGGGAGGACACGTGCAGGCCGCTGCGCACCCCATCGTGGGCGGCGGCGTAGTCGCCGAAGAAGTCGTCCCAGCTCACCATCGCCCCGCGTACCAGGCTGGTGTTGCCGGTCGCCAGCCAGGCGTTCGGTTCGACGCCGGGGGTCAGTGAGCCGACCTTGCCGACGTAGACGACGTCGCCTGCGCCGAGTTCGGCAAGGCGCGTGACGACCCGTCCGGCCACGTCTCCCCAGATGCTGTGGAGGAACCCGAGGTAGACCACGCGACGGCCGGCGACGTCGAGGCGCTGCCAGGCGTAGCCGGGTCCGCGGGTCCACACTCCGTTCTCGGGAGCGAGGTACTGAAGGCCCCAGCCGACGATCACCAGGTCGCCGTCCAGTTCCAGGTCGAGCGCGTCGAGCGCCGTTCGGCACTCCTCCTGCTCGGGCGGCTGATAGGTGACGGTATCGGCGGGGCGGCCGGTCATGGCCAGGTACGTGGCGATGATCAGGGTGTAGTGCTGGACGTAGTCGGCTCCGGGGAACGCCTTGACGATGAGGTCACGGCCGTGGATCTCTGCGGTGGGCCGTTCGATGTTGAACAGCTTCCCGGTCTTCTCGTACCGGGAGATCACCGCCGTGCGGTCGTAGCCGCCGATGACGCGGATGCTGTCCCAGTCCTGGTCCTGGATGAGGTGGTGGACCTTGATCTCCAGGTAGCGCAGCAGCCTCGCGTGGGTCATAGTGTGCCCGGCCGGCTCGATCGGGGCGGCGCGCAGGAGTCCGGGGGTCGGGTCGGCGAGTAAGGGCGTCATCGGTGCTCCTCGGCGATCGTCACGGTGCTGCCGGCCGCCGCGCGAACGACGGAGATGTTCTTCCGGATGAGGTCGAACCGGTCTTCGGGGATCGGGCCGAGCTTCTCGATGCGGGGCGTGGAGGGCTTCTCGTACGGCCCTTCGGGCAGCAGGGCGACGCCCATCGCGCCGAGGATGACCGGGGCTGCGCCGTCCACGGAGGAGATCCACTCGTGCTCGCGCTGCTCGATCAGCTCCAGGTGCCCGGTCCGGCCCAGACCGAGCAGCCGGTAGATGAGCAGATCGTCGACCAGGCCGCGATCCTGCAGGTAGGCGGTCGCCAACCAGCGGGTGCGGCACAGTTGCTCGTCGGGATCCGGTCGACGCGAGGCCGGCAGGGCGATGGCCCCGGCCCAGCCGCTGGTCACGAAGGCGTCGTAGGTGCGCAGCCACTCGTCGTCGTCCGCGGCGTGCAGGACCGCGCACAGCCGGAATGCGTCGCCGGAGAGCTTCCGGATCTCTCGCGCGGCCTTCTCGCTCGCCTTCAAGGTCGCGGTCCCGTCCCGCATGACGTCCGGCAGGATGATCTCCCTCGCGGACACCGCCAGCGCGGCTTCGACGAGGCTTTCCGCCGGCAGGGCGTAGCCGAGGTCGAAGAGCCCGTTGTCGATGATGATCTCGGCGCCGCGCTCGGCCTCGTGAGCGAAGAAGGCCCGGTAGCTTTCGTCGGACAGCACGTGCTGGGCGGCCACGTGGTGGACGCGGGCCGGCTCCTGGGCGACGAAGTTCTTCAGGTAGGCAGGCGGAGCGATGACGGAGAAGTCGATGCCCGCGGTGGGAATCACGACGCCCCCCACAGGCCGGTGGTGAGGGTGAGGAACTGCTGGGAAAGGACGGGGTCGGTGCCGAAGCGCCCGCCCGAGTGCACCGTGGTGGTGCGAGCCTCCTCCATCCGTACGCCCCGCATGCTCATGCACAGGTGCACGCCGCGCACGGCGACGGCGATGTTCTCGTGTCCGATCACGCCGTTGAGGTATTCGGCGACCTGGCGGGTGAAGCGTTCCTGGACCTGCAGTCGGCCGGCGAAGTGCTGGGCGATCCGCCCGAACTTCGACAGGCCCACCACCTCGCCATCCGGCACGTATCCAGCCGTGACCTGCAAGTTCATGGGCAGCATGTGGTGCTCGCAGAGCGACCACACGCTCATGCCGCCCACGATGACCAGCTGACCACCCAGCTGGGACTCGGTGAAGCAGGTGGCCGTTTCGGCGCCGTCCGGGGACAGGAAGGCTCTCCACCAGGCCGCGACGCGGTCCGGGGTGCCGGTCAGCCCCTCGCGGGCGGGGTCCTCGCCCAGCTCGACCAAGAGCTGGTGGATCAGGCCGGCGACCCGGCCGGTGTCGATGACCGCAGTGGGCCCGGCGACGGCAGCCGTCGGCGCCGCCGCAGGGCTGGCGATAGAGGTCGTCATGGGCGTCTCTCGTTTCCGGGAACTGGGGAACGGATGGGGCGTGGAGTCGCGTGCGGTCAGCGGCCTCGGGCGTCCGCGAAGGCCAACACGTGAAGGCGGGTGGTGAAGTGCCAGTGCCGGGTCGCGACCCCGTCCGCCAGGGCCCGGGTAGTCGCGGTGATCACCTCGGGGGTGGTGCCCTCCGGCATCACCCACACCGGCGCGAGCCGGTGGGCGTTGGCCAGCTCGGCGATCCGGTCGAGGTCGTCCACCGTGGAAGCGACGAACTTGAACGCCGCCCGCCCGGAGGCCACAAACGCCTCCAGCGCGGCTGGCACGATGCTCTTGGTCTCCTTCACGCCGAAGCTGGCAAGTTTGGGCGAGACGTTGAACCGGACCCCGTCGGCCACCAGCTCGGGTGTGGGCGCGATGGTGCCGTTCGTCTCGAACTCGATCCGCTTGCCGGCTGCTATCAGTCCCCGGACGAGAGGCACCAGTCGCGCCTGCTGGATCAACGGCTCGCCGCCGGTGATCACGACCAGCTCGACCGGTGAAGACGTGGCCCAGGCCACCAGGCCCGCGACGGATTGCCTCGTCGACTCCTCGTGCGGGTCGAACCGAGACCAGTCCCAGGTGTACTTCGTGTCGCATCTCGTGCAAGTGAGGTTGCACCGGGACAGGCGGATGAACAGGGCTGGGTGTCCGCAGCTTGGGCCCTCGCCCTGAAACGTCGGCACCTCGGTACCGAAGCACTCCGCGACGATCAGGGATTCGCCTTCGGCAGCTTCCGGTTCGAGGTTGAGCGGCTTGGTTGTGGTCATTGGCCCACCACATCGAAGCGGGCCCAGCTGCTTGCGGTCTCGCGGACTAGGACGGCGACAAGGCGGCCGGGGATCTCCGATTGGAGGTTCTGAACGAACCAGCCGGCCAGGAACTGGGCCAGGCGCTCCGAGGTGGGCTCGAAGGGCAAAATCTCGTGCAGGTTGTGGTGGTCGAGCTCGGTGTCCAGGAACGATTTGAACGGGGCGAGCGCACCGAAGTCCGTGACAAAGCCGGGATCCTCCAGCGCGGATGCAGTGAGGATGACCTCAACCTCGTAGCTGTGCCCGTGCTGGCGGGAGCACTTGTGCCCATGCGGCAGCCGGGGAAGCCGATGGCCAGCCTCGAAGGCGAACTTCTTACCGATGGTGAAATTGCCGGGCGGTAGTGGAACAGCAGTGAAGCCCATTCGATTTCTCCGAGAGGTGAGGGTGTGGCTGATTCGGGCAGGGTGGGGCAGCCGCCTCTTCAGGCGGCTACGGGCTGTGCCCCCAGGTGGTTCTTCGCGGCCTTGTCCAGCACCTTGGTGAAGTGCTCGGCGCGCTCGTCGCCCTCGGCCTCCTGAGCGCGGCGTGGGCGGCTCCGACCACGCCGGTGGCGAGGGAACCGGCGCCGGCAGCGAGGACGGCGGTGGTGAGCTTCATGCTTTAGCGGTCCTTCCACGCAAAGTGGTCTGGGGCGAGGGGCGGGTCTCTGGAAGCCTGCGGGGCTCGCTGCGTCATGCGACCCCCGCGAGCACGACGCTCGGTGAGCCGCCGTCAATGTGATCCAGGCCGTACCGGCGGCGCACAGTGTCCAAAGCGACGGCGATCGGCGGCAGTCCGACGGCAGCCCTTCGCTGGTCCAGCAACTGCGGCGCACGCAGTGGGCATAGCTCCACTCCTGCTGCGCTGAGGACGAGTTGCGTCCCGAACTCTTGGGGTCGCCCGCTGTTGACCAGGGCGCGGTCGTGAAGGTGGGCCCAGTGCTGGATGCGCGCATCGCCGTCCTGGACCGCACGTTTCAAAAGGGTGGTGGCCGCCCGCTGGAAGTCGGGTTCGTCGTCGGCGTGAAGAGCGATGCTCCAGGCGGCACGTGCTGCGTCGGGGCCCACGAGACGGTGGCCGGGCCAGTCATGTTCGGCCAGGATGCGGCGCAGCACTTTGGTGTCGGCGTGCTCAGCGTGACGGTCCTGGCCGAGGTGGACGGCGTCGAGCTGGTTGCGTACGCGTCTGGCCCGGCGTGCTGCCGACTGTGCGGCGCGGGCGATGAGTTCGCGGGCGAGGTCCGGCCGCAGCGGTTCCGCGGTCCTCACGCGATACTCCGCTGGTCGGCGGCGGACTGCGGCTCGTGGACCTGGCAGCCGATGAGCGCGCTCAGCCCAGGCCGAAGTTCGGCGGTGAGTTCGAGGCGCGCGACTCGCTCATGGTGCTGTCCGGTGCCCGATCCACGGACGTCCCAGCCCATGTCGGTGAGCCGACGAAGGAATGTGGCGATCGGATCGACGTCGAGAGGATGGCGGGCCATGGCCTCGGCCCGCACAAGCGGTACCTCGAGCCGGGCGGCGAAGTCGGAGGCCCACAGAGTGATCAGCCGGACAGTGTCATCGGAGTGACCGGGCAGGGTGTGGACGCAGTCCAGGAAGAGGCACGGGCCTTCGCCCCATCCGAGGTCGGGCCCGCGTTGCGGGATCATGCAGGCCAGCAGCAGCCCGTCCTCGAACAGTCCAGCTGGCTTCACCTGCGGGGCGCGGAACAGGGCCGGGATATCGGACCGGGCGGGTGTAGGCACGCCGCGCATGGCGAGCCAGCGCTGACGGTCCTGGACGAGGGCCGCGGCCTCGTCCCGTTCGGCGTCGGTGCGCAACGACCGCATCTCGTACACGGCCGGTAACCCTGTCGCGCACTGGCGTCGAGGCGCGGGGGAGGACTCGATGGCCGCGGAAGCGGGTGGGGCATTCACTGGCTCGCTCCGCTCTCCATCGTGGTGGCCCGCCTGGCGCCCAGCAGGCCCCACGCGTGGGCCCAGACGACAAGTTGGGTGGTGTTGGCCGCCCCGGTCTTGTCGAGCAGTTCGTCATGTGCGGCTCGCACGTCGGCGGGCGCGATCTTGGCTACGGCAGCAATGTCGCTGGGATTGCTGTGCTCAGCGACCGCCCGCAGCAACAGTTGCTGCTCTGGACTGAGTTCCGGCATTGGCCTGTCCGTTGTGGGCGGAGCGACCTGCCGGGCGTTGCACAGGAAGTGCACGATCACCGGGGGCTTGCAGCGGGGCGGGCAGTGGAGGCTCTCCCGGATGTCGCGTACGTACTGGCGGACGGTCGTGACCGACAGCCCGGTCCTCGTGGCGATCTCTTGAGGGCCGAGGCCGTCCACGAGGTGCTGGGCGACGCGCTGCTGGGTCGGGGTCAGGGGGGTGATCGGTGCGCTGGTCGTCATGCGGGGGGTCACGGGTGTCTCTTTCGCGGCTGGGTTGAGGGATGTCGGGTGGGGTGTCGCCGGACCCCGCGGGGGACGGGGGCCGGCGACACGGGCCCGTGCGCGGCGGTCTGGATTCACGGGGCGCCGCACACGGGGGCTCATGCGGCTGTCGGGTCGGGGCGGACCCACGCCGCTTCGGCGGCGAGACGTTCTGACCACTGGATGTGGGCCTCGTCGAAGGCGGCGTCGGCGAGGCGTATGCGCTGGACTTCGCCGGTTCCGGCCGGTGGGTAGGTGAACTGGATGTCGCGCCACAGGCGCTGGAGGATGTAGTCGCCGTTGAGGGCGTGGGCGCCGTGCAGCTCCATGGCGTCCTGGGTTGACTGCATCGCCCACTGGTGGCCGAGGTACTTGGCGTTGATCAGGTCGGTGTCGCAGGGCAGGCCCTGGTCGAGGAGGTGCACGGACTGATAGGCCAGGATTCGCCCGGCGCGCAGGCGGGCCTCCATGTCACCGATGCGGTCCCGCAGAACCGGCAGATCGGAGAGGGCGCCCCGGTAGCGGGAGCGCGCCTTGAGGTAAGCGGTCGAGGCGGCCACGACTGCCTCGTGTATTCCCAGGCTGACTGCGGCCAGGTTGGGACGGCCGTACAGGATGCTGCTGCTCTGCGCTACGCCCAGCCCCTGACCGATCTCTCCGACCACGTTTTCCTCGGGGACGCGGACGTGATCGAGGTCGAGGCGGCCGGCGGAGAAGCCGTGCAGGCCGAGGCCGGGACGGTGGTCGGCGACTGATAGTCCTCGGCGCTTGGATTCGACCATGAACGCGGTCAGCGCCTGGGAGGTGCTCACGCCTGCCTTGGCGGTCCGGGCGACCACGAGGTGGGCTCCCGCGAGGTGGCTATTCCCGATGTGGATCTTGCTGCCGGTGATCACCCATTGGTTGCCGACGTGCTCGGCGATGGTCTCGATGCCGCCGATGCGCCCGCCGACTCGCGGTTCGGTCACGGCGATCGACAAGAGCAGTGAACCGTCCGCTACGCGGGGCAGCCAGCGGCCCTTCTGCTCGTAGGTGGCGAAGTGCAGCAGGGCGCCGACGGGGATCAGCGTGGCCTGGAGGATGGCCGCCGCAGCCGCCGAGACGCGGGCAATGCGGTGGACGAGGATGGTCTTGGCCACGTGTCCGGCGCCCAGCCCGCCGAAGGAGGACGGGACGGTGACGGCGAACCAGCGTCGTGCGGCCATCAGGTCGGCGACCTTGCGCTCCACCCTGCCGGGGGCGGCCTCCATGCGTGCGGCGCGCGGCGCGATGTGCTCGGCCGCGAAGGCGTCCGCCGCGTCCCACAGCAGTTCGTGGCGGGCGGTGAGATAGGGGCGCAGCGTCGGCGGCGGCGTGGTGGGTGTGGCGGGCATGGTCGTCTCCCTCTCCCTGGATGAAGGTCGCACGGTGGAGCGGCCGGGGATCGCCTGCGGCTCCCGGGCGGGGGGTCGTGGAACGGACTAGCGGACGGGCGCGCGGGCGATGTGGTCCATCACCCGGACGCCGGCGTTGATGACGACGTCTCTCAGCCGTCGGGCCTCGCTCAGGGGCCGCTTCTCGGGGTCGATGACGCACACCGTGCCCAGCACGGTGCCGCTGTCGTGGATGAGCGGGGCACCGAAGTAGGAGCGGATCCCGACTGCGTCGACCACGGGGTTGCCGCTGAAGCGCGGGCTGGCGTGCACGTCGTGCAGCGGAAGCGCCTTCTTGCGGGCTATGACCTCCGGGCACCAGCCGTGGTCGCGGCTCATGGTGCGGCCGACGATGACGTACCCGCTGTCCGCGGGCGGCTGGTGCAGCCCGACGAAGGTCTGCTCCTCCAGGAAGAGGTTGACGAAGCCGTACAGGAACCCGGCTCGTGTGGCCATGTCGCGGGCCAGTTCGTCGAAGTCCTCGCTGGCAGCGGTGGGCACGCCTAGGCGATCCAGCAGCTCATATCGCTGCGCCAGCTCGGTCGCCTGCTGGGCCTGCGGGACGGGGACGGCGGCGCTGGCGGGGAGGGATGGCCCATGGGTGACGTCCCGCATGGTGCGTCGCGGCAGCGACTGCGGGAGGGGGGCGATCTGCCGCGCGCGGTAGGGATCGTTGGGCTGATACGACATCAGGCGTCCTGAAAGGTGGTAGTGGATGCGGGGCGAGCGGGGCTTGCCGATGCGCTCTTCAAGGCGTGGCCAACGAGGGTCAGCAGGACGCCAGCGACGTGGTTCGGATCGCGAGCGTCGCAGGTGATCACCGGCACAGAGGCGGGCAGTTCGAGGGCGGTGCGGACCTCTTCGGGGTGGTAGCGATGTGCTCCGTCGAACTGGTTCACCGCGACGACGAAGGGCAGGCCGATGTCCTCGAAGAAACCGACGGGGGTGAAGCTGCTTTCCAGGCGGCGGGTGTCGACCAGGACGACCGCGCCGACGGCTCCGCGACAAAGGTCGTACCAGAGGTCGACGAACCGGTCCTGGCCGGGCGTGCCGAACAGGAACAATTCCAGGGGCACGGGCGCGTCGGGCAGGTTGAGGCGACCGAAGTCGAAGGCGACCGTGGTGGTCTGCTTGGCCTCGACGCCCGCCAGGCTGTCCACGTCCGCGCTCGCTTCGGTCAGGTACTCCTCCGTGCTCAGCGGCGTGATCTCACTGACGGCACCCACGGCGGTGGTCTTGCCCGCGCCGAAACCGCCGGCGATCACGACCTTCAGCACGGTCGGTGCACCGGCACGCGGGCGCGACGACGGCCGCAGCACCACGGCCGGGTCACCCGGCCTGGGGGTAGGCGATGGCATCGGGCCACTTCCTCTTCAGGCCCGCAGACAGGGCCGCCAGCAGTTGTGCAGAGGGACGTGCATGCGCGTCGGACGCGGCATAGGCGGTGACGGGGACGACCAGGGCGTCGGCGTCCAGGAGGTCGGAGATGAGGATCTTGACGACGGTTACGGGACGGCCGAGTCGGCCCGCCAGCTCGGTCACCGAACGCCGGTGCTCCCGGCACAGGCCGAGGATCTCTGCGCATTCCTCGGCCTGGCCCGGGCCGGGCCGCCCGGGTCCGGCATCCAGCACCGTGTCCAGGCCGAGCAGATGCCGTGGCCGGGTGCGACCGCGCGTCAGGGTGTAGGTCCGCACGAACGTCGAATCCTCGGCCGCGCTGCCGTGTGCGGTCACCGGACCTCATCACCCGTGCCGATGCGGACGGGGATCTGCATGTAGGGGGCGAACTTCTGCACCAGGCGCCCCATCTCGAACCCAACGGTGCCGGCATCGGCGTCCATGGTCGCGATCACCGCGAGGACCGTGTCCACCACGCCCCGTTCGTTGCCGGGATGGCCCTCGAAGGCCGCGCTGCGACCGGAGCTCTGGACGAAGATCAGACAGTCGTCTCGCTCAATGACGACCTGCCTCGCCGGCCTCTTCTTGTGGGTGGGACCGGTGATGTTCGCCGCGAGTGAGGCCACTCCGCTGATGGCGGCCGACAGTTCGTCCGCCCAGTCCTTGTCGACGTCGCTGTCCAGCAGCCGCAGTCCGTCCCGCGAGAGCAGGACGGCGTGCGTGACGCCCGTCGTGTCGGAGGCGAACTGCCGCAGCAGCCACGCCATGTTGTCCCGCTGTCCGCTTGCCGTTGTCTCGGTTGCGGGTGCGTCGCCGGTCACGTTGTTCATCGCGGGGTGGGTGCTCATAGGGATCGCTCCAGAAAGGGGGAAGGGCCAGCGGATGTAACGGCCACCGGGAACGTGGAGGGACGAGGTTCAGGGACTGGGGTGCTCTGTCGAAGCGGTGGGAGAACCGGCTTGCCCGCCGGCCTGGATGCCGGTGCGGAAGGCGGCTGCGAGCCCTGGCGTCGCCGCGGTCACGGAGGCTTGCTCCCGCCCGTGTGGCGGACGGAACGTGCCGGCCTGGCGTCTACGCGTGGGAAGGGCGGGCGCATCAGCAGAGTGACCTGCCTGTGCGGCTTCCGACGCCCCTGCGGTACCGGGGCGTGGGACCTGCCCCGGTCTCGGGGTGGCTGGAGTCGCGGCAACCTGCTGCGGTTGCGGCGCCAAGGGGCGGGCGTCCTGGGGCAGCGCGCTCGCATCGTCGACGGAGGGAATCGCTACTAGGAGCCGTGCCGGGATGACCACCAGGGCGGTGGTGCCTCCCGTCACGTTCTCCTGCAGGAGAACGGACAGCCCGTGCGACTGGGCGATCTTCGCGGCGACCAGCAAGCCGAGCTGCCCCGCTCGCACCTGGCCGCTGACGTCGACTTCGTCGGGGGCCTGGAGCAGGTGGTTCATCTGCGCCCGGGTCTGCGGATGCATGGGGATGGCCCGGTCCTCGACCTCGACCGCCAGCCCGTTCGCCACCCGCTGCGCACGCACCATCACCTTCGTCGCCGGATCGGAACACTCACAGGCGTTCTCGATCAGCTCAGCCAGCAGGTGCGTCAGGTCCGGACCCACATGGCCGGGAAGGCCCAGCTCCGCGCCCACGGACCCGGCCGCAACCGCCACCCGCGGATACTGCACGACCTCGGAGACTGCGCCGCGCAGCACGCTCTTGACGGGAACGGGCCGACGCACGCTGCGCAGGGACTGCCCGCCCAGCACCGCAATGCTCTCGACCTGGCGACGCATCCGCGTCACGAGGTGATCGATCTCGAAGATCTTGGCGAGCAGCTCCGGATCGTCGGTCAGCATCTCCAGCTGGCTCAGTGCTTCAAGCGCCTTGCCGACCAAGGCGTGCTCGCGCATGGCCAGGCGGCGCAGCACTTCCAGGAGGACGACGGACTGGGACTCGTCGTGCACCCGTATCAGCGACGCGACGGCCCGCACTTGGAGAGCACTCAGCGCCTTGGCAATCTCGGCGTCAGGGCTGCCAGTTGGCGCCTGCAGGTCCGCTAGCGGCGGGCGTCCCCCGCGGCACAGCTCGTCCGCCGACCACTGCACCGACTTCTCGATGGCCGCCGCTGCCCCTGCGATCGCTGCCAGTGCCGTTGCCTGGGCCTCCTCCGCCGCTGTCTGTATGGCTCCTGCGGCCGTTCGCGCTCCGCGATCCGCCATCGTGGCGACGCCCGCGAGTCCGCAGATCAGGCCGACCAGGAGCCAGCCGGGTCCCACCGCGGACACCGACCAGAGGGTGAAGGCGGTACCCAGCAGGGCGGCAAGGAGCACTAGGGGCAGTGCGACGGCGCGGTAGACACGGTGCAGGGTGAACGCGTTGATCGGAGGCCGCCGTCGGCGGTGGCCGGTGGCGGCCGGCCGTGCCGAAAAGGCGCTGTCAGGCATGGGAATCCTCGTCAGGGTGGGGGTGGCTAGGCGTGCTGCGGCGTCAGGTCTGCGCAGGTCTTGTGTGTGCTGCGTGGGGTCGAGCGGGGTGACGGAAGCGCGACCGCACCGCGGTGGGAGGACTGCGTCGCCAGGAGTTGAAGCAGCCGGGCGCTCTGGATCAGGCCCATGTGGCTGAATGCCTGCGGGAAGTTGCCGAGCTGGCGCTGCTGGACGGGGTCGTACTCCTCGGCCAGGAGGCCGAGGTCGTTGCGCAGTGCGAGGAGGCGTTCGAACAGGGCGTGGGCCTCGTCGAGGCGGCCGGTCAGGGCCAGGGCGTCTACGAGCCAGAAGGAGCAGAGGACGAATGCGCCCTCGTCTCCGCTCAGGCCGTCCACCCCGGTGTGGTCGCCGATGGTCGGGTAACGGCGCACGAGCCCGTCAGACGTGGAGAGTTCACGGCGTACTGCGTCCACGGTGCCGATGACGCGCGGGTCGTTCGACGGTAGGAAGCCGACGCGGGGGATCAGCAGCGTGGCGGCGTCGAGTTCCTTGGAACCGTAGGACTGGGTAAAGGTGTTGCGCACCGGATCGAAGCCCCTGGTGCAGACCTCGTGGTGGATGGTTGCCCGCAGCTCGGTCAGGCGGGCCAGGTCGATGTCGAGCGCGCCGGCTTCGGCCAGGCGGATGGTGCGGTCGATCGCCACCCAGGCCATCACCTTGGAGTGGACGAAGTGCTGGCGTGCCCCGCGGATCTCCCAGATCCCCTCGTCGGGCTCCCGCCAGCGCTGTGCCAGGTGCTCGACGAGCCGCTGGTGCAGGACCGCGGTGTCGGCACAGTGGGCCACACCGCTCTCGTGCGCGAGGTACAGGGTCTCGATCACCTCGCCGTACACGTCGAGCTGGAGCTGGTCCGCCGCCCCGTTCCCGACCCGCACCGGCGTCGAGCCCTCATACCCGGGCAGCCAGGGCAAGTCCCGTTCCCGAAGATCACGCTCTCCGGTGATCGCGTACATGATCTGCAGGTTCTCTGGGTCGCCGGCCACGGAACGCAGAAGCCAGCGCCGCCATGCCTGCGCCTCCTGCCGGTAGCCGGTCTCCAGTAACGCGGCCAGGGTCGTAGCGGCGTCGCGCAGCCAGGTGAAGCGGTAGTCCCAATTGCGTCGGCCGCCGATCTCCTCGGGCAGCGAGGTGGTCGGCGCGGCGACGATCCCGCCGCTCGGGTGGTAGGTCAGTGCCTTCAGTGCGATCAAGGAACGGACCACGGCCTCACGGTAGGGGCCGTCGTAGGTGCACTGCTGCGTCCAGTCCTGCCAGAAGGCGAGCGTCTCGGTGAGCGCCGCGTGCGGGTCGGGGATCTCCGGAGCCGGTGCGTGGGACGGGCACCAGCTGAGCACGAACGCCACGCTCTGCCCGGCGCGGATGGCAAAGGCACTGACGACGACCCCGTCCTTCTCCGCCTGCGGGACGCAGGTGTCGAGCCACAGTGCGTCCGCGCCGGCCTCCGCGACCATGCGCCCATCGGCCTCGTGGATCCACGGGCTGACGCTGCCGTATCCCGGCCGCGGACGCATGGCCGAAACCATTGCCACCTCACCGGCCAGACCCTCGACGATCCGGATCACCTGCGGTGCCCCGTCGCGAGGCGGCATGAAGTCCAGGACGCGGACCGACCCGGCCGGTGTGCGCCAGATCGATTCGAGGACGAGCGTGTCACCGCGGTACCGGCGCTCGGTGACCGCTCCGGGCCCGGAGGGGCCAGGCGCGGCCGGGGCGATCTGCCAGGTGCCGTGCTTGTGCGTGCCGAGCAGGCCGGCGAAGACGGCCGACGAGTCGAACCGGGGCAGGCACAGCCAGTCGATCGAACCGTCGTCGCAGACGTGGGCACTGGTCTGCATGTCGCCGATCAGGCCGTACTGCTCGATGCGCGGGAGGCGTTTCATCGTGTGGGTCTCCGTAGTCCCCGTGGACCCGGGGGTGGCTTCGGGGCCGCCGGGGCGGCCGGGAAGTGTCGGTGAGAGAGGCACGGTGGTTACCGGTCCGGGGGAGGTCTGTTCTGCCCCGGCCGGGGATCCACGTTCCGTGGAGCAATGGGGCCGGTTACTCGCTCAGCACGAAGAGCCAGCCACGCCATGGGACCGAGAATCAGCGCGATCAGAACTGCCCCGGCGGCGGTCATGTCCGGGGCACCGACGCGGCCAGAACCACGCACGCGAGGGCGAGAGCGAAGACCGCGCCGCGCAGCACGTTGATCGGCGGCTTCCACCAGCGCCGTCTCTGGACCGACTTCGCAGGGGCCACGTCGTGGGCCTGCACGGCAGCGATAAGGTCTTGGGTCGCCTCGGCCAGCCTGACCAGATGAACCCTGCTGGGCATGTAGCCATCGGGGAGGCCGCCCGAACAGAGCTGCTGCGCACGGAGCAGGGCCGGCTCTTGCGAAGGCGTCAGAGCTCCGAGCTGGCTGACGTGTCCTCGCAGCCGCAGTGCGAGGTCTTCCACATCGGCGGCAGTATCGGGTAACGGCGAGTCCTCGCCCAGCACGAGCGCCACCGTTTCCGTCGCCGAGGCCGCCGGGTCACGTCGCAGGATGGGCTCACCAAGGGCGTGGCTTCTCCTTCCCTGATCACTGAGTTGGCACGCCCGGCGAAGGGCCAGCGAGGGACGCATGACGCAACTCCTAGGTGAATCAAGCCAACTTGAGCGAGGAACGCTGTGCACCGCAGGCAACTGACGTGCAAGGTGAGTGATCCTGCGGCTACGTTGAGCGAACCGCGAATTCCTGTCAGGGGGTATGCCTACGCGGCCCTCAAGGCCGTCAAAGGCGTCAAAGATCATTTCGGAACCGAGGGGCAGTACATGGCCCGTGAGAGAAACGTCGCCCTTGCCGCGCTCCTGCGCGAAGCGGGCTGGTCCCAGCCCCAAGCAGCCGCCGCGGTCGCTCGCGTTGCCGCGGAGAGCGGTGTACGCGAACTGGAGGCTATTTCCCGCTCCCACATCGCCATGTGGGTCCAGGGCACGAAGCCCAGTGGACGAGCGCCTCATATCCTGCGTGAGACGCTGTCCCGCAGGCTCGGCCGACGCCTCACCCTCGCTGACCTCGGACTGGAAGATGGGCCGACAGGATCCACTGACAGTAGTTCTGACTGGAGCGTCGACCCTCTGACCGTGCTGGCCGAGCTGGGAAGCGACGATCTGGACATGCACCGACGCAAGCTGTTGGCTACCACCGCGTACTCGGCCGCCGGCCTCGTCCTGCCTGCCGCTCCATGGTGGGCAGCCGCCCCGGCCGCGGCGGCCTCGCGCCCTGCTGTCTCCTCCCGGCTGGTGACTCAGGCTGACATCGACGATGTCCGCAAACTGACCACCTTCTACTCCGCGAGGGACCAGCAGCGCGGTGGAGCCTCGGGGCGCTCGGCCCTGGCCGGCCATCTTCGCGACGAAGCGGTGCCGCTCCTGGGCAGCAGGTTCCGAACGGAACAGCACCGCTGGGATACGTACTCGGCCGTGGCAGAGATGACCTACCTCGCAGGCTGGATGGCCTTCGACGCCTCCGAGCATCGGACCGCCCAGCGCTACCTCACCCTCGCCGCACGCATTGCGGCCGAAGCCGCAGACGGACCGCTGGGCGGCCACATCCTGCGTGCCCTCGCCCATCAAGCAGTCGACCTCGGGCACCCACGCAGAGCGCTCGACCTGGCCGATGCCTCCATGTCCCGCACCCACTACGGCCAGGCCAGCTCGCGGGAGAAGGCCCTGCTCGCGGTAGTCCATGCCCGCGCCTTGGCCGCCGGCGGCGACCGCCGCGGCACTCTCGCGGCCATCAGTCGCGCGGAGAGGGACCTCGCACGTGCCGATAACGAAGGTGCCCCCGACCGCGTCAGCTTCTTCCAGGAAGCCTCCCTCGCCCACGAGACTGCGTGTGCCTTGCGGGACCTGGGAAATCCTCTCGACGCGGAGTTGCATTTCCAGCGCAGCGTCGCCACCCGCCGGCGGCAGCAGTATGCCCGTACCCACAGTGTGACCCTCGGCTACCTCGGTGCTGTCCAGGTCCAGCAGGGACGCCTCGATGAGGCATGTGGTACCTGGGGACAAGCACTGGACGCCATGGCTGGCGTCCAGTCCGGCCGCGCCCGCGACGTCATCGTCCGCATGCAGAGCGACCTCTCGCCTGTGCGGCAACGTGGTGGCCGCCACGTCGCCGAACTGGACCGCCGGGCGCGGGAAATGCTGCGCGCCATAGGCTGACCACAGGGCAGGTCCGCAGCTATTGACGGCAGCTGCTGAACACGCGACCCCGTTAGAGAGGAACGAGCGCCGATGGCAACGTACGAGGTCGAATCGATCGCAACGGTGGTCGGGGGCCACACCCGCGTTCAGGACGATTACCAGGGCGGAGTCGAGTCGGTCATCCGACTCAACGAGGCGTACCCCCTTGAGACGCTGCAGGGAATCGAAGAGTTTTCCCACCTGACGGTGACCTGGCTCTTCCACCTGGCGCGACCGGAAGACGTCCAGCTCCACGCACGCAGCCCCCGCGGGAATCCGGACTGGCCGTCGACCGGTACCTTCGTCCACCGCAACCATCGGCGTCCCAATCAACTGGCGATCAGCTACCCGCGGCTGCTCAAGGTCGAGGGGCGGGACCTGTTGGTCACCGATCTCGACGCTGTAGACGGAACGCCCGTGATCGACTTGGCGCCGTACTTCGAACAGATGGGGCCTCGTGGCCCGATCCGTCAGCCCGCCTGGCCCGGCGAGATGCTCGAACCGAATTACTGGGCGAAGGCAAGCGAACGGCCCTCGGAGCGCCCTGTATGACAGAAGCGATTGAGCTGCCCGGCTTGCCATTTGCATCGTCGGCAACCAACTGGAGGTCTGGCTCAAGCTGCAGCCCTCGCGCCTCGGAACTCACACCACGTCTCCTCGCCGCTGCTCTCCCATGCGTCTGAGATCGCATCGACCAGCCGGATCCCGCGCCCCGATTCACCGTCGGGTCCGGCTTCCTTGAGCACAGCGGGCGCCGGGTTGTGGTCGGTTACCGAGACACGCACCACGTCGACGCCCACCGTGATGCGGAGCGCGACTTCGCCCTCACCGTGGATCACGGCGTTGGTGACCAGCTCCGAAACGGCCAGTACGACGAACCCCGCCACCGGCTCCGAAACACGGCACCGCCGCAGGAACGCCCTGGCTATGCGCCGCATCTCCCCGACCTTCGCGAGGTCGGGGAGAAGGGCCGCCTGACAGGCATGGGATGCCGCCGGTACCTCTGCCCTCGCCCATGCGGGCTCGTCTTCCTGAACCGGCCTGACGCATGACGCGCCTGCTGTAGCCGCACAGCTACGGATGCCCCCGCCGGGCGGGGTCGCCTCTTGGAGCCTGGTCATGTGGGCTATGGCACCGCGCGGCGACGCCGTCTACCAGGGGAATCCAGAGGGGGAAAAATATGTCAAGAGGGAAACTGCAGGGGGGAATTGAGGCCATGATTGGATTCCGCCCACCAACAGAGGTCACACTCATGCCAGACCCGTTCGCCGACCTGCTCCTCCGGCTTCGGCAGGAGGCGGGCCGGACTCAGGAGGAGCAGGCGGAGGCGATCAACGCTGTCTCCGGCCGGGACACCATGACCCGCCGAGAGATCAGCCGTTATGAGAACTTCGAGAACATTCCTACCAACCACACGATCGGCCACATCGCGGCGGCGTGTGGTGTCCCCTTCGAGGAACTACAGCGAGAGGCCAAGTCCGCCCGAGCTCGGAAAAGAAAGGTGCATGCCGATGCAGGGGAGGAGCAAGACGCCGTGAAGCGTCGCACGCTCCTGGGTAGCGCCACCATCGGCGTGAGCGTGGCCGCCGAGCCCTGGGGGCGCCTCGCCTTCGCCCTCAGTAAGGGGGCCAAGATCGATTCGCCCGCTGCCGCCGCGCTCATCGACCGAGCCGCTGAACTGCACGTCCAGGAACTCAACCTCAGCGCGCGGCGGCTACAAAAAACGGTCGAGTCGCATCTTGACGCGATCACTGCGGCCCTGCCTCGTGCAGGCGATCACGAAGGCGCTCTCACCATCGCCGCCGGAGAAACCGCCGCTCTGGCCGGTTGGGTGGCCTGGGACCTGGGGGAGCACGACAAAGCCAACGCCTACTACAAAGTCACGTCGCAGTGCGCGGCGGCTGCCGGGCATCCTCCACTCCGAGCCCTGGCCCTGACCTACAGCAGCTACAGCGCTTTGACGCCAAAGGCGAAGATGGAGTTCCTCTCCCAAGCCGCCAACGACGTGCGAGGCCACGGTAACGCTACTGCTGCCGCTTGGGTTCTCGGTAGGCATGCGGAAGAAGCTGCGGCGGCCGGCGACGAGGTGGGGGCGCTCCGGGCGTTAGACCGAGCGCGCTTCGCTTACGATTTCGCGGACCACGCCAGCGAGCAGGCATGGGTCAGGTTCGTGACCCCATACCGCATGGACTCGTTGGCCCTGTCCGTGTACGGCCAGCTGAGGCGTCCCGAGCTCACGTCCACAGCTGATACCGCGGTCGACCGCCTCGGAGACGGTCTACCGGACGGGGGCGTCGTGGTCCTCGGTGATCTCGCTTCGGCCCTACTGCGTGGGGGTGACGTCGATCAAGGGGTGTACGTGTCACATCAGTTCGTCGCAGCTGCAGAGGCCAAGCCCAACACGATGGGCAAGGAGCGCGCATCGACTATCGCCTCGTCGCTCCCTGACAGTGAGCAGGAACTCGGCCGCCATCTACGGAAGTTCGCATCCTGAGACCCCACACGCAGTAGGCGGGTAAGCCCAGGACGCGAGCGCCGTCGTACGGGCGGCCCGGCGCTCCGCAGAACCTATGCCGTCTCCTCGATAACCCAGGACAGGTACGCCTCCGACCCGCCGGTCACGGGCAGCGTGATCCACTGGGGAACGTCGTAGGGGTGCTTCTCGTGCAGCCACGCCTCCAGTGCCGGGAGACGGTCCGTCGTAGTCATGTACGAGATCCGCCACTCCTGCGCCGTCTCGACCTTCCCCTTCCACCAGTAGAAGGCTGTGATCGGCGCATCAATGTGAACGCCCGCTGCCAGCTTGCTCTCGACCGCGCCACGGGCCAACGCCTTCGCCTGATCCTCGTTGTCGCTGGTCGTCTGCGCGATCACAATCTCGTTGGCCATGCAATTGCCTCTCAGTTCAGTTACCGCGACTCTACCGAGCCGTCAAGGGCACACGTCACGCTGCTGAAACAGCATCATCCCGGCCCGTGCCGGACCATCCGCTAAACAGAGCGGCGTGATCATGCGGGTCACCGAGCCATCGAGGCGGCGACGCCCCTGTCCGAGGACGGTCACGGGTAGTTGCGGCATCGAAAGCGGAACCCCGCAATTAGGGGGGGGCACAGAGCCGCGGGCACACCCGAGTGCGTGACCTGTGAACGTCGACCGCACGACGGCCCGTCCGCTACTGATGGACTTCAAGCGGGTCCCCGTCGTGCCGCCGGAGTGGGATCTTGACTCTATGGCCGCGGAGATGACGACGGCCGACGCGGCCACCGAGACCGAGTACGCGCAGTGTCGCGAGACGTACGGCACGGACGTCACCGAGGTGCGAAGGATACGAGTTCCTCCTCGCGAGTTGCGCATGGCAACCTACAAAGCCCCGTATGAGGCCACGCGACCGAGTGGCAAGCAGAGGCTCAGTACCGTGTCGACTGCCTGCATGGCCGTGCAGCGCCGTGACCCTGGAACTGGAGAGGGATCCATGTAACCCTCACGAACACTCCGACACTCAGGTGGTGTAGCTCTTCAGTTTCACTTCGCTCCCCAATTGCCTGCGCCCTCCACTGGTATGTCTGCAGCGTAGCCGGCGACCTCCGCCGCCTTCTTTTCGGAGGCTGTCGACCGCTCGTCCGGGCTGGTCCCTGGCATCGTGCACATCGACATCACGGTGCGACCGAGTCAGGTGATGGAGGAGCACGCCTTGCCCCTCTTCTCCGACGGAACGCCCCCTGCGTCTTTCGGTTGGCCTTCCCGCGGCTCGGCATTCGCCCACGGCAGACGAGAAATAGCCCCGAAGGACTGGAACCTCCTCTGGGAATATGTCAACGTACAACGTCCCGGAAAATACCAGGTCAGTGGCGGGATTCAGGATTCCAGGCCGACCTGCACGTCGGCCATGACGACGTCCGACACCTCGCGCTGCTCGGCCTCATCGCGGAGGCCCCGACCCAAGGAGCACCCCTGTCGAATGCCGCTCTCCGATCGGTCCGATTCAACGCCCCCATCTGCTCGACACTTGGTGCCCTGAACGTATGGACCACATCGGAGCGAGAGGATTGCGCCGCTCCTCCCCGGCGCTGTGCCTATGTGTTTGTGCGACCGCGTTGACAACGGACTCGGGGTGTTCGTGACGGACGGCGTGGCCTCGTTCTCCGATCGCGCCGACTGGCCCCCTGTGTTTCGTCCGTTGCAATCGTCCGTGAGTTGCCCTGCGGGGCGCAACATAGACCAAGATCGCCGGTTGGCCAAACCGGCGATCGTGACGACCATTGAGGTGTTCTCAGCGGCTGTGCTTGGCGGTGGAGCCGTTCGGACACCGTGGCCCTTCATGTCGACGACCAGTAGTCCCCGTAACTGACAGAGTTTGCCCATCAGTTGCGGCGGAGTGGGTGCAAGTCGAGCACTGCTGCTTGGGCCGCCGACATATCTGGAACATCCGAGGAAACATCAATGGCTCGTCCACCTGCGCTCAAGCTCGCCGAAGTCCTAGCGGAAATCAGGATGAGCCCGTCGGCTTTCTATCGCCTGCGCGCTCGCGGTCAGGCACCCCGAATGATCAAGCTGCCCAATGGTGAACTGCGCTGCCGGCGCGCCGATCTGGATGCGTGGTGGGATGCGTGTGAAAGGGATACGCCTGGATGGCGATGAGTTATAACATCCGCTTCTGGGAGATACGTGAGCGCCCCGACCGGCGCAAGCCTTTCCAGATTCGGTGGACGGTTAACGGGCGAGAGAAGTCTGAGTCCTTCATCGCGTTCGCGCTTGCTGACAGCCGGCGTGCGAAGCTGATGACAGCCGCGCGCGAGGGTGAGCCGTTTGACGAGCACACAGGTCTGCCAGCATCCGAGTTGCGGTCCATCAAGCAGCGCACTACGTGGTACGACCTGGTGCACGAATACATCGAGCAAAGATGGGAGCGCACGCCAGGGAACACCCGCCGCACCCTGGCTGATGCCTTCGCTACGGTCACGCCCGCCCTGGTACGCCCCGGCGCAGCGTATTCCGATCCGCGGGTACTGCGGCGTGCCCTGTACTCGTGGGCATTCAACAAGAAAGCTTGGGAGTGCGAGCCCACCGAGGAGTGGCTCCATGCGCTGGACTGGATGAAGCGCAACTCGCTGCCGGTCAGCGCCCTCGCGGAAGCCGACGTTCTGAGGCGGGCCCTCGATGCGATGTGCCGCAAGCTGGACGGCAAGGCGGCTGCGGCTAAAACAGCCCGACGCAAGAGGGCTGCGTTCAACGAAGCTCTCAACACTGCGGTGGAGAAGGGGTACTTCGCAGAGAACCCCCTCAAAGGGCTCCGGTGGCAAGCGCCAGCAGTCAGTGAGGAGGTGGATCCGGCCGCCGTTCCCAATCCGGCCCAGGTGCTTCGGCTGCTCGAGGCCGTTGCTTGCCAGCGGGGGCGGGGTCCTCATCTTGAAGCATTCTTCGGTTGCATGTACTTCGCGGCTATGCGGCCAGCAGAGGTCATCCACCTTCGGATCGAGCAATGCCACTTGCCAAAGACGGGATGGGGCATGCTGAACCTCTCGGGCGGGGTCGTCACGTCTGGCAAGGGGTGGACCGACGACGGTGAGGTGCACGAGGTGCACTCGCTCAAGCGTCGCGCGGCAAGCGCGACGCGGCCTGTTCCCATCCCGCCGCAGTTCGTACGCATGCTGCGTGCCCATGTGAATCGGTTCGACGTGGCACCTGACGGTCGACTTTTCCGGAACCAGGCTGGCAACTACGTGGACGCTGCCGCCTACGGCATCACATGGGCGCGGGCCCGGGAATACGCCCTGACCCGTACTGAGCGCACTTCTCGCCTGGCCAAGCGGCCTTACGATCTCCGTCACGCCGGGATCTCGTTCTGGCTCTACTCCGGAGTGGACCCGGCCGAGTGCGCCCGCCGCGCCGGCCAGAGCATCGAGGTTCTCTTTCGCCACTACGCCAAGTTCCTTGACGGCCTTCGAGAGCAGGCGAACCGTCTCATCGAGCAGTCCATGAACGAGTGGCAGCGCGTCAGTCAGGGTGACGTACCCGAGGGCTGAACCGGGGGTTTGGTCCGTGACTGGTCCGGAAGCACTGGTCAGGAGGGGTGCAGTCGTGGGAGGAACTGGGAGTTAGCACGCAAGCCGGGCCCGGTCGAGAACGGGTTGCACGAAGGGCGCCTGACGGGTGAAAACCCAGGTCAGGCGCCTTTTCGCATGTGTCTAGAAGAAGCCCAGCCTCTTCGGCGAGTACGACACCAGAAGATTCTTCGTCTGCTGGTAGTGCTCCAGCATCATCTTGTGGGTCTCCCGGCCGATACCCGAACCCTTGTAGCCGCCGAACGCCGCGTGTGCGGGGTACGCGTGGTAGCAGTTGGTCCACACGCGGCCCGCCTGGATCGCGCGGCCCGCGCGGTACGCGGTGTTGACGTCCCGCGTCCACACGCCCGCGCCCAGGCCGTACAGCGTGTCGTTGGCGATCTTGATGGCGTCGTCGAAGTCGTCGAAGGACGTCACGGAGACCACCGGCCCGAAGATCTCCTCCTGGAAGATCCGCATGCGGTTGTCGCCCTCGAAGACGGTCGGCTGGACGTAGTAGCCCCCCTTCAACTCGCCGTCGTGCTCGATACGTTCGCCGCCCGTGAGCACCCTCGCGCCTTCCTGGCGGCCGATGTCCAGGTAGGAAAGGATCTTCTCCAGCTGGTCGTTGGAGGCCTGGGCGCCGATCATCGTGTCCGTGTCGAGCGGGTGACCGGTCTTGATCCGCTCGGTGCGGGCGACGGCCGCCTCCATGAACTCGGCGTACTGGCCCCGCTGCACCAGCGCCCGGGACGGGCACGTGCACACCTCGCCCTGGTTGAGCGCGAACATCGTGAAGCCTTCGAGCGCCTTCTCCCGAAAGTCGTCGTCGGCCGACCAGACGTCGTCGAAGAAGATGTTCGGCGACTTGCCACCGAGTTCGAGAGTGACCGGAGTGATGTTCTCCGAGGCGTACTGCATGATCAGCCGACCGGTCGTGGTCTCACCGGTGAACGCCACTTTGGCGACTCGCGGACTGGACGCCAGCGGCTTGCCGGCCTCCACGCCGAATCCGTTGACGACGTTGACCACGCCGGGCGGGATCAGGTCGGCGACCAGGCCGAGCCAGTAGTGGATCGACGCCGGAGTCTGTTCCGCCGGCTTGAGCACGACAGCGTTGCCCGCGGCCAGCGCCGGGGCGAGTTTCCAGGTCGCCATGAGGATCGGGAAGTTCCACGGGATGATCTGCGCGACCACACCCAGCGGTTCGTGGAAGTGGTACGCCACCGTGTCCTCGTCGACCTCCCCGAGCGAGCCCTCCTGCGCCCTGATGGCGCCCGCGAAGTACCGGAAATGGTCGATGGCCAACGGAATGTCGGCGGCCAGCGTCTCCCGCACCGGCTTGCCGTTCTCCCAGCTCTCGGCGACCGCCAGCCCCTCCAGGTTCGCCTCCATCCGGTCGGCGATCTTCAGCAGCATGTCGGAGCGCTCGGTCACCGAGGACCGGCCCCACGCCGGAGCGGCGGCGTGCGCCGCGTCGAGCGCCCGCTCCACGTCCTCCGCCGTGCCCCGCGCGATCTCGGTGAACGGCTGCCCGTTCACCGGCGACGGGTTCTCGAAGTACTGCCCCCGGATCGGCGGCACGTACTCACCGCCGATGAAGTGGTCGTAGCGTGTCCGGTAGGAGACGATCGCACCCTCGGTGCCGGGTGCCGCGTAACGGGTCATGCTGCTCTGCCTCCCGAAGAAGCGCTGCCCGCCGTCGGGCAGCTCTCGGCGCGAGGCTAGGAACGGCGAGGTTGCAAGTACGTTGCGCGAGCCGGTGATCCCTCGGAGCGGGTCACCCCGTCGCCGGCCGCAGCCGTCGCGGCCCATGTCTGCGTCAGCGCGCCGGACGGCGCCCCCAGGTGACCGGTGCGGTGAGCTCGGACTCCAGCGCGGCCAGCCGTGACCGAACCGCCGCGGTCGGTCGCACCGCGGCGAGCGCCTGCCATACGTCGAGGTCGCCCTCGCCCCACGGCGCGTGCGCCCAGTCGGCCAGCAGATCGGGGTCGCGGCGGGCGATCAGCGCCGTACGCAGGCCGTCGGCGAGAAGGCGCCTGAGCCGCACCACCGCCGGTGCCTGGGAGCCGGGCAGCAGCGGGCCGGTGTACGCCGTGGCCGCGGCCGTGACCGCACCGGTCTCCAGGCGACGCTCGACGACCGCCACGTCCGACTCGACGGGCGCCGTGAGCCGGTAGGGCCGCGAGGCGAGCAGTCCGGGGCTCAGTGCGCGGCGCAGCCGGGCGAGTTCGGCGCGCAGCGTCACCGGTGTCACCGACTCGTCCTCGTACAGCGCGCACAGCAGCTCGTCCCCGGTCAGCCCCTCCGGGTGACGGGACAGCAACACCAGGATCTCGCTGTGCCGGCGGCTGAGCCTGATCCGTCGGCCGCCCATGCGCAACTGCGCCTCGTCCCGGCCCAGCGCGATCAGCTCGGGCGCGTCGGACGTGGGCGCCGATGGCGCGAGCAGCGCCAGATGGGACTCCGCGGCACGCGCCACCGCCTGCACGAACCCCAGGCTGTGAGGATGCGCGAGCCCGTCCCCGCCGGTGATGTCCACCGCCCCGAGCACCCGCCCGGTGCGCGGATCGTGCACCGGCGCCGCCGCACAGGTCCAGGGCTGCACCCGGCGTATGAAGTGCTCGGCTGCGAACACCTGCACCGGCCGGTCCACGACGACCGCCGTGCCCGGCGCGTTCGTGCCGACGGCGGTCTCCGCCCACCGGGCGCCCGGCACGAAGTTCATCCGCCCCGCGCGCCGCCGGGTCGTGGGATGCCCCTCCACCCACAGCAGCCTGCCGTGCGCGTCGCACACCGCGAGCAGATGCTCGCCGTCGGCCGCGAACGTACCCAGCAGCTCCCTGAAGAGCGGCATCACCCGAGCCAGCGGATGTTCCGCGCGATAGGCGCCGAGATCACCGTCCGCCAGCTCCACACTCGCCGTCCCGTCCGGACCGACACCGGCACGCGCGGAACGCCGCCACGAGTCCGCCACCACGGCACGCACCGGCTTCGGCACGGTACCCGCCTCGGTGAACGTCTCATGCGCACGGCGCAGCACCCGAACACGCTCGGCAGGGTCGGCCCCCGGCTTCAGCGCCACCCACGGATCCGTCAACTCGTCCTCCCCGGAAGGCGATGCGGCTGGGGACATCGTCACTCCGCGTACGCGCACGGACAACCTCTTCGACGGCCCTCACCGAACGACGCTCGCACCAGCCCGGCCGTGCTGCCCCCTCAGAGGGCGTTGACCAGCCGTATGTAGCGCGTCCAGTTCCAGTGGGGGCCGGGATCGGTGTGGTCCGTACCGGGCACCTGGTGGTGACCGATGATGTGTTCGCGGTCCTTCGGTATGCCGTATCTGGTGCAGATCGCCGCCGTCAGTCGCGCGGAGGTCCTGTACATGACGTCGGTGAAATAGGCGGGCTGGTCCACCCAGCCCTCGTGCTCGATGCCGATGCTGCGCGTGTTGTGCTCCCAGTCCCCTGCGTGCCAGGCGATGTCCGCCTCACGGACGCACTGGGTCGTGTGCCCGTCGCCCGACCGGACGACGTAGTGCGCGGACACCTTCTTCTCGGGGTTCTCGAAGACGAACAGCGTCTTGGTGTAGAGGGTCTGTGTCACATGGATGATCACCCGGTCGACGGGGTGGGTCGAAGGGCGGTGCGCCGGCGTGTAGTTGGCGCTGCTCGCCGGACGCCACTCGGCGAGCGGATGGTCCGGTGCGGGGACATGCGCACCGGCCGGTCGTTCGGGGAGCAGGGCGTACGGGACGGCGGCGAGGGCGGTGCCCTGGAGGATCCGCCGCCGGCTGGGACGTGGGCTCGTGCGTTCCATAGGGGTCATGGCCTTTCCGGGGCGACGTGGCGTGGTGATCATGAGTCGGGGGTGCCGGCGCGGCAGCCTGTTCCGCGCAGGACAGGTGGGGGAGCTTTCGTCGAGAACTGCCGGCTCGGCGACGCGACATGTGAGACCCCCGGTGTACGCCGAAGCGCCGCCGTCGCCGCGACCCGACGGCTGCGCCCTGCGTGGATCACGTTACGGGGAGGAGGGTCGGGCCAGAGGGGAGCGCAGGTCTTCCGTGGACAGCCACGTGATTGTGGACAACGTCCTCACTCACACGAGTGGACTCGTCCTGGGCTCACGCCCGTTCCGCCACCGCCGCAGGATCGTCGAGCACCGCCCGTACCACCGAGTGCGCGGCCCCCAGCAACGGCCCTTCGGGCCCCAACCGTGACACGGAGACGGGGCAGGCGGGCCCCGCGGTGCGCCGGTCGAGTTCGGCCTCCAGCGCAGGCAGCAGCCAGGGGGCCAGCCCCGCGAGCGCGCCGCCCAGCACCACACTTTCGGGGTCCAGCAGATTGACCGCACCGGTCAGCGCGACACCGAGCGCCGTTCCCGCGTCGCGCAGGGCCCGCCGTACGTGCTCGTCGCCCTCGGCGGCCCGCTCGGCGAGCAGCCCGACACGGTCCTCGCCCGGCTCCAGCCCGGCCGCCCGCAGGACCGCTTCCTCACCCGCGTACTGCTCCAGGCACCCCCGCCCGCCGCACGGGCATTCGGGGCCGTCCGGCTGGACGGGCACATGGCCCAACTCGCCCGCGAAACCGCGCGTTCCTCGCAGCAGCCCCCCGTCCACCACGACGGCCGCGCCGATGCCGATCTCGGCCGAGACATGCAGGAAGTCACGCGGAGTCCCCTCGCCCAGCCAGAGCTCGGCGAGCGCGCCGAAGTTGGCCTCGTTGCCCACCGCCAGGGGAAGATCCACGGCCAGCAGTGCGCCGAGGTCCGTGTCGCGCCAGTCGAGGTTGGGGGCGCGTACGACGGTACGGGCGTCCCGCGCCACCAGGCCCGGCACGGCGACCGCGAGCCCTGCGGGCCACAGCCCCTCGTGCCCGGCCTCTGCGACGACCCGGCGCACCAACTCCGTGAGTTCCTCGACCACGGGTTCCGGGGCGCGGCCCCGGTTGTCGCCGTGCCGCACCGCCCTGGACCGTACGTCGCCGCGCAGGTCGACCGCACAGACGGCGAGATGGTCGACGCCGACCTCCGCGCCGATCCCGGCCGGACCGTGCCCGCTGACGGCAAGCGCCGATCCGGGACGGCCCACCCGGCCGGGCCGCTCGGGACCGAGCTCCTCAAGGAGTCCCGAGCGGATCAGCTCGTCGACGAGCGTGGACACCGCGGCACGCGTCAGGCCGATGCGGGAGGCGACGGCGGCGCGGGAGAGCGGCCCCTCGGCGCTGACGGTGTGCATCACCCGGGCGAGGTTGCGGCGGCGCATGCCCTGCTGGGTGTCGGGCAGCGCGCGCCCGGCGCCCGGCTGGGCCTCGTGCAGGGGTGCGGTCATGCGTGGAGTCAGTCCTCGTCCGTACCTAGTGCGCCTCGGGGCTCCGCTCCAGCAGCGGGGCCGCGTCGGAGAGTACCCCGCTGATCCTGGCCAGCGTCTCCTCGTCCCGCTCGACGGCGTCCAGCACCGGTCCTCGGGTGGTGTTCCAGCGCCGGGCGACCGCCGCGGGGTCCTCGCCGGTCAGCAGGCCGGCCGCCTGGGCCGCGGCGCCCAGCGCGACGAGCTCCCTGGCCTCGGGGACCTGCACCGGACGTCCCGACAGCCGGCGTACGGTCTGCTGCCAGGCCGTGCCCCGGGCGCCGCCGCCGATCAGCAGCAGCGGGGCCGAGCGGTCCGCGTCCTCGTCGAGGACCAGGTCCAGTGCGCCGAGGAGCGCGTGGACGGCGCCGTCGTAGGCGGCCTGCAGGAGCTGGCCGGCGGTCGTGTCGTGCCGCAGGCCGTGCAAAAGGCCGGAGGCGTTCGGCAGGTTGGGGGTGCGTTCGCCGTCCAGATAGGGCAGGAGCGTGAGGCCGACGGCGGGCTCCACGGCCTCGCGGTCCAGGCCCAGCAGCGTCGCCAGGCGGTCGACCGCGAGAGTGCAGTTCAGGGTGCAGGCCAGCGGCAGCCAGTCGCCGTGCGCGTCGGCGAAACCCGCCACCGTGCCGGTCGGGTCGGCGGGGCGGTGCTCGGAGACGGCGTACACCGTGCCCGAGGTGCCGAGCGAGAGCACCGGGGTTCCCGGGCGCAGTCCGAGGCCCAGTGCGGCGGCCGCGTTGTCGCCGGTGCCGGGCGCCACCAGGGTGCCTCTGGAGAACGGCAGGTCGTGGCCGTCGCGTACGGTTCCCGCGACCTCGCCGGGCCGGACCACACGGGGCAGCAGCGCCGGGTCGAGCCCCACATGCGCCAGGATCTCGGTGTCGTACGACTCCGTCCCCGACGCCCACCAGCCCGTACCGGAGGCGTCCCCGCGGTCGGTGGTGCCCAGCCCCGTGAGGCGTTCGGTCAGGTAGTCGTGGGGGAGGCGTACGGCCTTGGTGGCCCGGACGGCCTCCGGTTCGTTCTCGGCGAGCCACGCCCACTTCGTGATCGTGAAGGACGCGGCGGGGACGGAGCCCGTGCGCTCGGCCCAGAACTTCGCGCCGCCCAACTCCTGCGTCAGTCGGCTCGCCTGCGGTGCCGAGCGCACGTCGTTCCACAGCAGGGCCGGGCGCACCGGCTCGCCCCGCTCGTCCAGCGTGACCAGACCGTGCTGCTGCCCGCCGATCGAGACCGCGGCGGCCTCGTGCGCGGCCTCGCCGCACTGGCGCAGCGCCTCGCACAGGGCGTCCCACCACTGACGCGGGTCGCTCTCGCGGCCGGCCCCCGAGGACACGGTGTGCGGTGCCTGGCCGCTCGCGACGACCCGTCCGGTCGACGCGTCGACGACCAGGGCCTTGGTGGACTGGGTGGACGTGTCCACGCCGACGACGAGCGGACCCTCGGCTGCTGACATCGCGCTCTCCCTTTTCCGCGGCTTGGCGGGATCTGACCTGCTGTTTTCGAGGGTGCCCGGGGTGTCGCGACCCGGACCTCACCCCTTCGGGACATCTTGTCCCTTCCCAGGGACGCGTCGGCATACTAATTTGTAAAGCGCCATGACGAAATGGTCGTGGAAGCAGTCGTCAGCGAGCAAGGAGTCGCGGCATGAGCTACCAGCCCACCCCCGAGGACAGGTTCACCTTCGGCCTGTGGACCGTCGGTTGGCAGGGACGGGACCCCTTCGGCGACGCCACCCGCCGTGCCCTCGACCCGGTCGAGACGGTGCGGCGCCTGGCCGAGCTCGGGGCCCACGGCGTCACCTTCCACGACGACGACCTGATCCCCTTCGGGTCCTCGGACAGCGAGCGCGAGGCCCACATCAAGCGTTTCCGCGAGGCCCTCGACGCGACCGGCATGAAGGTGCCGATGGCCACGACCAACCTCTTCACCCACCCCGTCTTCAAGGACGGCGCGTTCACCGCCAACGACCGCGACGTACGCCGCTACGCCCTGCGCAAGACGATCCGCAACATCGACCTGGCGGCCGAGCTGGGCGCCCGGACGTACGTCGCCTGGGGCGGTCGCGAGGGCGCCGAGTCCGGCGCCGCCAAGGACGTGCGCGTGGCCCTCGACCGCATGAAGGAGGCCTTCGACCTCCTCGGTGAGTACGTCACCACCCAGGGCTACGACCTGAGGTTCGCGATCGAGCCCAAGCCGAACGAGCCGCGCGGCGACATCCTGCTGCCCACCGTCGGCCACGCCCTGGCCTTCATCGAGCGCCTGGAGCGCCCCGAGCTGTACGGCGTCAACCCCGAGGTCGGCCATGAGCAGATGGCCGGGCTCAACTTCCCGCACGGCATCGCGCAGGCGCTGTGGGCGGGCAAGCTCTTCCACATCGACCTCAACGGCCAGTCCGGCATCAAGTACGACCAGGACCTGCGCTTCGGCGCGGGCGACCTGCGCTCCGCCTTCTGGCTGGTCGACCTCCTGGAGAGCGCCGGTTACACCGGGCCCCGCCACTTCGACTTCAAGCCGCCGCGCACCGAGGACCTCGACGGTGTGTGGGCGTCGGCCGCGGGCTGCATGCGCAACTACCTCATCCTCAAGGAGCGTTCGGCCGCCTTCCGCGCCGACCCGGAGGTCCAGGAAGCCCTGCGTGCCTCGCGCCTGGACGAGCTGGCGCAGCCGACCGCGGCGGACGGCCTCAAGGCGCTGCTCGCGGACCGTACCGCCTTCGAGGAGTTCGATGTCGAGGCGGCCGCCGCGCGCGGGATGGCCTTCGAGCGCCTCGACCAGCTGGCGATGGACCACCTGCTGGGCGCCCGCGGCTGAGGCCACGCGCGCGTGCCCCGCTGCCGCCGGCCTGCCGCGTGCGAGGCGCCCGTCGACACACCGGCCGCACGTGGTACGGGTCCATGGCCGGTCGCCGCGCGAGTTGTTCCGGAATCATGCGGTCCCTGACACGGGTCCGTATCAGGTCCCGGGAAGGGCTCACATGCCGGCCGGTACGACGTGACTCTTGGGGGTATGGCCACGCCTCCCGTACCGCCTCAGCCGCCAGGACAGCCGGGTGACACTCCACCGCCGGGCGGCGGCTACGGACCGCCTCCCGGAGCCTTCGGCAGCGGACAGGGGGCCTACGGCCCCCCTCCGGGCGGCAGCGGCCCACCCTCGTACGGTGCTTGGCAGCCGGAGCCACCGGACGGCGGCGGGCCGGGGCGGCGGTGGAATCCGCTGCTCGTCGTGCTTGTCGTGATCGGGGCGGTGGGGGCCATCGCGGCCGCGGCCCTGATGGCCTCGGGAAGCGGCGGCTCCCCTGACGAGGCGCCGCCCGCCGAGAGCGGCACGAGCGGATCGCCGAGGCCGTCCTTCAGCATCCCGACCGAGCTCCCCAGCAGTCTGCCGAGCGACCTGCCGACCTCCCTGCCGTCAGGGTTCCCCACGGAGCTGCCCAGCGGCTTTCCGAGCGGGCTCGACTCGCTGCTCCCCGCGCCGGAGGGCGAACTGCCGTAGTCGCACCCCGGCCCGCATGACAGCCACGCTCGTGCCCCGTACCGCCTGCCCGCCGTCAGGCAGGTCCTACCGCTGTGCCTCCTCCGACGTGAAGCGCGCCGACGCCAGAGCCGTCGCCGGATCCTGCGCAGGGCCTGCCGCCGGCACCCAGCGGCCGGCTTCCTCGCGATACGGCCACCAGCGTCCGTCGCGTCCCAGGCGCAGCTGGCACGGCACACCCACGACCGTCCACCGGTTGTGCTCGGCCCGCAGCACCGGTCGTTCGTCCTCGTCCCAGGCCGACTCCAGAGCGCCACGCGCGCGTGCGAGCGTTTCGCCCTCGACGGTCCACTCCTCGTCGAGTACGGCGAGCGCGGCGAGGCCCCCGAGCTTCCAGGCACGCACGGCCGTCGCCAGCCCCTGAGCGCCACGCCCGGAGCCGTCAGCCAGGCGCTCGGTCACCTCAGCGGGCGGCGAACCGGCGGCGAGGCGAACGGCATCCTGCGCCGGCGTCAACTCCTCGCGCGGAGCGTGTGGTTCGGGACCGCTCTGCAGCGCTTCGGCAAGGAGGCGGTGTGCCTCCACGGCGGTCCTGGCGGCCAGGAACTCCAGCGCGGCCGTGTAGACGCCGGGTGCGGGCGGCGACTCCGTGTCCAGGGACGGTGGCATCCCCGGCCCGGCGGAAAGCTCGGGCAGGTCGGGCAGCGGCGGCAGGATGTCACCCATCGCATACGCCTCCGCGGCGTCCACGCCCTCCGGCTCGTACGCCACGGGCTGCGTGCTCGGGCCGGCGGAGGGTGCGGCGCTGCGGGTCTGCAGGTCCTCCAGGAGTTCGCGTTCACCGCGGCCACGCATCAGAAACAGCACGAAGGGGTCCTGGTCCAGGAGCCGTGCCAGCTGATAGCAGAGGGCCGCCGTGTGCCCGCAGTGGTCCCAGGCGCCGCAGCCGCACTCCGGTTCCAGGTCGCCCATGCCCGGGAGCAGTTCGATACCCGTGGTGGCCGCGTCCTCCACCAGGTGCGGTGGCATCTCACGGTCCAGCAGCGCCGCGACATGCCCCGCCCGCTCGACGGTCATGTCCAGGAAGCGGTCCCACTGCCCCGCGGACAGCTCCTCCAGCAGCACGTCGGCCCGGTGCGCCGTACGGTCGCGGCCCTGCACCACGGCCGTGATGCGCCCGGGCCGCACCGACACCGCACCCACCGCTCCGGCGCGTGCCAGCCTGCGGCCGGCCTTGAGCTGCTTCGAGTCCAGAGCCGTCTCCTCCAGCGCCTTCAGCCAGGCCTGCCCCCACCACGTCTGTGCGAACCCCCGCCCGTGTGCGGGCGGCAGTGCCTCGAAGGTGCGCTCCATGTCACCGCCGTGTGGAGTCATCGGTCGCCTCCTCGCAGTTCCACCAGATCGGCCAGCTCCGCGTCCGTCAGCTCGGTCAGCGCTGCCTCGCCGGCGCCGAGCACCGCGTCGGCCAGCTCCCGCTTGCGGCTCAGCATGTCGGCGATACGGTCCTCGATGGTTCCCTCCGCGATCAGCCGGTGCACCTGCACGGGCCGGGTCTGGCCGATGCGGTAGGCGCGATCGGTGGCCTGGGCCTCGACGGCCGGGTTCCACCACCGGTCGTAGTGCACGACGTGCTCGGCGCGGGTGAGGTTCAGGCCGGTGCCCGCCGCCTTCAACGACAGCAGGAAGACGGGCACCTCGCCGTCCTGGAAGCGCCGCACCAGGGCCTCGCGCTCGGCCACCGGCGTTCCGCCGTGCAGGAACTGCGAGGGCACGCCGCGCGCCGCAAGGTGACGCTCGATGAGGCTTCCCATGCGCACGTACTGGGTGAAGACCAGCGCGCTCGCCCCCTCGGAGACGATCGTGTCGAGCAACTCGTCCAGCAGTTCCAGCTTTCCCGAACGTCCGGCGATCCTCGGCCGCTCCTCCTTGAGGAACTGCGCCGGGTGGTTGCAGATCTGCTTCAGGCCCGTCAGGAGCTTCACGATCAGGCCGCGCCGCGCCATGCTGTCGGCGCCGGCGATCTCCGCGAGAGTCTCGCGGACCACGGCCTCGTACAGACCGGCCTGTTCCGTGGTCAGTGACACGGCACGATCGGTCTCGGTCTTCGGCGGCAACTCGGGCGCGATTCCCGGGTCGGACTTGCGCCGACGCAGCAGGAACGGCCGTACGAGCCGGGCCAGCCGCTCGGCGGCGGCCGGGTCCTGGCCGCCCTCGACGGCCTGCGCGTAGCGCGTGCGGAAAGTGCCGAGCCGCCCCAGCAGGCCAGGGGTCGTCCAGTCCAGGATCGCCCACAGTTCCGACAGGTTGTTCTCCACCGGAGTGCCGGTGAGCGCCACCCGCGCGCGTGCGCCGATGGAGCGCAGTTCCCGTGCGGTCGCCGAGTACGGGTTCTTCACGTGCTGCGCCTCGTCCGCCACGACCATGCCCCACGGCACCTCGCCGAGCCTGCGCGCGTCCAGGCGCATGGTGCCGTACGTCGTCAGCACGAACTCCCCGTCCGCCACACCGTCCAGGTCGCGTCGCGGCCCGTGGAAGCGACGCACGCCTGTGCCGGGCGCGAACTTCTCGATCTCACGCTGCCAGTTGCCCATCAGGGACGTCGGACACACCACCAGCGTCGGTCCGGCGGACGCGGCGTCGCACTGGCGGTGCAGATGCAGCGCGATGAGCGTGATGGTCTTCCCGAGACCCATGTCGTCGGCCAGGCAGCACCCGAGGCCCAGGGACGTCATCCGGGACAGCCAACCAAGGCCCCGGCGCTGGTAGTCCCGCAGCGTGGCCGCCAGGGCGGCGGGCTGGCCGACCGGCTCCTGCCCCTCCGGATCCGCGAGCCGCTCACGCAGCTCCGCCAGCCACCCCGTGGGCCGGACCTCCACCTGACGGCCGTCCACCTCGGTGGACCCGGTCAGGGCGGCACTCAGGGCGTCGATGGGCGTGACCTTGCGGTCCTGCTGCGTGCGGGCGCGTCGCACCTCGTGAGGGTCGACCAGGACCCACTGGTCGCGCAGCCGCACCACGGGGCGGTTCGCCTCGGCGAGACGGTCCAGTTCCTCGCGCGTGAGCCGCTGGTCGCCCACCGCGAAGCACCAGTTGAAGGCCAGCAGCGCGTCGGACGAGAGGAACGAAGGTGTGTCCGAGGTCATCCTGGCGGAAGCCGGCTCGTCGTCCGGTGGGCCGATCACCGCGCGGGCGGTCAGCTTGCGGGCCAGCTCCTTGGGCCAGTGCACGTCGACGCCGGCCCCGGCGAGCGCGCGGGCGCCCTCCCCGAGCAGGTCGGTGACCTCCTCGTCGGCGAGTTCCACGGCGTCCGGCACAGCCGCCGACAGCAACGGCGTCAGGGGAGCCCACGCGCGCGCCGCCCGGCGGAGCGCCAGCAGCGCGTCCATCCGCGCGCGCGGGTCCAGGGCGGCGGATCCCGCCCATACGTCGCCCGCGTCCGCGACCCGCGTCGGATCACTCACGCTGTGCACCTGCAGCACCGCCCGGAACCGCAGCGCCGCATCGTCCCGCGTCGCCCCGGTGAGCCCCGGCACCTCCAGCCGCAGCGAGAGCCGTACGCCCGCGTCGTGGCCCGCGGCGACATCGGCCGCCCAGGCGCGCTGCTCCGGCACATGCTGCGGCTCCCGGGCCGCATAGGCGGGCCCGCCCGTCACGAGCTCGGCGGCGGGGGAGCGGGGCAGCGCGTCCGCGACCGCGTCCAGGAAGGCCCGCAGCAGTCGCTCCGGATCCGGTAGTCCGGGCGAACCGGCGGCCCCCAGCGGCACGGCGTGTGCTTCGGGCGGCATCGCGGCGGCGAGGTCCCGGATGCGGTCCATGTCCTCCGGTCGCAGTGGCCCGACCCGCCAGGCGTCGTGGTCGCTCGCCGAGAGGCCCGGCAAGAGCGCGCCGCGCGCCACGAGCTGCAGGGCCAGCACCGCGGCCGCGCCCCAGAAGACGGCCGCTCGGTGTCCCTGCGCCCGGGTACGCGCGTGTGTGAGCACAGGCAGGGCGGCACGCACGGGCAGTACGGCGGCCGGCACGCTCACCAGCTCGACACCGTCCGCGCCGGGAAGGGCGACGGTCAGGTCCTCGACCGCTCCGGACGGGACGCGCGGGCCGGCGCCGTCTTCGGCCCGCCAGAAGGCGAACCGGCCGGTGCGGGCCGGGTCACCGGGCAGGAAAACGGCACAGCAGGAGGTCAGTTCGGAAACTTCGGACAGTGTTGCCTCGGGAAGCCTCGGCACAGTTCTGTGACACTCCTCAAATTTGACTACTCGCGCAAGGTGGTCAAGGTACAGCACTCGAGCGGCGCACCTGGCATACCTGAGCCGTGACGTGGGTCACTCGACCGCTGGGGCGGGTATCTCCACTAAGGGCCGCACCTCAGGGTCGTCTCAGGGTCGGAGTCCGGAACCGCTGGAAGCGCGGACCCGTTTCCAGGACAGAGAGCGGCAGTGGCCGCGAAGGAGGCGACGCACATGTCGAAGAACGCGAAGATCGCCGCGGGAGGTGTGGCGGCCGGCCTCATCCTGCTGATCTGGCTGCCCTGGTGGGCGGCGCTCCTGATAGTCCTGGGAGTCCCGGCCGCCGCGTACCTCACGCTCGACCCGTCCCAGCGGCGCAGGCTGCGCCGCGTCACGCGCAAGGAGATCGGTCGCTGACCCTCACTCGGCAGCGGGTGCGGTCGGGGCGGACAGCGGGCAGGAGTTCAGCACATCGCCGTTCGCGGGCCTGCCGACGGTCTGGTCCGCGGGCGGTGGAGTGCCTCGCTCCACCCAGGACACCAGCGCGTCGAAGGCCGACCGGTAGCAGGGCAGGATCGGCCGGAGCCGATCGGGATGGGTGTCGTACAACCCGTCCACATGGGTGCCGTCCGCGATCGTGAGATAGCGGTGCAGCCGGCCTCGGCCGCTGAGGTCGATCATGCGCGCGTACACGTCCGAGTCGGCTGCCTTCGGCAGGAGCGCGTCCAGATCTCCGTGCAGGGTGATCAGCGGTCTGCCGATGCGCCCGGTGAGCGCGACGCGGGCCACCGCGTGGTGGACGGACGCCGGGCGCGACGCGTAGTCGTAGGCCGCGTCCGACGCGCACGGCG
This sequence comes from Streptomyces sp. NPDC001920, assembly GCF_053594495.1. NCBI lineage: Bacteria > Bacillati > Actinomycetota > Actinomycetes > Kitasatosporales > Streptomycetaceae > Streptomyces > Streptomyces sp. NPDC001920. The sequence continues at coordinate 75,027 of NZ_JBSFEP010000021.1, forward strand.
CCAGGATCTGTTCCGGCGTGGTCCCGTCGGACGGACCCGGGCAGTCCGGGTCGTACGCCGGATCGAACTCGGCGCGGTAGATCTTCTGCGTCACCCCCCAGTAGACCCGCTCGTGGTACGGCCACAGGAACTCGGAGCCGCGAGCGAAACCGACCGCGTACAGATCCTCGTCCCGCGCGGAGCCGAGCGCGCGGCTCACCGCCGTGGGCAGGGAGGTGAGCAGGTTGGGGCCGTCCGCGGTCCAGAGGGCACCTTCCCAGTCCACGCCGCCGTCGTACAGTTCGGGGTGCTTCTCCAACTGCCAGCGGGTCAGATAGCCACCGTTGGAGACACCGGTCATGTAGGTGCGGCGGGGAGTGCGACCGTAGCGCTGGGCCACCGCCTTGCGGGCCGCCCGGGTGAGCTGAGTGGTCCGCACGTTCCACTCGGCGACCGCGTCTCCCGGCCGCTTCCCGTCCCGATGGAAGTCGGCGCCGTTGTTCCCCTTGTCCGTCGCCGCGTACGCGTAGCCGAGCGCGAGCACCTGATCGGAGATCGCTTTGTCCGTCGCGTACTGCCTGCGAGTCCCGGGAGCTCCGGTGACGACCAGTCCGCCGTTCCAGCGGTCCGGCAACCTGATCACGAACTGGGCGTCGTGCCGCCAACCGTGTGTGGTGTTGAAGCGGGAGGAGTCCGGGAAGTAGCCGTCGATCTGAACGCCGGGTACCCCGCTCGGTGTGCGGGTCCCCCGCGCCGTCAGCCCGGCCTGATCGGCCATGTCGGTGTAGGGGGTTCCGGCGAGTCCGGTGGTGGTCAGGTCCGGAAGACAGGCGCTCCGCTGGAAGGCCGCCCCCGGCACCCGTACCTGTTCATGACCGGCGCAGTGGTGCGTGCCACCGGCCGCTGCCGTTGCGGGTGCCGGCCAGCCGAGGGCGCCGGCCAGCAGCGTGGCGGCGGCGAAGGGAACGCATCGGGACAGGCGCACGACGGCCTCCTGGAGGCGGGGGACGAAGGACAGCCACGTGGGGACCGCTGAGGAAGCGGTACCGCCGGGGCTGCCTCATCGTGCGGGGAGCGCTCCGCGCCTTCCATGGGGTGGGACCACATGGAACACCGCCGCCGAATGGGGTGCGGAGACAGGGCGCGGTGAGGGGACGGCGCGATGGAGCCGGGGCGAGGTGTCGCGAGGTGCCGCGAAGGCCGTGCCGGTGTCCTGGAGTCGAGGCGGGCCTTCCACATGTGCCGAACCCTGCCAGGCCGTCAGGCCATCGGGCGCCCCCGCCCTCATGCGCACAGGAACGGTGCGGATCCCTGCCCGGGACGGCTCAGCTGGGGCGCACGGCCATCTTGTCGAGCGCTTCGAGCAACCCGGGCAGCTCCGGCCCGCGGCCCACCGGCAGAACCTCGCCGGGCCGGTCGTCGAGGAGCACGAAGGCGATGTCGTCGGTCCTGGCGACGAGCGACCAGCCGGGGCCGTCCGCGCGCAGGGTTCGCGCGTCACCCGAGGCGAACGACGACCGGACGCGGCCCAGCGGCGGCGGGGAGTCCACGTACGCGCGTGCCTCGGCCAGCACCCGCCGGATGCCGCTGCGGCCCACCCGGGACCGGCCCGTCCCGGCCTCCTCGCTCCCGCTCTCCCCTCCGCTCTCCTCCGCGTCGGCGGCGGCCGTGTCCGACGCGCCGCCGGGCTTCCTGAAGTCGGCGTCGTCGATCTGTGCCCGCCACGTCGCCCACTGCAAGGCGATCTCGTCGGCGCCCAGGCGCCGCTGAGCCGGACCCCACACGCTCGTGTCCGGGGGCGTCAGCGGCGGGCCCCCGGCGACCTCGGGGTCCGGATCGTGCGGCTCCGGCACATTGGGGGCGGCGACGGCGACGGCCAGCGGCCATCCGGGCAGGGCGGTCACGACCGAGCGCTCGTCGGGCGACAGGTCGTACTCCATGCCGCAGTCCCAGGACGCGATGGCGACGGCCACCAGGGAGACGTCGTCGACGACGACCGTCCACCGGGCGCCGTCGCCGTCCTGGCCGAGCACCAGGCCGTATCCCTCGGCGAGCGGAGCAAGACCCAGCGCCGCGCACGCCTCCGGGTAGTCGTCACCCAGCACGCCCGGGAACTTCGCCGGCGTCAGCAGCACCGCCGTGAGCACGTAGAGCGCATCGTCCGCGGCGGCGACGGCCTCCTCGTCCGTCCCTGCCATCCCAGCCTCCCCATCGGATCGTCCGTCGGCGCACCCTAGTGCGCCCGCAAGCCGCTTGTCACGACTCCCAAACACCCCCGGAGCTGCAGTTTTCCGGCCGACGGGGCGAAACGACCGCGATTGTTCGCAGGGTCAGGCCGCCGGAAGCCCGAGCAGCGAGCGGGCCACGGTCTGCGGCGACTCGCCGCGTTCCCGCGCGAGCGCGACGACGGCCCGGCACGCCAGCTCGCTCACGCCGAACGACAGCGCCTCCGGAGACACCCACCCGGCGGCCTCGTCCAGCTGCTCCTGGTCGTCCTCCACGCGCGCCGACACATACACGGCGGCGGCCTCGAACAGATTGTGCGTGCGCCTGTCCTTGCCGGTGTCGGTCTCCGTGTGCTTCGCACGGAGAAATCTCGTACCGCTGCTGCGCAGCCTGCCCCACATGGTGACCACCTTCCCCCTCATGCCTGATCCGGTCTGATCATCCATCTTCCCCCCATCAACGTAGAGTTGAAGCATCGGCGGCAGAAGGGGGCGGAGCGGTGAAGCGCTTCGAGCGGCTTGAGCAGATCCGGCGGATGGACCCGTTCCACGAGGCTTCGGAGATCTACCGGCTCACCGCGGCGTACGAGTTCCCGTGGGACTTCACCCGGGCGCTGGAGCTGGCGCTCTACCGCACCTACGCCGTGCCCTCCATCGGCCGGCTGCTCGCCGAGACGGCCGAGCTCACGGACCGGTCGCAGAAGCGGTACGACGACACCTCGCTGCTCCTCGACGCCGTCGTCGAACACGGCTTCGGCAGCGAGCAGGGCCGCACGGCGATCCGCCGGATCAATCAGATGCACCGCAGCTACGACATCAGCAACGACGACATGCGCTACGTGCTGTGCACGTTCGTCGTGATGCCGAAGCGGTGGATCGACGCCTACGGCTGGCGCAAACTCTCGCGCCACGAGATCGTCGCCTCCACCGTCCACTACCGCACGCTCGGCCGGCACATGGGCATCAAGGGCATCCCTGAGTCCTACGAGGAGTTCGAGGCATGCCTCGACACCTACGAGAAGGCCCACTTCGGCTGGGACGAGGGTGCGCGGCGGGTCTCGGACGCGACCATCGACCTGATGGCCTCGTGGTATCCACGCCCTCTCGCGTCCCTCCTGCGCGCCTCGACACTCGCCCTGCTCGACGAACCGCTTCTGAGGGCGTTCCGCTACCCGGCGCCGAGCTCCGCGACCCGCGCCCTGGTGCGGCGAGCGGTACGCGCGCGTGGGCGGGCGGTGCGTCTGCTGCCGCCGCGCCGGTCACCCCACTTCGCGCGCCAGAACCGGGAGATCAGGGGCTACCCGAACGGCTACCGGCTGGAAGAGCTCGGCACCCGACCGGTACCCGGTGTCCGGGGCTGTCCCGTGCGGCACATCGACCCGTCAGCCGCCGAGTGAGGCGATGGTGTCGCGCAGCCAGGTGAGTTCGGCCCGGGACGTGGCCCGCGCGATGGTCAGGACGCCGCGCCGGAAGGGGTCGTCCAGCTCCTCGGCGCTCAGCGGCCGGTCACCGTCGTAGAAGAAGCTCGCGGGCTCCTCCAGGAAGGCCAGCCGGCGTCGCAGTACGGCGGACTGGGCGGCCGGGTCGTCCAGATGCCGCAGGAAGGCGAGCACCGTGAACCACCTGTTCTCGTCGCTGATGTCGCGCGGGTCGGGCTCGGCGAGCCGGTGGCGCAGTTCCTCGCGGCCCGCATCGGTGAGCGTCAGCACGTGCCGCGGAGCGGCCACTGAGCCGGGCTCGGTGGCCCGTGCCAGCAGGCCGGCCTTCTCCAGCCGTTTGATCGCGGGATACAGCGTGCTCTCGGCGACCGGCTTCACGTGCCCGGTCAGCGCCGCGATGCGCTTGCGCAACTCGTACCCGTGGAGCGGGCTGGCGTAGAGGAATCCGAGGATGGCGAGCTCCAGCATGCTCACCATTCTCGCTCAGATCCGTTGTACATCCCCGGGACCGTACATCGGTATGGAGATACATCGGGGTCGAGGTATAGGGTGGCGGTCGATGGAGATCAGGGTGCGGAGGAGGACGGGATGAGGCAGACCGAGTTCGACGGCAAGGGCAGCTGCATCCGCTGGACGGAGACGCCGGGGGAGGAGCCGGCCCGGGTGTACGTGCACGGACTGGGGGCGGTGTCCTCCGTGTACCACGCCCACATCGCGGCCCGGCCCGAACTCACTGGACGGCGCAGCCTGTTCGTCGATCTGCCGGGGCACGGCATCAGCGACCGGCCCCGGGATTTCGGCTATCGGCTGGAGGATCACGCCGACGCTCTGGCGGCGGCCCTGGACGCGGCGGAACTGAGCGGCGCCGAGCTGATCGCGCACAGCATGGGCGGCTCCGTGGCCATCGTGCTCGCCCACCGTCGGCCCGACCTCGTCTCCCGGCTGGTGCTCACCGAGCCCAACCTCGACGCCTCGCCGCCGCCCGCCGCGGGGAGCGCGTGGATCACGGCCCACGACGAGGAGCAGTTCGTCGGCGGCGCGCACGCGCGCGTGCTGGAAGCGGTCGGACCGCTGTGGGCGTCGACCATGCGACTGGCCGACCCTCGGGCCCTGTACCGCAGCGCCGTGTGGCTCAGGCGCGGCTCCGAGCCGATCATGCGTGACATCCTCGAGGGGCTGTCGATCGACCGCGTCCTCCTCCAGGGTGAGCTCACGGGTGAACTCCCGGGCGCACAGGCCCTGGAGGCCGCGGGTGTGCGCGTGGTGAGCGTGCCCGGTGCCGGCCACAACGTCATGTTCGACGACCCCGACGCCTTCGCGGCGGCGGTCGCCGGGCGGGACTGAGGCGTCAGAACTCCCGCACGGCCAGTGCCAGGAACCGGTCGTCCTCGTCGACGTACGACGTCATGCGCCAACCGGAACCGGCCAGCAGCGGTCGGAGGTTCGGCTCGGCCCGCAGGTCGTCCGGGGTGATCTGCCGGCCCTGGCGCGCCGCGAGCGCCGCCCTGCCGATCGGGTGGAACAGCGCGAGGGTGCCGCCGGGGCGGACCACACGGGCCAACTCCCGCAGACCGTCCGCCGGGCGTGGCAGATGCGCGACGAGTCCGGCCGCGAACACGGCGTCGAGCGACTCCGACCGCAGTGGCAGCGCGGCCACGTCGGCGAGCAGCAACTGCCCGTCCGCGTCCCGTCCGGCCCGTACGGCCGCCTCCAGCATCGCCTCAGTGATGTCGGCCCCCAGGACCACTCCCGAGGGCCCCACGGCGGCCCGCAGCGGTGGCAGAGCGCGTCCCGTGCCGCAGCCCGCGTCCAGCACCCGATCACCCTCGCGCAGCCCGAGTTCGGCGGTCGCGGCCGCATAGGCGGGCCCGTCGTCGGGGAACCGGCTGTCCCAGCCGGCGGCGCGGGCGGTGAAGAACTCCTGCACATGTGTGTGGTCGTCGCTCATGTTCCGCATGATCCCTCACCGGCACGGATGACGCCGCTGTGCACACGTTCGAGCGTGAGGCGATCGATCCGGTGCATCTTGGCGCCATATTGCAGCAGCTTTCGAAATGCGCCCCGGTTGTGCGCCCACGCCCCGGCTAGCGTCCCGGGGCCATGGGACACCTGGACCACGCCGCCCTCGGGTGGCTGACCCCCGTGCTGTCGTACGTGATGGCGTGCACCGGCGCCGCGCTCGGGCTGCGCTGCACCGTCCGCGCGCTCGGCGCCACCGGCCGGTCGCGCCGCAACTGGCTCGTCACCGCGGCCTCGGCGATCGCCACCGGCATCTGGACCATGCACTTCGTGGCCATGCTCGGCTTCAGCGTCAGCGGCACCGACATCCGCTACGACGTGCCGCTCACCATCGTGAGCCTCCTCGTCGCCATGGCCGTCGTCTGCGCCGGCGTCTTCGCCGTCGGCTACAGCCGTGACCGGACCCGCGCCCTCTTCCTCGGCGGGCTCACCACCGGACTCGGCGTCGCCAGCATGCACTACCTGGGCATGGCCGCCGTACGACTGCACGGCCACGTCACCTACGACCCCGCCCTCGTCGCGCTCTCGGTCCTGATCGCCGTCGTCGCGGCGACCGCGGCCCTGTGGGCGGCGCTCAACATCAAGTCGCCCGTCGCCGTCACCATCGCCTCCCTGATCATGGGCGCGGCGGTCAGCAGCATGCACTACACGGGGATGTTCGCGGTCGGCGTCGACGTCGCCCCGTCCGGCACGAGCCTGCCCGGGGCCACGGCGATGCAGTTCGTCTTCCCCCTCGCCGTCGGCCTCGGGTCCTACCTCTTCCTGACCTCGGCCTTCGTCGCCCTGTCGCCCACCACAGGGGAGCGCCGGGCATCCGCCTCGGCCCAGCGGCCGGTCGAGGGCGCCGTCGGCTAGCCGCGGTTCCCGACCGCTGACGACCCGGACGGCACGCCCCGAACCCTTCCGAGCGAGGAGGCCATGCGTACACCCCGTAGGACCACCGCAACCGGCGCCGAGACGCCGCCCCCGCCCCTCGTACGCGGCCGCCGCGCCCACGCCGGACCGCCGGCCGACGAAGGCCCGCAGGAACCCTCCGGCGTGACACCGCAGAACCCGCCCACGCGCGCGGAACGCTGGCGCGTGCGGCCGCGCACCGTGCGCGCCAAGATCGTCTGCCTGCTGATGGTGCCGGTCGTGTCGCTGCTGGCCCTGTGGGCCCACGCCACCGTCACCACGGCCCAGGACGTTTCCAGACTGCGTCAGCTGCAGCGTGTCGACGCTGGGATCAGGGCCCCTGTCGCGGACGCGATCGCCGCCCTCCAGGCCGAACGCGGAGCCGCGGTGCGCTACGCGTCGCGCCCGTCCACCGAACGGGGCGGCGACTACCAGAAGCTCTCCGAGGACACGGACGAGGCGGTGGCGCGGCTCCGCCTCGGCGACGGCAACACGGTCGCCGACGGCGAGGAACTGCCCACCGGGGTGGCCCGGCGGCTGGCGGCCTTCGTCATCGGAGCCGAGCGGCTGAGCACCGTACGCGACGCCGTACTCGATCGCCGTTCGGGCTGGGACGAGGCGTACGGGCGGTACACGAGGACCATCGCGACCGCGTTCTCGGTGGGCGGCGCGCTCAGCGGCATCCAGGACGCCGAGCTCGGCTCCGACGCGCGCGTGCTGCTCGAATTCGCCCGCGCGGGGGAGTCGTTGGCCCAGGAGACGGCGGTGCTCGACAGCGCACGCGTTGCCGGACGCCTGGACGGCGAGCGGTTGCGGCTGTTCACCGGCTCCGTCGAGACCCGCCGCACCCTCACCGCATCCGCCGTCACGGACCTGCGGGGACCCGAACGCGCGGCCTGGCAGCGCCTCGCCGAAGGCGGCCCCTACACGACCCTGGCCGCCGTCGAGGACAAGGTCCTGGCCACCGCACCGGGCGCACGGGCGATCGACGCCGCGGCGGAAGCCACCTGGAACGAGGCGCACGCGCGCGTGCAGAGCGGAATGCGGACGATCGAACAGGACGCCGCACACGGCGTCGCGGACCGCGCCGACCCCTTCACCCGCGGTCTGCTCTCCCCGGCCGGTGCCGCGGTCCTCTTCGGTCTCGCCGCCGTGGCCGCCTCTCTCGTGATCTCCGTCCGCATCGGCCGCGGCCTGGTCGTCGAACTGGTCAGCCTGCGCAACAGCGCCCTGGAGATCGCCCGGCGCAAACTCCCCGAGGCCATGCGCAGGCTCCGGGCCGGCGAGGAGATCGACATCCGGGCCGAGGCGCCGCCCGGGCCGCCCGCCGAGGACGAGACCGGTCAGGTCGGCGAGGCCCTGGGCACCGTCCACCGCGCCGCCCTGCGCGCCGCCGTGGAACGCGCCGAACTGGCCAGCGGCATCTCCGGGGTCTTCGTCAACCTCGCCCGCCGCAGCCAGGTCCTCGTGCACCGCCAACTGAGCCTGCTGGACAGCATGGAGCGGCGCTCCGACGACCCGAACGAACTCAGCGACCTCTTCCGGCTCGACCACCTCACCACCCGCATGCGACGCCACGCCGAGAGCCTGATCATCCTCTCGGGGGCGGCACCCGGCCGCGCCTGGCGCATGCCGGTCTCGCTGACCGACGTCGTCCGAGCCGCCGTCTCGGAAGTCGAGGACTACGCGCGCGTGGAGGTACGACAACTCCCCGAGGCGGCCGTGATCGGCGCGGCCGTCGCCGACCTCACCCATCTGCTCGCCGAACTCGTCGAGAACGCCGCCCAGTTCTCGCCTCCCCACACACGCGTGCGCGTCACCGGCGAACCCGTCGGCAACGGCTACGCCGTCGAGGTCGAGGACCGCGGCCTGGGCATGGGCAAGGAGACCCTCGCCGAGGCCAACCGGCGCATCGAGCAGTCCGAGGCGCTCGACCTGTTCGACAGCGACCGGCTCGGCCTCTTCGTGGTCAGCAGGCTCGCGTCCCGGCACGGCATCAAGGTGCACCTGCGCACCTCTCCCTACGGCGGCACGACGGCCGTCGTGCTGCTGCCCACCGCCCTGTTGCACAACGCCCCGGCGGAACGTTCCCGCGGCGCCAAGGCGGTCCCCGAACCCCCCGTCGACGGTGACCACGCGCGCGTGCCGGCGGACGACCGGCACCAAGAACCCGTCCACGCGGTCGCTCAGCGGCCCGCACTGGTGGCTCCCGCACCGGCCGCGGCAGGCACCACGACCGACACCCCACCCCCCGGAGTCACCACCTTGCGACTGCACCGCCCTCCGGACGACTCCCAGCCCTCCGACGACCTCCCGCGCCGCGTACGGCAGGCCAGTCTGGCCCCCCAACTGCGAGACGGGCGCCCGGAACAAGCCCCCGGGACGACCGTCTCGAAGGACGACGAGCGGCGCACCCCCGAACTGGTCCGGGACCGCATGGCGGCCTACCGGGACGGCTGGGCACGAGGCGGCGGCAGGCGACCCGGTGGCGACGTCACACCCGATTCGACAGCGCGCAGCGACAGCAGCGAAGGAGACCTCGCATGATGCAGGACCCGAGCACGAGGGCCGCCGTGGGGGGACCCCCGCTGGAGCACAGTCGAGAGTGGGGGAGGTCCGGGGAACTCGACTGGCTGCTCGACGACTTGGTGCTGCGGGTGCGTGAGGTGCGGCACGCCGTGGTGCTGTCCAACGACGGACTCGCCGTGGGGGCGTCGTCCGACCTGCGTCGGGAGGACGCCGAACACCTCGCGGCGGTCGCCTCCGGCTTCCACAGCCTGGCCAAGGGCGCGGGCCGGCACTTCGGGGCCGGCGGGGTGCGCCAGACGATGGTGGAGATGGACGACGCCTTCCTGTTCGTCGCGGCCGCCGGTGACGGTTCCTGCCTCGCCGTCCTCACCGCCGTGACCGCCGACATCGGACTCGTGGCGTACGAGATGGCACGGCTGGTCAAACGCGTCGGCGAGCACCTCTACACACCGCCGCGTGCCGCCACGCGGCCGCCTGCCGCGGGATGAGCCGGGGAGGCGGTCCGCGCACATGACCGAGGACACGACGGACACCCCGCGCGAGCAGGGCAGTCAGTGGTACGACAGCGAGGCCGGGCCCCTGGTCCGCCCGTACGCCATGACGGGCGGACGCACCCGGCCCGGCCCCACCGGGGTGCGGTTCGACCTGATCGCCCTCGTCACCCTGGACGCCGCCGCGCCCGGCACCGACCAGGACAGCGTGCTCGGTCCGGAGCACCGGACTCTCATCGAGCTGTGCCGCGCGGAGACGCAGTCCGTCGCCGAACTCGCCGCCGACGCCGATCTGCCCGTCGGGGTCGTCAGAGTGCTCGTCGGCGACCTCCTGGAACTGGGCCGCGTCACGGTCAGCCGTCCGGTACCGCCCGCCCAGCTTCCCGACGAACGGATCCTGCGTGAGGTGATCGAAGGATTGCGGGCGTTGTAGATGACTCTTCCGAACCACCCGCCCCCGCACCACACCCGAGCGTGCGTCCGTACGGACACCGACACGCAGTGGCCTCGAACGATGCCGCCCAGCAGAGAGAAGTAATCGATGGTCTCCGAGCAATTCGACGCATCCGATGGCGAGACGACCGCCCTGGCGTTGAAGATACTTGTCGCCGGCGGGTTCGGTGTCGGCAAGACCACCCTGGTGGGCGCGGTCAGTGAGATCAGGCCGCTGCGCACCGAGGAACTGCTCAGCGAAGCCGGGCAGTCGGTGGACGACACGGACGGCGTGGACCAGAAGGTCACCACGACCGTCGCCATGGACTTCGGACGCATCACCATCCGGTCCGGCCTGTCCCTCTACCTCTTCGGCACCCCCGGCCAGGACCGCTTCTGGTTCCTCTGGGACGAACTGTCGCAGGGAGCCCTGGGCGCGGTCGTCCTCGCGGACACCCGGCGCCTGGAGGACTGTTTTCCCGCGGTGGACTACTTCGAGCACCGGCACATCCCGTTCGTCGTGGCCGTCAACTGCTTCACGGGCGCCAGGACGTACGGGGCCCAGGACGTCTCACGCGCGCTGGACCTGGAACGAGGAACGCCCGTGGTGCTCTGTGACGCGCGGGACCGCGACTCGGGGAAGGAGGTGCTCATCCGACTCGTCGAGTACGCCGGGCGGATGCACACCGCCCGGCTGCTCGACTCCGTGGGATGACCGGTTCTCGACCCCGGTCGACGGTCGCGCCGACCGGCGCCGGGGCCGCTGCCGGTGCTCGACGGCCAAAGTGGGCGTGCCGTCAGTCCGAGACGCTTTTCTCGGCCAGCACCTTCTCGATCTTCACGCGGACGAGGAGTTCCCCCGGAACCCCGTTGCGCGCGCCGAACTCCTCGGCGCGTTCCTCACCCATGTACCGCCCGCCGATTCGACCGGCCCAGTGCCTCAACTCCCCGAGGTCCTCGCAGACACGGGCACGCCCCTGCAGCACCACGAAGGCGTACGGCGGCCGGTCGTCGTCCACGCACAACGCCACTCGGCCGTCACGGACGAGATTGCGCCCCTTCACGCTCGACTTCCCGGTGTTGAACACCACCTCGTCCCCGTCGAGCACGAACCAGATCGGGGTGACATGCGGGCTGCCGTCAGCCCGTACGGTCGACAGTTTTCCGGTGCGTGTGCCGTGTGAGACGAACGCCCGCCATTCCTCATCGGTCATCTTCTTCGCCATGCCCCCATCCTCCTTGCCCGGGGGCCGGATCGTCGGGGAGGGTGGCGAAGAGATCCTCCGGCGCGGGAGGAGACATCAACACGGGGAGAACGGACCATGGCGCAGAATCAGGGACTTGGCTGGTTGCTGGACGACCTGACCAAGCGCGTCGACCACGTGCGGCACGCGTTGGTGCTGTCCAACGACGGTCTGGTCACGGGGGCGAGCACGGGGCTGCGGCGCGAGGACGCCGAGCACCTGGCCGCCGTCTCGTCCGGACTGCACAGTCTGGCCAAGGGATCGGGACGGCACTTCGGTGCGGGCAGAGTGCGACAGACGATGGTCGAGTTCGACGACGCGGTGCTCTTCGTCACCGCGGCCGGCACCGGCAGCTGTCTGTGCGTGCTCAGCGGTGCGGAAGCCGACATAGGTCAGATCGCCTACGAGATGACGCTGCTCGTCAACCGAGTCGGCGAACACCTCGACGTGGACGCCCGGCACCCCGAGCGTGGGCCCTTCACGGACCTCTGACCTGCTGTTTCGTCAACCTCCGGAGGTTTTCCACAGGCTCGGCGCGTGATCGGCCCGATCGGTTACCTTTCTGTCACGGCGCACGCACTCAGCGTGAGTCGGTGACCGTACGGGGGAGATCGATCATGTCGGACGACACCATCACGCAACCACCCCGGCCTGCCTGTGCGCCGAGTCGGGCCGCACGCCAACTGGGGCTTCGACGCATCGAGTTGGACCTGGCGGTCCACCTCGGCCTCATCCGGACCGTGCCCGACGAGGAGGGAGGGGGCCGACGCATCCCTCTCTCCGAGATCGACCGCCTGCGGTCGCTCGCCGGCTTCCCCGGCTCGCTGCAGGAGCGGGTGAAGGCCACCGGTACGACCCAGGGCGCGGACCTCATCAAGGTGAGCACCGGAAGGTTCACGCGTCTCGCACGCCTGGGCCTGCTGGTGCCGGTGACCTTCTACCTCAACCGGTATCGAGCCGTGGTGTGGCTCTATCTCGCTCAGGAGCTCAGGCAGTTCGCGGCCGACGAGCGAAACGCCCCGCTGATCAACGCCCGTCGGATGCCCGAGGAACTGCGCCGCATGCTGGACGCGGGCGTGGATCTGCGCCCGCGCAACTGGCGCGGACGTCATCGTGGGTTCCTGCTGCGTCAGGCCGACGGCCCCTGGGAGAGCGCCGGAGCGCTGGCCGCCTTCCTCGCCCCCGTTCAGATCGCGGAGATCGTCCCCGACCCCTACGAGCGGTCCCACCTGAACCGGTTCCGCCCGGGGCCGCCGGTGTCCGGGGCGCCGGGTTCGCCCACAGCGCACCTCGCCGAGAAGCTCATGACGGCGGACGACGCGGACGAGATCGGCCTGCTGCGCGCCGAAGTGACGGCGGCCATGGAGGAGGCGCGCAGGTGGCGGCCCGCGCCACGTCCGCCCGCGAACCGGCCCCCGGCCCCAGCCCGTCCGGCACGACTCGGTACGCCCGGGCCGCAGGAGCCGTCGCCGTCACGTGGCCTGCGGGGATGGCTGCGGCGCAGAACACCCCGGGATGCGACGCCCCGTTCCGCAACGCCCCGGGCCACATCGGCTGCCCGGACCACCACTCCCGCGGTCACACACGGCCCGGGCCCGGACCGCGCAGCCCGCTTCAGGCCGGATCAGCCCAGCTTGCGGAACAGTCCCTCCTGCACGACCGACACGACCAGTCGCCCCTCACGGTCGTAGATCCGCCCGCGCGCAAGCCCGCGACCACCCACCGCGATCGGCGACTCCTGGTCGTACAGCAGCCAGTCGTCCGCGCGGAACGGCCGGTGGAACCACATGGCGTGGTCCAGCGACGCCATGTCGAAGCCACGAGGACCCCACAGGGGTTCGACCGGGATACGGACGGCGTCCAGGAGGGTCATGTCACTGGCGTACGTCAGCGCACAGGTGTGCACGAGCGGGTCGTCGCCCAGCGGCCCCACCGCCCGCATCCACACCGCGCTGCGCGGCTCGGAGTCCTCGACCTCGTCCCTGGTCCAGCGCAGCCGGTCGACATAGCGGATGTCGAACGGCTGCCGCCGGGCCATCCGCTCCAACTGCTCGGGCAGTGCGCCCAGATGCTCCCGGATCTCGTCGGTGACCGTCGGCAGCGACTCCGGGTCCGGCACCTGGCGGGCCGGCGGCAACTGGTGCTCGAAATCGCCCTGCTCGGGCTTGTGGAAGGAGGCAGTGAGATTGAAGATCGTGCGCCCCTGCTGCACGGCGGTGACCCGTCGCGTCGTGAACGACCTGCCGTCCCGCACCCGTTCGACCTGGTACACGATCGGCACGCCTGGCCGCCCCGGGCGGAGGAAGTACGCGTGCAGCGAGTGCACGGGGCGCTCGCCGTCCGTGGTGCGCCCGGCGGCGACCAGCGCCTGGCCGGCCACCTGGCCACCGAAGACCCGCTGCAGTGACTCCTGCGGGCTGCGGCCACGGAAGATGTTGACCTCGATCTGCTCCAGGTCGAGCAGATCGACGAGCCTCTCGGCCGGGTTCGTCGTCATGGGTGGGAATCTCCTGTGTTCACAGCTGGCCTACGTCGGTGACCCGGACCACCGCGCGGCCCTCCGCGTCGGAAGCGGTGAGGTCGATCTCCGCGCTGATGCCCCAGTCGTGGTCGCCGTTCGGGTCGTCGAAGATCTGCCGGACGCGCCACAGGCGGTTCGCCGGCTCCTCCTCGATCACCAGGAGCTTGGGCCCGCGGGCGTTGGGGCCGGTGCCGAGGTCGTCGTACTCGTCCCAGTACTTGTCCATCGCCTCACCCCAGGCGTCGGCGTCCCAGCCGGCCTCGGCGTCCATCTCGCCCAGCTCCTCGACCTGGTCGAGGGCGGCCAGCTCCACGCGCCGGAACATGGCGTTGCGGACGAGGACACGGAAGGCGCGCGCGTTCGTGGTGACCGGCTTGACCTCGTCGGCCTTCTCCTGGGCCTCCTCGGCGGTCATCTCCTCGGGGTTGGCGAGCTGCTCCCACTCGTCGAGCAGGCTGGAGTCGACCTGACGCACCATCTCGCCGAGCCACTCGATCAGGTCCTGCAGATCCTCGGACTTGAGGTCGTCCGGGATGTTGTGGTCGAGGGCCTTGTAGGCGCTCGCGAGGTAGCGCAGCACGATGCCCTCGGTGCGGGCCAGCTCGTAGAAGGACACCAGCTCCGTGAAGGACATCGCCCGTTCGTACATGTCCCGGATGACGGACTTCGGCGACAGCGGGTGGTCGCCGACCCAGGGATGACTCTTGCGGTAGGTGTTGTACGCGTGGAAGAGGAGCTCCTCCAGCGGCTTCGGGTAGGTGATGTCCTGGAGGCGCTCCATGCGCTCCTCGTACTCGACGCCGTCCGCCTTCATCGCGGCCACCGCCTCGCCCTTGGCCTTGTTCTGCTGGGCGACGAGGATCTGCCGAGGGTCGTCCAGGGTCGACTCGACGACGGACACCATGTCCAGGGCGTAGGACGGCGACTCCGGGTCCAGCAGCTCGAACGCGGCCAGGGCGAAGGTGGACAGCGGCTGGTTGAGCGCGAAGTCCTGCTGGAGGTCGACGGTGAGGCGGACGACACGGCCGGTGGCGTCCGGCTCGTCGAGCTTCTCCACGATGCCGCCGTCCAGCAGCGAGCGGTAGATCGCGATCGCGCGCCGGATGTGCCGCAGCTGCTGCCTGCGCGGCTCGTGGTTGTCCTCCAGCAGGTGCCGCATCGCCTCGAAGGCGTTGCCAGGGCGGGCGATCACGGAGAGCAGCATGGTGTGCGTGACCCGGAAGCGGGACGTCAGCGGCTCCGGTTCGGAGGCGATGAGCTTTTCGAAGGTGTTCTCCGTCCAGCCGACGAAGCCCTCGGGCGCCTTCTTGCGGACGACCTTGCGGCGCTTCTTCGGGTCGTCGCCGGCCTTGGCGAGCGCCTTCTCGTTCTCGATGACGTGCTCGGGAGCCTGCGCCACGACGAAGCCCGCGGTGTCGAAGCCGGCCCGGCCGGCGCGGCCGGCGATCTGGTGGAACTCGCGGGCGCGCAACGTACGGACCCGGCTGCCGTCGTACTTCGTCAGGGCGGTGAACAGCACCGTCCTGATGGGGACGTTGACACCCACGCCGAGCGTGTCCGTGCCGCAGATGACCTTGAGCAGACCGGCCTGGGCGAGCTTCTCCACCAGGCGCCGGTACTTCGGCAGCATGCCCGCGTGATGGACGCCGATGCCGTGCCGCACATAGCGGGAGAGGTTGCGGCCGAACTTGGTGGTGAAGCGGAAGTTGCCGATCAGCTCCGCGATCTGGTCCTTCTCCGCACGCGAGCACATGTTGATGCTCATCAGCGCCTGCGCCCGCTCCACGGCCTGGGCCTGAGTGAAGTGCACGATGTAGACGGGCGCCTGCTTGGTCTCCAGCAGCTCGGTGAGCGTCTCGGTGAGCGGCGTGAGCCGGTAGTCGTAGGAGAGCGGCACCGGGCGGGTCGCCGAGCGCACCACCGACGTCGGCCGGCCGGTGCGGCGGGTGAGGTCCTCCTCGAACATCGAGACGTCGCCGAGGGTCGCCGACATCAGGATGAACTGCGCCTGCGGCAGCTCCAGGATCGGGATCTGCCAGGCCCAGCCCCGGTCGCCCTCCGCGTAGAAGTGGAACTCGTCCATCACGACCTGGCCGACATCGGCCTGCCTGCCGTCACGCAGCGCGATCGACGCGAGGACCTCGGCGGTGCAGCAGATGACGGGGGCGTCGGCGTTGACGGACGCGTCGCCGGTCAGCATGCCGACGTTCTCCGTGCCGAAGAGCTTGCACAGCTCGAAGAACTTCTCCGAGACGAGCGCCTTGATCGGAGCGGTGTAGAAGGTGACCTCGTCCCGCGCCAGCGCGGCGAAGTGGGCGCCCGCGGCGATCATGCTCTTGCCGGAGCCGGTCGGCGTCGACACGATCACGTTCGCGCCGGAGACCACCTCGATCAGCGCCTCCTCCTGGTGGGGGTAGAGAGTGAGGCCCCGCTCCTCGGCCCACGACTCGAAGGCTTCGTAGAGGGCGTCGGGATCGGCGGTCGGCGGCAGATGATCGATGAGGGTCACCCACCCATCTTGCCTGCCCTCCTGGCCCACAGGGGAATCGGATGCGGGACCGAAGATCGCGAACGCTACGCTGTGTCGCCGACGACAGGTCGACGAACCAGGTCAACTGGACAGCGGTACACGAGGAATGGGGCGGGCAACGGCGATGATGGGACCAGCACACTCACTCTCGGGCGCCGCCGCCTGGCTCGGTGTCGGAGCGGCCGCCACGGCCGCCGGTCATGGAATGCCCTGGCCTGTCCTGCTTTCGGGTGCGCTGATCTGTGCCGGTGCGGCCCTCGCCCCGGACCTCGATCACAAGGCGGCGACCATCTCGCGGGCGTTCGGGCCGCTGTCGCGCTGGCTGTGCGAGATCGTCGACAAGCTGTCCTACGCCGTCTACAAGGCGACAAAGAAGCAGGGCGACCCGCGCCGCTCGGGCGGGCACCGCACCCTCACGCACACCTGGTTGTGGGCCGTGCTGATCGGCGCGGGCGCGTCCGTGCTGGCGATCACCGGCGGACGCTGGGCGGTGCTGGCGATCCTCTTCGCGCACCTGGTGCTGGCCATCGAGGGCCTGCTGTGGCGCGCGACCCGAGGCGCCAGCGCCGATGTCCTGGTGTGGCTCCTGGCCGCGACCAGCGCGTGGATCATCGCCGGCGTCCTGGACAAGCCGGGCAACGGCTCGGACTGGCTGTTCACGGCACCGGGCCAGGAGTACCTGTGGCTGGGGCTGCCGATCGTGCTGGGGGCGCTGGTGCACGACATCGGCGACGCGCTGACGGTGTCCGGCTGCCCGATCCTGTGGCCGATCCCCGTGGGCCGCAAGCGCTGGTATCCGCTGGGGCCGCCCAAGGCCATGCGGTTCCGGGCGGGCAGCTGGGTCGAGCTCAAGGTGCTGATGCCGGTGTTCATGGTGCTCGGCGGAGTGGGCTGCGCGGCGGCGCTCAACGTCATCTGAGCGGGAGGCAGCGTCGGAGCCCGGTCAGGGCCGGGCGGATCGGCTCGGTGCCCGTGCGGCAAGGTGAGGCCCGGCTGGTCCGCACGGCGGGGCCGGACAGTCCTGACTCTCCAGGGTCGGGGGCGGCGGGCACCACGGAAGCGCCGACGCCGGTGGTGCCGCCTTCCGGATCAGCCGCCCTGTCCCGATCCGCTGCCCTGTCCCGCTGCGCCGCCGAAGCGACGCTCGAAGGCGGCGACGCGGCCCTCGGAGTCCACGGTTCGCGCCTTGCCGGTGTAGAAGGGGTGGCTCTCCGAGGAGATCTCGACGTCCACCACTGGGTAGGTCTCGCCGTCGTCCCACTGGATCGTCTGGTCGCTGGTCGCGGTGGACCGGGTGAGGAAGGCGTAGCCGGCGGCACGGTCGCGGAAGACGACCGGACGGTAGTCGGGGTGCTTGTCCTGCTGCATGCGAACTCCTCCTGTGGCGGCGTCGTCGGGCACCGTGGGTGCGGAGCCGAAGGGCCACGTGCTGCACCGCACCGGGCCGCGCGGTCAGCCGTACAGCGCGTCCTCGTCCACGATGTGCACGGCGGCCTCCTCCGCCGACGCGGCCGCGCCGTCGATGCCCACGTCCGTCGCGACGAGCGCGCTCTCCTCGTCCTCGTGAGCCCCTTCGTCGGGCGCGACCAGCCGGCCGGAGCGCATGGCCCCGACCTCGTTGTCGAGAAGTTCCCCGTCCGTGCCCTCGGTATCGCCGAGGCCGTCACCGTCGGGTGGGACCGGATCGGGCAGTTCCTCGGCGAGTCGTTGGTCGAGGGTCTCGCCCTGGTGACGCTCCGCGGCCGTCACACCGGTGTGCTCGACCGCCCACGGCCGTTCCGGAGGGGACCAGCCACGGTCCAGCGGGTCGTCGACGCCGTCGTTGTCCAGGGTGTCCTCCGCGTCGAGCAGACCCGTGTCCTCACGTTGATCGTCTGCGTCGGGCTGGTAGACGTCGTCCCCCCATCCGTCGGCGCTGTTCACGGGTACCTCCAGGTGCTGGGGACGGGCCCGATCTCACCGTGGACGGCAACGGACCGCCGCGGTGCGGGGGCACAGGCCGCACCCGGCGCTGATCGCGCGCTTCCCGGGTGCTCCCCGAACCGGTGCCGCTATCCAGCCTTCCACCCCTCTTCGCTCCGGCGCAACGGCACGGGTCCGCACCCGCGGGACGGCAGGGCTCACCTCGGGGAAAGCGCAGCGCTTCGTCCCGATGACACCGCCCTCACCGGGACCCGCACCCGCCGCGGACCCGCTCGCCGCCCCCGGCCGAGCCGCCGCCCTCACTCACCCGTGCCACGACCGCCACAGCGCCGCGTACGCTCCGTCGGCCCTGACCAGGTCGTCGTGGCTGCCGATCTCGCTGATGCGCCCGTTCTCGACGACGGCGATGACGTCGGCGTCGTGGGCGGTGTGGAGGCGGTGGGCGATGGCGACCACCGTGCGGCCGTCCAGGACGCGGGCGAGGGACCGTTCCAGGTGGCGGGCGGCGCGGGGGTCGAGGAGCGAGGTCGCCTCGTCGAGCACCAGCGTGTGCGGGTCGGCCAGCACCAGACGGGCCAGCGCGATCTGCTGGGCCTGCGCCGGAGTGAGCGCGAACCCGCCCGAGCCGACCTCGGTGGCCAGGCCCTCGTCGAGCCCGCGGGCCCACGTGTCCGCGTCGACCGCGCCCAGCGCCGCCCACAGCTCGGCGTCGGTCGCGTCGGTGCGGGCGAGGAGGAGGTTGTCGCGCAGGGAGCCCACGAACACGTGATGCTCCTGGTTGACCAGGGCCACGTGCGCGCGGACCCGCTCGGCGGTCATCCGGGAGAGTTCCGCGCCGCCGAGGGTGATCCGGCCCTCGCGCGGTGCGTAGATGCCCGCGAGCAGCCGGCCCAGGGTGGACTTGCCCGCTCCCGACGGGCCGACCAGCGCCAGCCGGGTACCGGGCGCGACCTGCAAGGAGACCTTGCGCAGCACGTCCACGCCCTCCAGGTAGCCGAAACGCACCCGGTCGGCGTGCACGTCGTGGCCGTCGGGCGTCACCCGATCGTCCCCGTCCTCCGGCTCGATGTCCCGGACCCCGACCAGCCGGGCCAGCGACACGTGGGCCACCTGCAGCTCGTCGTACCAGCGCAGGATGAGCCCGACGGGATCCACCAGCATCTGCGCGATCAGCGCGCCCGTCGTCAGCTGACCGACCCCGATCCAGCCCTGGAGGACGAAGACACCGCCGACCATCAGGACCGAGGCGAGGATCATCACGTGGGTGACGTTGACGAACGGGAAGAGCACCGAGCGCAGCCAGAGGGTGTAGCGCTCCCAGGCCGTCCACTCCCTGATCCGCCGCTCCGACAGCTCCACCCTGCGCTCACCGAGGCGGTGCGCCTCGACGGTGCGCCCCGCGTCCACGGTCTCGGCGAGCGCGGCGGCCACGGCGGCGTACCCGGCGGCCTCCGAGCGGTAGGCGGACGGCGCCCGTCTGAAGTACCAGCGGCAGCCGATCACCAGCAGGGGCACGGCGAGCAGCACGGCAGCGGCCAGCGGGGGCGCGGTCATGACGAGCCCGCCGAGCAGCAGGACCACCCACACCACGCCGATCGCCAGCTGGGGCACCGCCTCGCGCATCGCGTTGGCCAGCCGGTCGATGTCCGTCGTGATCCGGGACAGCAGATCGCCCGTCCCGGCCCGCTCCAGGACACCGGGCGGCAGCCCGACCGACCGGACGAGGAAGTCCTCGCGCAGATCGGCCAGCATCCGCTCACCGAGCATCGCGCCGCGCAGCCGCACCTGCCGTACGAACACGGCCTGGACGACGAGAGCGGCCACGAACAGCCCGACGGTGAGCTCCAGATGGAGGTTGCGGCCGGGGACGCCGGGACCGTCGCTGTCCGACACCCGCTCCACCAGTCCGCCCAGCAGCCAGGGCCCCACCATCGAGGCCACCACGGCGACCGTGTTGACGGTGATGAGCAGCAGGAAGGCACGGCGGTGCCGGCGGAACAACTCGATCACGTAGGCGCGTACGGTGGCGGGCGAGCCGACCGGCAGGGTGTTCGCCGTCGTCGGTGCCGCCGGGTCGTACGCCGGTGGCGCCACGCCGATCATGCTGACTCCTCGATCTCTTCCAGTTCCTTCAGTACGTCGTCGTCGGCGAACCGCTCGACCGAGCTGGCGCCCAGGGCGGTGTCCGAGCGCCTGCCCGAGCCCTCGCCCAGGGCGGTCTCCTCCTCGGTCTCCCGCGTCACCACGGCCCGGTACCGCGGTTCGCCGTGCACCAGTTCGCGGTGCACTCCGACCGCCGCGACCGCGCCCTCGTGGACGAGCACGACCCGGTCGGCACGGTCCAGGAGCAGCGGCGAGGAGGTGAACACCACGGTCGTGCGCCCGGATCGCAGGTTTCGCAGGCCCCGTGCGATCCGTGCCTCCGTGTGCGAGTCGACGGCCGAGGTCGGCTCGTCCAGCACGAGCACCTCCGGATCGGTGATCAGCGACCGGGCGAGCGCGAGGCGCTGGCGCTGGCCGCCGGACAGGGACCGGCCGCGTTCGGTGATGCGCGCGTCCATCGGGTCGGCGGCGTCGAGGGACCCCTGCGCCAGCGCGGCCAGGACGTCCTCGCACTGCGCGGCCTCCAGCGCCTCTTCGGCGCCCACGTCACCCGACCGGGGGACGTCGAGCAGCTCGCGCAGCGTGCCGGAGAGCAGCACCGGGTCCTTGTCCTGCACGAGGACGGCGGCACGGGCGCGGCCGAGCGGCAACTCGTCGAGCGGGACACCGCCCAGCAGCACCGACACGCCGTCCTGCGAGGCATGGCCGCCGAGCCGTTCGGCCAGCCGGCCGGCCGCGTCGGGGTCACCGCACACCACGGCGGTGAACCGGCCCGCGGGGGCGAGCAGACCGGTGGCCGGGTCGTACAGGTCTCCGGAGGGCAGGTCGGACCCGTCGCGCGACCCTTCGGTGTCGGTGGGCCGCTCCAGGGACAGCACACGCGCGGCCCGGCGGGCCGAGGGCCGCGAGAAGGAGTAGGCCATCGCGATCTCTTCGAAGTGCCTGAGCGGATACGTGAGGATCATGATCGAGCTGTAGACGGTGACCAGTTCGCCGACGGTCACCCGGCCCTGCCGGGCCAGGTGGACGCCGTACCAGACCACCGTGATGAGCAGCAGCCCCGGCATCAGTACCTGGATCGCGGAGATCAGCGACCACATCCGGGCGCTGCGCACGGCCGCGTGGCGTACCTCCTGGGAGGCGCTGCGGTAGCGGTCGAGGAAGAGTTCCTCGCCGCCGATGCCGCGCAGGACCCGCAGACCGGCGACGGTGTCGGAGGCCAGTTCGGTGGCGCGGCCGGCCTTCTCGCGCTGGAAGTCGGCCCGCTTGGTCGCCCGGGGCAGCAGCGGCAGCACGGCGATCGCCAGCACGGGCAGGCCCACGGCGACGACGATGCCGAGCGTCGGCTGGTAGACGACCAGGCCGACCGTGACCAGCACCAGGGTCAGCGCCGCCGCCGTGAACCGGGACCAGGCCTCGACGAACCAGCCGATCTTCTCGACGTCGCCCGTGGAGACGGCCACGACCTCGCCTGCCGCGACACGGCGGGTCAGTGCTGACCCGAGGTACGCGGTCTTGCGGGCCAGCACCTGCTGGACACGGGCGGCCGCGGTGATCCAGTTGGTCACGGCCGTGCGGTGCAGGAAGGTCTCACCGATCGCGTTCCCGGCGCAGCACAGGGCCAGCAGGCCGCCCGCGAGGGCGAGTCGCTCACCGGAACGGTCGACCACCGCCTGTACGGCGACGCCGACGCAGAAGGGCAGCGCGGAGACGGACAGGAAGTGCAGCAGCCCCCAGGCCAGGGACTTCACCTGTCCGCCCAGCTGGTTCCGGAAGAGCCACCACAGGAATCGGGGGCCCGAGCGCGCGTCCGGCACGCCCGGGTCGGGATACGGAAGGTCTTGGATCTGCATGACGTCCCAGTGGCTCGTGTCAGTTCGGGGAGAGGGAGGGGTTCGGGGAAGGGGAGTCGGTCGGACACCGATGCGCGCGACGGCGGTGTGCGGCGGCAGCAAACCGTGACAGGTTCGCGTCGGAGCGTGGTCGGACGCAAACGGTTTTCCGCGCCGTCGCACGGATCCGGCTGCCCGTCCCGCGGCCGGTCCGGCCGGTCCCCCTGTCGCTCCCGTGGCGGGTCGTGGCGCGATGCGACCATGGAGCGATGCGCAACCGCGGAACACGGCGAGTCACGGTCACCGCAGCGGCCCGCGGGACCGCCCTGGCGGCGCTGGTGGTCCTGGCGGCTTCGGCGGCCCTGACGACCATGACCGCCTGTGACGCCTCCGGGCCGGGAGGTGGTGCCGGGCCGGGTGGCGGCGCGAACGCCGGCAGCGGCGCGCGTACGAGCCCGTCCGCCACCGCGGACCCGACCCGCGTCCCGGGCCTGGCCGACCGCTGGCAGCGGCGCATCCCCGCGGATTCCCGGCAGGTCGTGGCGGTCTACGGCGACGGCAAGGACTCCCCGCGCTCCACCGTGGTGCTCTACGCCAGGCACGGCACCACCTGGGAGCGCGTCCGCGACTGGCCCGCGCACAACGGCAAGAAGGGCTGGACCACCGCCCACCGCGAGGGCGACAACCGCAGCCCCGTCGGCGTGTTCACGCTGAGCGACGCGGGCGGCGTACTGAGGGACCCGGGCTCCAGGCTGCCGTACACCCGGTCGACGGCCTTCGCGGCGCCGCGCTGGTGGTCGAAGTCGCACTGGCACGACTTCGACCACGTCATCGCCATCGACTACAACCGCGTCAGGGGCACGCCGCCCAACGATCCCACCCGTCCCGAGGGCCGAGCCAAGGGTGGCGGGATCTGGCTGCATCTGGACCACGGCAGCGGTACGTCGGCCTGCGTGAGCCTGTCCGGATCGGCGATGGAGTACCTGCTGCGGACCCTCGATCCCGAACGGCGTCCTGTCGTGGTGATGGGCGACAGGGCGGAACTGGGGCGGTAGCGCCGGCGGGAGAGGCCTCATTGCGGGCGGCGCCCGTCTCACCGTAGAACACCGCCCATGAAGAGACGGATAGTCATGTCCATGCTCGCGGGAGCGACCCTCCTGGCGAGCAGCCTCCTCGGAGCGAGCCCCGCCACCGCGAGGCAACCCGCCCCCGCGTCGCAACCCGCCCTGGCCGGGCGAACCGCCGACTCGGCGCAACCCGTGGCCGGGCCTCGATCCATCGATGTCCCCGCCGAGTTCGGTACCGACTGGCACGACCCCGTGACCGCGGCCCCTCCCGTGCCCAAGCCCTCCGGCACGTCCTGCCAAGTGACCCTCGCCGAGGCGCAGTTCCGCGACTTCACCCCGTACAAGGGCACGTACACCCCACCAGCGGGGTGCGGTGACCGCTGGAGCAAGGTCGTGCTGCGGATGGACGGCAAGGTCAAGGGACGCCAGTTCGACCGGCTCGGACATCTGCGGGTCGGCGGAGTCGAGATCTTCCGTACCTCGACCCCCGAGCCGTCACCGGACGGCATCGAGTGGTCGGTGGAGAAGGACGTCACGCGCTACAGCGACACCCTCCGCCGTGACCAGGACGTGGAGATGCTCATCGGGAACGTCGTCGACGACACCTACACCGGCGTCATCGACGTCAAGGTCACGCTGACGTTCCACGCCGGCGGCCCCGCCGCGAAACCCGCCGCGAATCCGGCAGCGCCACCCGACCGGGTCCTGACGCTCCAGGGCGGCACGACCCTGACCACCCCGCGCAACAGCGAACGCATCGTCGCCGAGGTGTACGCCACCGGATCCGGCGGCGGCTGCGAGGAGTTCTGGTACCTGTCGGTGCCCGACCCGGCGCCGTATTCCTGCAAGGCGGCCGGCGGTCCCTACCGCGAGGTGCAGATCAAGGTCGACGGCCGACCGGCCGGAATCGCCGCGCCCTTCCCGCACGTGTGGACGGGCGGCTGGTCCAACCCCTTCCTCTGGTACGTCATCCCGGGACCGCGTGCCTTCGACGTGAAGCCGATCGAGTACGACCTGACGCCGTTCGCCGGCCTGCTCAACGACGGCCGCCCGCACCGCGTCGAGGTCCAGGTCGTCGGTGTCCCCGAGGGACAGAGCGGCTGGAGCGCGCCGGTGAACGTCCTCGTGTGGCAGGACGCCAAGAGCGCGCACGTCACCGGCGAGCTCACCGCGCACCGGGCCGGCGACCTCACCAACTCCTCGACGTACACGCCGGGTCCGGAGCATCGGGTGGACACCCGGGGTGGTCACCGGCTGACCGTCGCGGGCTACGTCGACACCTCGCACGGCCGGGTGAGGACGACCGTGCGGCGGACGCTCGGCAACACCTCCGTCCACCGCTGGGCCGAGGGCGAGAACCCCGACGCGCTCGACGCCACATGGACGGACGACGAATCGGTCACCGTCGACGGACGTGGACCGGCCCGCACCACGCGCACACAGCGGACGTACACCATGGACGGCTCCGTCGCGATCGGCGCGGCCGACCGGCTGCGGACCGTGCTGACCCTCGGTGACCGTGCCACCGTCGTCACGTTCCAGGGCGGGCGACAAACCGCGTGGTCGCGGCTCCACGACACCGTCGAGGGTGACGCGTCCTGGACGCTGAACGTGCCGCGTGAGCAGCGGCATGCGGTCGGCACGACGAGCGAGCGCTTCCGGCTGTACGGCTCGCGCGGCTGCCACGACCGCTCACTGACCAGCGTTCAAGGGGTGCTCACGGAGCAACGCGACCGCTGCTGAGCCGGGTTGTGTGCGATGCGTCACTCAGGGCGTGATTTACGCGGATGCAACACGGGGGTCTTGTGCGGGAGCAACATCACCCGCAAAAGTGATCGGCACGGAATGCGCTTTCCATATGGCAGAAGTCCCCTCGTCCCCTTGTGACTTCTGTGTGCCCCCGTCCCCAAGGAGTGCCCGTGCCGCCGTCCGTACCGTCCCTGCCACGACGCGTCGCACGCATGCTGCGTACCTCTCTCTTCGCGCAGGTCGGCTGCGCACTCGTGCTCGGAATCGTCGTCGGGAAGCTGTGGCCCGGCTTCGCCGCGGATCTTCAGCCGCTCGGCGACGGTTTCATCCGGCTCATCAAGACGATCATCTCGCCGCTCGTGTTCTGCGTGGTCGTCGTCGGCATCGCCAAGGCAGGTGACCTGAAGGCGTTCGGCCGGATCGGGTTGAAGGCCCTGATCTGGTTCGAGGTCGCGAGCACGCTCGCGCTGGTCATCGGGCTCCTCGCCGCCAACGTGGTGCAGCCCGGGTCGGGGATGAACGTCGATCCGTCGACGTTGGACGCCTCGGCGGTCGACGCCAAGACGGACGGTGGGCACCTGCCCTCGACGACCGAGTTCGCCCTGAACGCGATACCCACCTCGTTCATCGGGGCCTTCGCCGAGAACTCACTGCTCCAAGTCCTGGTCCTGGCCTGCCTGGTGGGGGCCGCGCTGCTGCACCTCGGCCACACCAAGGTGCCGCAGGTGCTGCCCGCCGTCGAGCAGGCCCAGGAGGTCATCTTCGCGATCGTCGGGTTCGTCATGCGGCTGGCCCCGATCGCGGTGTTCGGCGCGATGGCCGTCCTGATCGGCAACTACGGCCTCGGTGTGATCGAGACGTACGGCAAGCTGATCGTGCTGTGCTACCTGGCCGCGGCCCTCTTCATCGTGCTCCTCGCGGTCGCCCTGAAGGTGGTCACCGGGCTCAGTCTGTGGAAGTTTTTGCGCTACATCCGTGAGGAGATGCTGCTCGCACTCGGCACCGCGTCCACCGAGTCGGTCCTGCCGCGGGTGATGCAGAAGCTGCGCAGGGCCGGCGCCCGCGACGACGCCGTCGGGCTGGTGCTGCCGACGGGCTACTCCTTCAACCTCGACGGCGCCTCGCTCTACCTGTCCATCGGCACGCTGTTCATCGCCCAGGCCGTCGGGGTGGACCTCGGCTTCGGTCAGCAGGTGACCGTGATCCTGGTGCTGATGCTGACCAGCAAGGGCATGGCGGGCATCCCCGGCTCGGCGTTCCTCGCGCTGTCGGCGACCGCGTCCTCGCTGGGCGCCATCCCCGCGGGAGCCGTGGCCCTGCTCCTGGGCGTGGACCGCATCATGGACTCGATGCGCGTCGTCACCAACCTGCTCGGCAACTGTGTCGCCGTCTTCGCGGTCTCCCGTTGGGAGGGCGCGCTGGACAGGGAGCGGGCGCGGAAGGTCCTGGACGGTGAGATCGTGGTCCGACTGGACGACGAGGAGCGGGCGGAGGACTCCGGGAACGCCGGGGCGGCGGATTCCGGGGGGACCCGGGTGGCGGATGCCGGGGAGGCCGGGGTGGCGGATTCCGGGAAGGCCGGGGTGGCAGGGGTGGCGGATTCCGGGGAGGCCGCGGCGGTCCGGTCCGCGGTCGAAGGTCCTGTCGTTCCTGTCCCCGTACCGGTCCAGACGGGCAAGGAAGCGGCTCCCGAAGCCGGTTGACCTTCAGCCACACGGCCCGCGGCCACCGCTCCGGCACTACGGAGTGGTGGCCGCGGCCATGTGTGCGCTCAGCACCCGCGGGTGGCGGTTCCGTCGATCAGCGTGTCCAGCAACTCACCCAGTACCGCGCGCTGTCCGTCCGTCAGCGGGGCCAGGATCTCCTTCGCCGCCGACCGCCGTGCGCCGTGCAACTCGCGCAGTGCCTTGCGGCCGTCGTCCGTGAGCTCGATGCGGATCACCCGCCGGTTCGTCGGATCCGGCACCCGCCGTACCTTGCCACTCGCCTCCAGCCCGTCGACCAGCGTCGTCACGGCACGCGGGACCACTTCCAGACGTTCGGCGAGATCGGCCATCCGGGGCGGCGCGTCGTAGTGCGCGAGAGTGCGCAGCAGACGGGACTGCGCCGGGGTGATCCCGAGGCCGCACTCCTGGAGATGCCGTTTCTGGATGCGGTGCACCCTGCGGGTGAGGTGCAGGAGCTGCTCGGCGAGCGGGCCGTCGGGGTCGGGGCTGGTCATGCGGGAACAATATCAGGATGCCGTTCATTGTGAGTATAGGTAACAATGAGCTAAAGTCCGTAAGTCCGCATCGCCGCACCCCCCGTAGGAGCCCATGCACCCCGACAGCGAACCCCAGTGGAAACCACCCGCCGGCAGCTCGGAGCAGCCCCGGCAGGTGCGACGCATCCTGCGCCTCTTCAGCCCCTACCGTGGCCGTCTGGCCGTCGTCGGCCTGCTCGTCGGCGCCTCGTCCCTGGTCGGCGTCGCCACGCCCTTCCTGCTCAAGGCGATCCTCGACGTCGCGATCCCCGAGGGCCGCACCGGCCTGCTCAGCCTGCTCGCCCTCGGCATGATCCTCAGCGCGGTCCTCACCAGCGTGTTCGGTGTCCTGCAGACCCTGATCTCCACGACGGTCGGCCAGCGCGTCATGCACGATCTGCGCACCGCCGTCTACGGCCGCCTCCAGCGCATGTCGCTCGCCTTCTTCACCCGCACGCGCACCGGCGAGGTCCAGTCCCGCATCGCCAACGACATCGGCGGCATGCAGGCCACCGTCACCTCCACCGCGACCTCCCTGGTCTCCAACGCCACCAGCGTGGTCGCCACCATCGTCGCGATGGTCGCCCTCGACTGGCGCCTGACCGTCGTCTCGCTGCTCCTGCTGCCGGTCTTCGTCTGGATCAGCCGCCGCGTCGGCAACGAACGCAAGAAGATCACGACCGAGCGGCAGAACCAGATGGCCGCGATGGCCGCCACCGTCACCGAGTCGCTGTCCGTCAGCGGCATCCTGCTCGGCCGCACGATGGGCCGCTCCGACTCGCTGACCAAGACCTTCGCCGACGAGTCCGAGCGGCTGGTCGGCCTTGAGGTGAAATCGAACATGGCCGGGCGCTGGCGCATGGCCGTCATCACCATCGTCATGGCCGCCATGCCCGCCTTCATCTACTGGACCGCCGGCCTGGCCCTCCAACTCGGCGGCCCCCAGGTCTCGATCGGCACGATCGTCGCGTTCGTCTCGCTCCAGCAGGGTCTGTTCCGGCCGGCCGTCAGCCTGCTGTCCACCGGCGTTCAGATCCAGACCTCGCTCGCGCTCTTCCAGCGCATCTTCGAGTACCTCGACCTTCCCGTCGACATCACCGAACGGGACGAGCCCGTCCACCTCGACGCCGTCAAGGGCGAGATCCGCTTCGAGAACGTCGAGTTCCGGTACGACGGCCGCGACGACGAACGGGGCGCCGTCCTGGACGGCATCGACCTCGCCGTGCCCGCGGGCGGCAGCCTCGCGATCGTCGGCCCGACCGGCGCCGGGAAGTCCACGCTCGGCCACCTCGTGCCCAGGCTGTACGACGTGACGGGCGGCCGGGTCACCCTCGACGGAGTCGACGTGCGCGACCTCGACTTCGACACCCTCGCCCGCGCGGTCGGCGTCGTCTCACAGGAGACGTACCTCTTCCACGCCTCCGTCGCCGACAACCTGCGCTTCGCCAAGCCGGACGCCACCGACGCGGAACTGCGGGCGGCGGCCGAGGCGGCCCAGATCCACGAGCACATCGCCGCCCTGCCCGACGGCTACGACACCGTCGTCGGCGAGCGTGGCCACCGCTTCTCCGGCGGTGAGAAGCAGCGCCTCGCCATCGCCCGCACGATCCTGCGCGATCCGCCGGTCCTCATTCTCGACGAGGCGACCAGCGCCCTGGACACCCGCACCGAACACGCCGTCCAGGAGGCCATCGAGGCCCTGTCCGCCAACCGCACCACCCTGACCATCGCGCACCGCCTGTCCACCGTTCGGGGCGCCGACCAGATCGTGGTCCTGGACGCCGGTCGGGTGGCCGAGCGCGGGACGCACGAGGAGTTGCTGCAGCGGGGCGGGCGGTACGCGGGGCTGGTCCGGCGGGACGCCCAACTGGAGCCGACGGGGTGACGTTATGCCGGATTTGTAACCATGTGGGGGTTACCGTTCCGGCATGTACTTCAACACTCCGTCACGGAGAACGATTCGACTGACACGCCGGGGCCGTGTCGCTCTCATCGCCGCCGGCGCCGTCGTCGCCGGCACCGCCGTGGCGGTGCCGCTGCTGAGCACGGGCGAGGAAGAGGCCGCGAAGCCCACCTCGCTGGTGATCCCGGAGGGCTGGCGCGCCGGCCAGGTGTACGCCGCCGTGGACAAGGCGCTGAGCCTGCGGCCCGGCAGCACGAAGAAGTCCCTGGAGAAACTCGACCTCAAGCTGCCGAACGAGGCGGACGGCAACCCCGAGGGCTACCTGTTCCCGGCGACGTACCCGCTTGAGCGGGACGGCAGGAGAGCGACTCCGGATTCCCTGCTGTCGGCCATGGTGGACACCGCGAACAAGAAGTTCAACGGTGCCCCGATCGCCGCCGGTGCGCAGCGCAATGCCATGAACGTCTACCAGGTGGTCACCATCGCGAGCATCGTCCAGGCCGAGGCGGGCACGAAGGCCGACATGGGCAAGGTGGCCCGGGTCGTCTTCAACCGGCTCGAGCGCGGCATGCCGCTGCAGATGGACTCGACCATCAACTACGCCCTCAACCGCTCCACGCTCAGGACCACCGAGGCCGACACGCGGATCGAGAGCCCCTACAACTCGTACCAGCGCATGGGGCTGCCGCCCACGCCGATCGCCAATCCGGGCGAGGACGCGATGCGCGCCGCGATCAGCCCCACCCCGGGAGACTGGCTGTACTTCGTCACCGTCAAGCCCGGCGACACCCGCTTCACCGCCGACTACGCCGAACACCAGCGCAACGTCGCCGAGTTCAACGCCCAGCAGAAGGCGAGCCCGCGGCCCACGAAATGAGCCGACGGGGTGTCATGCGGGCCGGGGGGCGGGGGCGGGGGCTGTGCACGGCCGACGAGGGTGATGGTTGTTCGCGCGCGGCGTGGAGCCGGGCCGCTCGTCGGCGCCACACGTCGGTCGGCTCACGCCGCCACCGGCTCCTCGGCCAGCAGCCGCCTGATGTCCCGCACGGCCGCGCGGCCGGCCCGGTTGGCGCCGATCGTGCTGGCTGAAGGGCCGTAGCCGACCAGGTGCACCCGGGGGTCGGCGACCGCGCGCGTGCCCTCCACCCGGATTCCACCGCCCGGCTCACGCAGCCGCAGCGGGGCCAGATGGTCGACGGCGGCCCGGAATCCGGTCGCCCACAGGATGACGTCGGCCTCCACGTGCCGGCCGTCGCTCCACTGCACCCCGGTCGGGGTGATCCGCTCGAACATGGGCTGTCGGTCCAGCACCCCGTCCGCCAGCCCTTGCCGTACGGCGTCGTTGAGGGGCAGCCCGGTGACCGAGACCACGCTCTTCGGCGGCAGTCCCTGCCGGACCCGCTCCTCGACCATCGCGACCGCCGCCCGGCCCGCGCCCTCGTCGAAGGGCCCCTCGCGGAAGACGGGTGGGCGCCTGGTGACCCAGGTCGTGGCGGCCGCGTAGGGGGCGATCTCCAGCAGATGCTGTGTGCCGGAGGCGCCGCCGCCGACCACGACGACCCGCAGCCCTGCGAACCGCTCGGGCCCGGGGTACTGCACGGTGTGCAACTGCTGCCCCCGAAAGGTCTCCTGGCCCGGATAGCGCGGCCAGAACGGCCGGTCCCAGGTACCGGTCGCGTTGATCAGCGCCCGTGTCGACCAGGTCCCGGCCGAGCTCTCCACCTGCAGTCGCCCCTCCGGCCCCTCCCGTACCGCACGCACGTCCACCGGCCGCCGCACCCGCAGGTCGAAGGCGCGCTCGTAACGGTCGAAGTACTCGGCGACGACCTCGGACGACGGCCGCCCGGGGTCGGCGCCCGTCAGCTCCATGCCGGGCAGCGCGTGCATTCCGTGCACCTTGCCGTACGTCAGCGACGGCCACCGGAACTGCCAGGCGCCGCCGGGGCCGGGGGAGTGGTCGAGCACCACGAAGTCACGGTCCGGCTCGAAGCCGGTGCGCCGCAGGTGATGGGCGCTGGAGAGTCCTGCCTGACCAGCGCCTATGACGACCACGTCGACGAACTCGGCCACCTCGATGTTGTTCACATTTCTACTAACGGTGTCGGGGGTGCGGATCTTCCCCCGCAACAGCCTCCGCGGATCACCTCCGCGGATCACCTCCGCGGATCACTTCCGTGAGTCGCCCGGCCGTCGCCTGACGTGTGAGTTCACGAGCATGGGTGAGGATGGAGGACATGTCAGACGCCTTCACCACCCGAGTCCTGAACATCGCCTCCGGCTCCTCGGAGCGGGTCGTGGACCTCACCAGCGACTGTGAGGCCTTCCTGCGGGACGTCGCCGCGGATCGCGACGGCCTTCTGAACGTGTTCGTGCCGCATGCGACGGCCGGCGTCGCGATCATCGAGACGGGCGCCGGCAGTGACGACGACCTGCTGACCGCCCTCCACACCCTCCTCCCCGCCGACGACCGCTGGCAGCACCGCCACGGCAGCCCCGGCCACGGCCGCGACCACGTCCTCCCGGCGTTCGTCCCGCCCCACGCGACCCTTCCCGTGCTCGGTGGGCGGCTGGAACTCGGGACGTGGCAGTCGGTGTGCCTCGTGGACACGAACAAGGACAATCCTCGTCGGGAGGTGCGGTTGTCGTTCCTTGGGTGAGGGTGCCGACCGTAGGTCTGAAGTCCGGCCGTACCCGACGAGTCCGGCTCGCCCTCGCAGTCGGGACCTTTCTGAACCTGATGCCGCGTCAGGTGCTGAGGGGCTGTGGGGTGTGTGATCCGAAGCGGTCGGGAACGGCGCTGCAAACCGGCGAGCGCGCCCGGCGGACATTCCACCGACTTCTCGAGGTGGCGGCCGATGCGCTCGCGGGTGCCGATGACGCGGAAACCGGCGCGCTGGTGCAGGGCGAGGCCGACGGTGCTCCCGGGGAAGATCCCAGACCGAATCGTCCAGATGCCTGCCGCCTCGGTGGAGTCGATGAGCGTGTTCAGCCGCGCGCGTCGGGGTGGACGTACACGGAGTGCTCCACGACACCGGCGTACGCGCAGCGGTCGAGCACGGCAGTGGCCGCGACCCGTCCCAGCACCGTAGCGACGGGCGTGCCTGCGCGCGCATACGCTGGTGATGTCTCGCCGAACCGGAGCGGACGCCATGAATGCAAACGCGAAGGGACCTTCTAGGCTGCATCGGAAGCCGTCGAGCCATCCGTTTGCCGGGCAGCCACGTAATCGTCGCGAGTCCTTGCTGAACCCGCGCAGCATCGTCGGGCGGGTCTTCCTCATCGAGATCCTGATCGTCGTGCTGCTGGCCGCGGCCGGGATGACCACCGTTGTGCTTCAGGCGGCCCGTGACGCGCTGCAGCAGGGGCGTCGGGAGTCGGTCGTCGCGGCCCAGGCGTTTGCGAAGGCCCCAGGCGTGGCCGAGGCGCTGCGCAGCCCGAACCCGACGGTGGTGCTGCAGCCGCGTGCGGAAGCGGCTCGTAAGAGCGCGGGTGTGGACTTCATCGTTGTCATGGACACCAACGGGATTCGCTATACATACCCGTACCCGGAAGAGATCGGGAAGAAGTTCGTCGGCACCATTCAGCCGTCGCTGGAAGGCCGCACCACCATCGAGGAGGCGGGCGGGCCGCCCCTGCCGGCGGGCCGGGGAACGGCCGTCCAGGCAGTGGTCCCCGTGACCGATGCCGACGGCGAGGTCGTCGGCCTGGTGTCCGCCGGGATCACGGCCAAGAACGTGGCGAGACTGTGGATGCCGCAGCTGCCGATCACCTTGGGTGCCGGTGCGGCCGCGCTGGCTCTGGCTGCCGGCGGGACAGTTCTGGTGACCCGGCGGCTGCAGCGGGAGACCCGTGGCCTGGGCCCGGCCGAGATCACGCGCCTGTACGAGCACCACGACGCGGTCCTGCACGCGGTGCGGGAAGGGGTCCTGATCACCGACGCCGACGGACGGTTGCTGCTGGCCAACGATGAGGGGAAGCGGCTGCTGAGTCTGTCGGTGGACGCGGAGGGACGGCATGTGCGGGAGCTGGGTCTGCCGGTGGAGATCACGCGCATGCTGGCGTCGGGGGAGGCGGTCACGGACGAGGTGCACGTGGTGGAGGGTCGGTTGCTGGCGGTGAACAAGCGGCCCACGTTCCCGCACCGGGCCCGAGGGGGCAGCGTGGTGACGTTGCGGGACACCACGGAACTGACGGTGGTGTCGGGGCGGGCAGAGGCGGCGCGGGGGCGGCTGGACCTGCTCTATGAGTCGGGGGTGCGGATCGGGACGCAGCTGGATGTGGTGAGTACGGCCCAGGACCTGGCTGAGGTGGCGGTACCGCGGTTTGCCGACATCGTCACGGTCGATCTGCTGGATGCGGTGCTGGAAGGCCATGAGCCGACGGCGGAGAAATGGCGACAGCTGCGGCGTGCGGCAATCAGCGGCGAGCAGCAGGCTTTGCCGCTGTACCCGGTGGACGAAAAGATCCCGCTTTCCCCGGCGACGCCGCAGATGCGGGCGTTGGAGCGGGGCCTGGCGGTGCTGGAGGCGGACCTGCGACAGGCGAGGGGGTGGCAGGAGCAGAACCCGGATCGCACGCGCGGGGCGCTGGAGCTGGGGGTGCATTCGCTGGTGACCGTGCCCCTGCAGGCGCGAGGTGTTCCGCTGGGCGTGGCGAACTTCTACCGGATGGGGGAGTCGCCGGCGTTCGAGCAGGAGGACCTGTCCTTCTCGGAGGAGCTGGCAGCGCGGGCGGCGGTGGCCATCGACAACGCGCGACGGTTCACCCGCGAGCACGCGATGGCGGTGACGTTGCAGCGGAGTCTGCTGCCGCGGGGGCAACCGGAGCAGGATGCACTGGCGGTGGCCTGGCGGTATCTGCCGGCGGAGGCAGGGGTGGGCGGGGACTGGTTCGATCTCATCGCGCTGCCGGGCGGGCGAGTGGCGCTGGTGATGGGTGACGTCGTCGGTCACGGATTGCACGCCGCGGCGACGATGGGGCGGCTGCGCACCGCCGTACAGAATCTCTCCGCGCTGGACCTCCCCGTGGACGAGGCGCTCGGGTACTTGGACGACCTGGTCGTGCGTATGGACAACGAGGAGAGCGCCGGCGAGGCCACGGAAGCGCACGAGGGGCAGGGGGTGACGGGAGCGACGTGTCTGTACGCGATCTACGACCCGATAGCAGGAGCGTGCACGGCGGCCCGTGCCGGACACCCCGACCTGGTAGTGGTGCACCCCGACGGGACCGTCAGCTGTGCGGACGTGCCGGCATCTCCCCCACTCGGACTGGGTGGCCACCCCTTCGAAACCCGTGAACTGCAGCTGCCCGAGGACTCACGACTGGTGCTCTACACCGACGGGCTGGTGCAGGACCGCACCCGCGACATCGACGTCGGGCTGAACGGGCTGCGTCGGACGTTGGAGCGAGCCGGGGTGGACCGCACGCCCGAGGAGACCTGTCAGGCGGTGGTCGACGCGATGGTGCCGAGACACCCCTCCGATGACATCGCACTGCTGATCGCGCGTACCCGTTTGTTCCCGCCGCCGGGCGTGGCGGAGTGGGACGTGGCGCCGGACCATGCAGCGGTCGCCTCGGTCCGGGCGCACTGCAGGGAGAAGTTGCATGAGTGGAGGGAGGAAGAGATCGTGTTCAACACGGAACTGATCATCAGCGAGTTGGTCACGAACGCGATCCGGTACGGATCACCACCGATCAGGGTACGACTGCTGCACGGGCGCTCTTTGACCTGCGAGGTGTCGGACGGCAGCAGTATCTCGCCGCGTCTGCGCCGGGCGGCCACCATGGACGAGGGTGGGCGGGGGCTGTTCCTTGTGGCCCAGCACGCTCAGCGATGGGGAACACGGTACACATCCGGGGGCAAGGTCATCTGGGCCGAACAACCTCTTGGCGGCAGCCCGTCCACCACCAAGGTCAGCACACCGGCCGAGGTCCTCCTTGAGCAGTTCGATGATCCCACCCTCTGAGTTCGGACGGTGCTGCACGCCCGTTCTGCGCCCAAGGCGCGCTCGCCCGAACCGATGGCTTCACCTCGTCGGCCAGGAGCGGCGGCTCCACTTGCGCTGATGTCGCCATCCGCCGGCCGATACTCTCTTCGCAGGCGTCCGGCCTGCGACAACGGCCGTCCGCCCCCGAGTGAGGGGGCGGAGCGCCGCTCTCTGCGGAGGATCCGGGGCAGGCCAGCGGCGTCGGAGAGCCTGCCGCCTCACGGCGGTGGGCCGGAGCCGGCGTGTGCGGACGCCTACTTCGCCGCCGTCTGCGGTGGCGGGGCGTACTCGGTGAGCAGGAGGGCGATGTCGTCCGCCCTGTCGGCGGACCGGCGGGCGTCCCGCAGCAGCGCGTCGGCCAGATCCTCCAGGCGGCCCCCGCCCATGCGGGCCAGTGACGCCCGGAGCCGGTCGACGTCGGAATCGATGTCCGAGTCACGCCTCTCGATCAGTCCGTCCGTGTACAGGGCCAGGACCGACCCGGGTACGAGGCGCAGCTCCGACTCCGGAAAGTGTGCCGCTGTGTCGATGCCGAGCAGAGGGCCGCCGGGCACATCCAGGACTTCGGCCTGCCCGTCGGGCAGGCGCAGCAAGGGCGGGGGGTGGCCGCCACGGACGATGCGCAAGACCCCCGAGCGAGGATGGAGGCGGGCGTAGCAGCAGCTTGCGAGGAGCGCCGGGTCGAGGTCCATGTGGAGCCGGTTGGTGTTGGCGACGACGTCGCTCGGCCGGTGGCCGGCGGTGGCGAAGGCCCGCACCGCGCTGCGCAGCTGGCCCATGGCGGCCGCGGCGGCGACGTTGTGCCCCTCGACGTCCCCGACGATCAGTGCGACCTCGTCGCCGGTGGGAATGACGTCGTACCAGTCGCCGCCGATGTCCATCCCCCTGGTGCCCGGAAGGTAGCGCCCGGTGACATCAAGGCCCGGCAGTGCGGGCAGCCGGTGCGGGAGCAGCGCGTTCTGCAGGCCGCGGGCGAGGGCGAATTCGGCGTCGTAGAGCCTGGCGCGTTCCAGGGCCTGGGCGATCAGGCCGCCCAGCGCGGTGAGCACCCCGCGCTCCTCGTCGGGAAATCGGTGGACGTCGTCGAAACCGAGCAGGCAGACGCCGACCGGGCGGTTCGAGGCGATCAAGGGCAGGAACGCCCAGGAGCTGGAAGGACTGACCGTGATCCCGGGATAGGTCTCGAGAAGCTCCTCACGGGACTCGACGAACAACGGGGTTCCGGAGGTCAGCGCGTCCGTCACGGGCAGCCGGGCATGCAGCGGAGTGCCTTCGAACCGGGCGAGAAAGCGCTTCGAGTAGCCGCGCTGATCGAGTAGGCGCAGGCGCCGCTCCTCCACCACGGCCATCGCCAGCTTCTGGCCGCCGAAAGCGGGCAGCAGCTGCTCGGCGACGGCCTCGAACACCTCGTGCGCGGTGACCGCCTCGGTGAGCGCGCTGCCCAGCGTGAGCACCCGGTAGAGGGAACCCACGCGCGGTGCCGCGGGCGGAGGTGACCAGGTGGAGGGCGGCCCCCCTTCCGCGAGGGGTGCACCGGGGCCGGTGTCGGCCGGTACGGGCTGTCGCACGGGTGCCACCCACCCCGTCATGCCCTGGGCGCCCGGGTGGAGGGAGAAGACCAGCCCACTGGCCGGTGGGCGGCGGACCAGGAAGGAGACCGGTTGCTGGGAGACCAGGGCGGCCCGGTAGCGGTCCTCGTACACGGGATCGGCCAGCCAGGGCAGGACGTCCCAGGGGCGTCGGCCGAGCAGTTCGTCCTGGCGGACCCGCAGCAGATTCTCCAGGCTGTGGTTGGCGTAGGCGACGCGTCCGTCGGGCGAGAGCGCGAAAAAGCCGTCCGCGAGCCGCTCGATCGCCGCCACGGCGGCCATGCGGCTCCCGGAGTCGAGTACGGCGCCGACCAGACGGGCCGAGGCCCCCAGGTCGTCAGGGCTCTCGGGCACCCGGCCCCACAGCTCGACGGTGTGGTGGCCTCCGCGGCCGTCCCGGATGCGCAGGCAGTGTGCCAGTACGTGGCGTTCCTGGACCGCGGCACGGGCGGCGGACTGGAAGCCGGGCAGATCCGCGGGCTCGATCATGGCCGCCAGGGTGGTCGCCCGTCCGTCGAACTCGAGGGGCGGCATTCCGAAGATCGCGCACAGCTCGTCGTCGGCCGTGAGCGCTCCGGTCTCCAGATTCCAGTCGAACAGGCCCACCCGGATCACCGGAGCGGATGGCAGCGGAACCACTACCGGAGCCGCCCGCTCGTCGTACTCACCGAGCGCGCCGCGGGCCCGCAGTCCGGCGAGGGTGGTGCCCAGCCGGTCGGCGGCGGAGCGAAGCTGCCTGCGCTGCGCCCTCGACAGCCCTGTCCCGTCCGGCCTGGCCGTCCACACCACGGCCATGGTGCCGAAGGTCCGCTCGCCCGCCCGTACGGGGACGGATGCCGAGCCGAACGGGTAGGGCAGGGCGACCGAGAGCTGCGGGAAGCGCCGCATCGTCTCCTCCGCGCCGGCCAGATGGATCATGCGTCCGGAGCGGTACGCCTCCGCCACCGGCAGACCGCTGTTCACCGGGATCCGGCGCCACCCACTGAGCAGGGAGGGTGGCGAACCGCACGACGCGGCCACTACGAGCGAGCGGTGGTCGCCGGAGAGCAGGAACACGCTTCCGGCATGCGCTCCGGTCAGCTCCACGGCACTGACGACGGCACTGACCAGCGCGTCGTCGCGCTCGGGCGCTTCGCCGACACTTGCGGCGCCGAACGGGTACAAGTTCGATGCCCCACCGTTGGCCGACACGTTGCCCTCGATCGTCGGTGGATGGTTTGTTCCATTTTAGGGCGGTCCGTAGCTCCCGGGGGCAGGTGCCGGGCCGGGAGAGCCGTACCCGAACCGGCAGGTGCGGTTGAGAGCGGAAGCGAGAGGAAGCCAGGGAGCCGCCCCCGTCACGGCCCCACGCACCCCCGTGCCACACACTGGCGCACCACCGGCGAGCCGTCGGCCGGTCCGTCGGCTCGCCCGTCGACGCGTCCGTCGTCCGGTCTGTCCTCCGGTGCCGGCAGGCTGTGCGCGGTCGGTGCGGGGCGGCCCTGGAGGCGGGACAGTTCGGTGGCGCAGCGTTGGAGGGCCACCTCCAGGACATCGGGCATGGTCAGGGTCCCGGTGCCGTCCGGGGGGACGAGCCAGCGCAGCGCCCCCCAGCGGCAGTGCGGGGCCGGTGCGGTGATCCATGTCCCCGCACCGAGGAGGCGCACGCCGGTGCCGATCCACACGGTCTGCGGCTCCGGGGGCAGCAGGAAGCCGACATGACGCCGTCGGGTGTCCAGCAGGCAGGGCCCCGGGTCGAGAAACGGCAGCTCCTCCAGGAGTTCGGCGACGCGGAGTCCGAGCTGTTCCGGAACGATCAGCACGTCCCAGAACCGCCCGGCCGCCAGGAGTGTGACGCCGCTGATGCCGTTCTGCCACTCGTGCTTGCAGGCGCCCGGGTCCTTTGACGCGGCCGCCAGCCACTCCATCGACTTCGTCCACTCCGTGAGTGCCATCAGGAGCCTCCTTGTGTGCACCGCCGGACGAGGGTGCGGGCCGGTTCACGGTTCGTTGGCGTCCTCAGTGCACCGGCTGCCCGGTGCCGCGACCATCCGCCGGGGGCTCAATTCCCCGTATGGGGCGAGCGCCCGCGCATCAAACCGGCAGATATATGCAGGGCGCGCGCCCCCGAGCGCCCGGCACATACCGGGCGGCCCGGCGCATCGGGGGCGGCGTGCGCCTCACCAGTCGTCGGCGTCGTACAGGGCTCCCGAGACGTAGGGGTCGTAGCCTCGGCGCCTGGACCCTGACTGAGGTGCCGGAGGCAGGATCGACTCGCGCAGTGCGGCGCACCAGGGACAGTCGTCGGTGTCGTCGCTGTCGTTCCGGATGTGGGAGATCGCGAGAACGTGCTCTCGTCCGTCGATGGAAACGCTCCTGTCTGGTTGGGGGCGGGACGGCCGGTGCGGAGCGAGCGCGGCACGGCTCCATTCGGGGGATGCGCTCACCCGACCGGGTGGTGGCAGGCACTGTCGGCGTACCACCGGCGCACGCCTGGGCGTTGCCCCGGCATGGACAGCAGTGAGACGGCGCGGCGTGTGCTCGGAGGCGATGCCGCACCCATGTCGTACGTCGTACCGGCCACCGGCCTTCGGGGCCGGCCGTCTATCTACGCGGCGCTGGTCGCGGAGTGGCACGCCAAGGGCCGTGCCGTTCCCGAGCGTCGGGACACATGGCGGGATTCCGCCGGCGCCACCGACGGCCATGCCGTCACTTCCTGGGCGGTGGGCCGGTGGAGTGGGCTCGCCCTGGCCCTCGATGCCGAACCGGTCGAGGGTGAGTACGGCGGCGCGACCGAACGGGTCCCGGCCGTGGTCGTGCCCCGGGGCCTGCCCGGACCGGCGGTTCTGTGGGAATGGAGCAGCAGCAACGGACGCGTCCGGGCGTGCGCCCCGCCTACGGCCGACTGACGCGCGTCGGCGCGGCAGGGGCGCCGCCGGCCTCGCGCAGCGCCAGCTCCATCACATCGGGGTTGTACAGGGTCCCGGTGCCGTCGGGTGGCAGCAGCCACTCCAGGCGCCAGCCCGTGGACCGGTGAGGCGGCGGCACAGCGACCCATGAGCCCCGGCCGACATGCCGTACGCCGGGCCCGACCCACTCGGAAGCCGGGTCGGGCGGAAGGAAGAAACCCACTCTGCGCGCCCCGCAGTTCACCAGCACCGGGCCGGACGCCCGTGCCCGCGTACGTCTGAGGACGTCCACGGCGCCCAGCCCTAGATGCTCGGGAACACTGAGCACGTCCCACAGCCGCCCGGCCTCCAACAGCACCGCGTCCGCCCCCTGATCCCACTGCTCCTTGCACGTCCGAGGATCCCTGGCAGCCGCGGCGAGCCACTCGACGGCCTGCTTCCCCATGGTGCGCTGCATGTCCCTACCCCCAGCATTTTCGGCCCTGCCGAACAGGTCGGAGCCATTCATGCTGGTGGATATTTCTATGCGCCGGAAGGGGTGGCGCAGTCTGGCGCAGGGTGGCGCTTTCGGTCGATGTGTGCGAGACGGGCACGGCAGTTCGCAGGTCCGGCCCGGGGAGGCTGCGGAACGGCGGTCGCGCCGTCTGTGTGTACCTGACCGGCGTTCCGATTCGCGCGTTCTACGGTGGCTTGATGCGACTTGTGCCTGGATGGGCCTTGCTTTCTTCGGGGTGCGCGCCTGTGGTGCTGATCGCGGGCTGGACGATCGCGGCGCTGCTCGAAGGACCGGCCTACGACTCCGCCACACAGACGATCAGTGTCCTCGCGGCCTACGGAGCACCGGGTTCCGGGGTGATGACGGGGGCGCTGGCCGCACTGGGGGTCTGCCATATGCTCACCGCCTGGGGGCTGCGGCCGGCCGCTCTGCCCGGACGGGTGGCGCTGGGTGCCGGCGGGGTGGCCGCGTGCGTGGTCGCGCTGGTCCCGCCTCCGAGCAGCGGGGGCTCCCTGCGTCACGGTTCGGTGGCCGCGGTCGGCTTCGCTCTGCTGGCCGTGTGGCCGGTGCTGGCCGCCGACCGCCAGGGCACCGCACCCTGGGGACTGCGGCCCGCGCCCTCCTTCGCGGCGACCGCTGTGATGGTGTTCGGCGCGGCCTGGTTCATGGTGGAGATGCACCAGGGCCGGGCCGCCGGAGCCGCCGAACGCCTGGTGACGGCCGTTCAGTCCCTGTGGCCCTTCGTGGTCGTCGCCTCCTGCCCGCGCCGGCGGCCGCCGGAGGGCCCCTCGCCTTGAGGCCTGCCCTGCGCTTGAATGCACCGACCACATCACCGGTACGAGGGAGTCGCACGTGCCCCGCCCCATCCTGCTCCGCAGCCTGCGCCGCACCGGCGCCCTCACCGCGGTCGTCTGCGCGGCCGCCGTAGCCCTCGCGGTACCGGCCGCGGCGCACACCGAGGTCGAGGCGGAGGGCGCCCGAGCGCTCGACCAGGACGTCGCGGTGACCTTCACCGCCGAGTCGGAGTCGGGCACCGCCGGCATCAGCGGACTCGAAGTGATCCTGCCCGAGGGCATCACCCCGGCGGACATCACCTACAAGAACGGCCCCGACGGCTGGAAGTTCGCCTCCACCAGCCGCGGCTACACCGTGTCGGGGCCCGAACTCGCGGTCGGCGAGGACGCCGAATACGTCGTCGCCGTACGGCAGTTGCCCGACGTCAGGACGCTGGTCTTCAAGACCCTTCAGACCTACGGCGACGGCCGCGTGGACCGCTGGATCGAACTGGAGCAGGAGAACGGCGGCGACGGCCACGGTCACGGCCACCCCGCGCCCCGTCTCGCGCTGAAGCCGCCTGCTTCCGGCGCGAAGGCCGTGAGCCCCACGCCCACCGAGCAGCCGACGACGGCCACGCCGTCGGCCCCCTCGCCCCCCGCCCCGTCGGCCGAGGCGGCGGCGGACGGCACCGAGGACGACGACGGCATGCCGGTCGCCCTCCCGCTCGGCATCGGCGCGACCGTCGTGGTGCTCGGCGCCGGGGCGTGGTGGCTGAAAAGGCGTAGCGGCAAAGCCTCCTGAACCGACGACGGCGGGAACTCTCCGCCCCGGGCGCCCGACTCCTGTAGCGGTACGTGCGTCAGGAGGCCGTTGATGAAACCACCCCCAGGTGTGCCGCCCGCCCTCTGCGGGTTCCTGGTTCTGCTCGCTCTGATCTTCACCGTGTCGTACGCCGTCGGAGCCGCCACAGGTCCCGTCGCGCCCGGCATGCACCGTTCCGGAACGGGCGGCGACGGCACGGGCACGGACGAGAAGGACGCGGACCACGGCGACATGCACATGGGCGACATGGGCATGGGCGAGACGGACATGGGCCGGACGAACATGGGCCGGACGAACATGGGCCGGCGGGACATGGGCCGGACGGACGCTGACGACATGGGCGTGCGGCAGCGGAGCGGCGGCTGATGACCACCGAGTCCGCACCCCCGATGACCACCACGGACCTCACCGTCGGCGGCATGACCTGCGCGGCCTGCGTGCGGCGGGTGGAGAAGAAGCTCGCGAAGCTGGAAGGTGTGACCGCGACGGTCAACCTGGCCACCGGGCGCGCCCGGGTCAGCCACCCGCCGGACGTCCGGGCCGAGGACCTCGTGGCCACCGTCGAACAGGCCGGCTACACGGCCGCGTTGCCCGAGCCGCCGCAGCCACCCGAACGCCGGGACGACGACCGCCGGCCGGCCGGGGAACCCCCCTCCGAGCGTGACCGGCTCCTCATCACCGCGCTGCTCGCGCTGCCGGTCCTCGTACTGTCGATGGTGCCCGCCTGGCAGTTCCGCAACTGGCAGTGGCTGTGCTTCGTGCTGGCCGCGCCGGTCGCCGTGTGGAGCGCCTGGCCGTTCCACGTGCGGGCCCTGCGCGGGCTGCGGCACTCGGCGTCGACCATGGACACGTTGGTCTCCCTGGGCGTGGCGGCGTCCTTCTGCTGGTCCGCGTACGCGCTCTTCCTCGGCGGCGCGGGCACGCCCGGCATGCGGATGCCGTTCAGCCTGCTGCCCTCCGCCTCCGACGGTGTCGCACACGTGTACCTCGAAGCGGCCGTCGGCGTCCCGCTGTTCGTGCTGGCCGGCCGCTTCCTGGAGGCGCGGGCACGGCACGGCACCGGGGCGGC
Source organism: Streptomyces sp. NPDC001920 (assembly GCF_053594495.1). Taxonomy (NCBI): domain Bacteria; kingdom Bacillati; phylum Actinomycetota; class Actinomycetes; order Kitasatosporales; family Streptomycetaceae; genus Streptomyces; species Streptomyces sp. NPDC001920. The sequence continues at coordinate 117,777 of NZ_JBSFEP010000021.1, forward strand.
GCTGCGCTCGCTCGCCCGGCTCGCCGCCAAGGAGGTGTCGGTACGGGAGGACGGCGCGGAACGCCTCCTGCCCATCGAGGAGTTGACGGCCGGGCAGGTCTTCGTCGTACGCCCCGGCGAGCGGGTCGCCACCGACGGCGAGGTGGTGGAGGGCAACTCCGCCGTGGACCTGTCGCTCGTCACCGGGGAGAGCGAACCCGTCGAGGTCGGACCCGGCAGCGCGGTGGCGGGCGGCGCCGTCAACGCGGGCGGACTGCTCCTCGTACGGGCCACGGCCGTCGGAGCGGACACCCAACTGGCCCGGATCACCCGGCTCGTCGCCGAGGCACAGGCGGGCAAGGCGCGGGCGCAGCGCCTCGCCGACGCCGTGGCCGGGGTCTTCGTACCCTCCGTGCTGGCCTTGGCGGTCACCGTGCTCGGGTTCTGGCTCGGGGCCGGGGCGGAACCGCAGGCGGCGATCACCGCGTGCGTCGCCGTACTCGTCGTCGCCTGCCCCTGTGCCCTCGGTCTGGCCACCCCGACCGCTCTGATGGCCGCCACCGGACGCGGCGCCCAACTCGGCGTCCTGGTCCGGGGGCCGCAGGCCCTGGAAGGGCTCCGGCACATCGACACCGTCGTCCTCGACAAGACCGGCACCCTCACCTCCGGGCACATGAGCGTCAGCCGCGTGACCGCCGTGCCGGGCGGGCTCGGCAAGGAGGCAGTACTGCGGCTGGCCGGCGCCGTCGAACAGGGCTCGGAACACCCGCTGGGCCGCGCGGTCGTCGCCCACGCCCGCCGAACCCTGGGCGAACAGGGGCCGTTGCCCGAGGTGCGCGACTTTCGAGCGGAGGCGGGCAGGGGGGTGCGCGGTCTGGTCGAGGGCCGAGTGGTCGAAGTCCACGCGCCCGACGACGAGATCCCCGCCCCGCTGGCGAACGCGCTGCCGGAGGCGGAGGCCGCCGCGCACACGCCCGTCCTCGTCCGGGTCGACGGGGTGGCGGAGGCACTGATCGAGGTCGGCGACGTGGTACGCCCCGGGGCCTATCGGGCCGTGGACCGGCTCAGGCGCCTCGGGGTGCGGCCGGTGCTGGCGACCGGCGACCGGGAGGCCCCGGCCCGGGCGGTGGCCTCGGCCCTGGGCATCGAGGAGTTCCACGCGCGCTGCTCACCCGAGGACAAGGCCGACCTCGTGCGCGAGTCGAGGGCGCGGGGCCGCCGGGTCGCGGTGGTCGGCGACGGCGTCAACGACGCGGCGGCGCTGGCCGGAGCCGACCTCGGGATCGCCATGGGCACCGGCACGGACGTTGCCATCGGGGCCGCCGACGTGACCCTGGTGCGCGGCGACATCGAGGCCCTCGGGGACGCCGTACGGCTCGCCCGGCGCACCCTGCGCACGATCCGCGCCAACCTGCTGTGGGCCTTCGGCTACAACGCGGTCACCGTGCCGCTCGCCATGGTCGGCCTGCTCAACCCGATGGTCGCCGCGGTGGCCATGTCGGTGAGCTCCCTGCTCGTCGTGGGCAACAGCCTGCGGCTGCGGGCCTGGCAGCCGGGGCCCGCCCGGGGCCCGCGGCGTGGCACCGGCGCGGGCCGGGAGGGACGTACGCGATGACCGCACCCACGGCCCAGCGAACGGCCGCTCCAGGCCCTTGGCGTCCCAGCCGCCGCCGTGTCGCCGATGGGCTGCGCGCCGCGCTCGCCCCGGTCGCCGCGTGCAGCGTCGCCTTGGGCGGCCTGACCACGTGGGTGAGCACCGGGGCCGCGGGCACCCCGGCGCGGATCACCGTCACCGACGGGCGGGTCTTCCTGCCGTACGGCGAGGTCCGGGACACCGCCGCCTTCTTCCGGATCACCAACTCGGGTGGTAGCGACGACCGGCTGCTGAAGGTGACCTCGACCTCGGCCGAGGACGGCGCGGAACTAAGCCGGCACCGCATGGTCAACGACAGTGCGGCGTCCGCGCGGACGGTGGACTCGGCCCGCGTCCCCGCCGGCGGTCGCCTCGTGATGTCCCCGTACGGGCTGGACGTGACGCTGCGGGCGCGGCCGGAGTGGCAGGAGGGCACGTTCGTGCCGTTCACGCTGCACTTCCGGCATGCCGGACGGATCGAGGTGGAGGCGCTCGTCGTCCGCCCCGGCGGGGTCGGATGAGGGCACCGCCACTCCCTTAGAAGTCGGGCTGCGTGCGCGCCAGGTTCCCTCGCGTCGATGTGTCCTGTATCACTCTTCTGGGCTTGAGTGTGGGGTGGGGGTGTTGCGCGTACCCCTCCGTGACGAGCGGGCCCAGGATGCGAGGATGAGGGCCGTCATGACTGCTGGGTGGGGTGTGCGCACGATACGGGCCGCGGTGTTCGCGGCCGTGTGCGTGCTGCTCGCCGCCCTCGGCCACGTCCTGATGTCGGGCGACACCGTCCCGTGGTGGACGCTCGCCGCCGGTGCGCTCGTCACCGGAGGGGCGGGCTGGTGCCTCGCGGGCCGGGAACGCGGTCTCCCGCTGGTCGTGTCCGTCGTGGTCGTCGCCCAGGGCGGGCTGCACGCGGCCTTCGAGTTCGCCCAGTCCGCGGCCTCGCCCTGGCGTGGAACAGGCGCCCTGTCCACACATGTGGGTTCCACACACATGGGCGCCACACACATGGGCTCCAGGTACTCCCTGGGCTCCCAAGAAATGGGTTCCACGGGTTCCATGGGTTCCACGGCCATGAGTTCCATGGACATGGGACACATGGGCGTGCGCCCCATGGATGCCGGTCATGTGGCCGCGGGGCACATGGACTCCGGCCACATGAGCATGGGCCACATGGACGTGGGCCACATGGGCATGGGCCACGACATGGCAGGCACGTCATCGCTCGGCATGTTCGCCGCCCACACCCTCGCCGCGCTGCTGTGCGGTCTGTGGCTGGGGCACGGTGAGCGTGCCGCGTTCCGCATCCTGCGGGCCGTCGCCGGATGGCTGGCCGCCCCCCTGCGGCTGGTGCTCGCGCTGCCCGCACCGCCGCACCGTCCGCGTCTACGGCCACGTCGCGGTCGTTGCGACCGGTCGCCGCGGCTTCTCCCGCTCGTCCACACGATCACCTCTCGGGGTCCTCCGGCGGGGACCGCTGTCGTCTGAGACAGCCGGTTCCCCGAGGCCGAACGGACGTCCGCGAATGTCGACTAGTCGACGGCGCCGGACGTCGTGTCGAGACCGACACATCGACACCGACACATCGACACCGACACGTCGACACCGACACGTCGACACCGACCGTGCCTCGGGCCCGCGGCCGTACCTGCCGTACGGCCGTGTCCCGCATTCCCGGACGCTCCGGTACGGCGTTCCGCGCGCCTCGCGTGCCCCGGCGCCCTGCGGCGACCCCGCTGCGCCTGCCGTGCATGCCCTCGTGCCCGCCGCCCCGGAGTCCGGACTACCCGAGAAGGACTCAGGTGATCACTCCTGCCCTGCCCTCCTCACGCGCGCCGCGCGTGAGGCAAGCGACGGCGGACAACAGCTCAAGAACGGCCTCGTGCGACGAGTCGACGACCGCGTGGGCGTTGGCCGCACGCGGCGGCGACCCGGACGCGGCCGATCGTTTCGTCCGCTCCTTGCACCGTGATGTCGTGCGGTACGTGGCGCACCTCTCCGCCGATCCGCAGGCCGCCGACGACCTCGCGCAGGACACGTTCCTGCGGGCGCTCGGCAGCCTGCACCGGTTCGAGGGCCGCTCCTCGGCCCGCGCCTGGCTGCTGTCCATCGCGCGCCGCGCGGTGATCGACAGCCATCGGTACGCCGCCGCCCGCCCGCGGCTGTGCGACACCGACGACTGGACGCTGCTGGCCGAACGCGCCCAGCCGACCGACCTGCCCGGTTTCGACGACGGCATCGCCCTGCTGGACCTGCTGGACGCGCTTCCCGACGAGCGCCGCGAGGCGTTCGTGCTGACCCAGCTGGTAGGCCTGCCGTACGCGGAGGCGGCCGAGCGGAGCGACTGTCCCGTCGGGACGGTCCGCTCACGCGTGGCCCGCGCCCGGGCCACGCTCGTCGAACTGCTGGCCGACGCCGACGCCGACGCCGACGCCGACGCCGACGCCGACGCCGACGCCGACGCCGACGCGGACGCCGAGGCCGGGGCCCACCCCCAAGTCCGGGCCGGTGCCGCCGCCCCGGCGGAAGCGGCCGCCGTGGCCGCCTGACGGGGAACGCGGTGTCGGTTCCGCCGCCGGGAACTGACACCGCGTTCGCCCCGACTACTGGATCGGATGACGGGGATCAGCCCGTGCGTCCAGTGGATCGTGGGGAGTTTCGATGCGTTCTCGTGTGTGGCGGAGTACGACCGCCGTGGTGCTCGGTGGCCTGCTGGCCGCAGGCTGCGACAGCGGCGCCGGTGACAGGTCGAGCCCCGCCGCGGGCAAGGGCAAGGGCGACTCCACCGGCTACCCGGTCACCGTCACGGACTGCGCGGGCGCGAAGACCACGTTCACCGCGGCCCCGAGGGGCATCGTCACCAGCAACGCCTCCGCCCTGGAGCTGCTGCTGAGGCTGGGCGCCGGGGACAAGGTGATCGGCACCGGCTTCCCGCCGGGCAAGGGCACTCTGCCGGGCGGGCTCGACGCCCGGGCACAGCGGGTGAAGGTGCTCGGCGAGAGCGTCATCCCCAAGGAGAAGCTCCTCGGTTCCGGCGCCGACCTGTACATCGACACCTTCGCCTCGATGAACATGGGCGGCGGCATGGGGGACGCGCCCACCGAGGAGGAGTTCCGGGCGGCCGGTATCAAGCACACGTACCTGAAGTCCACGGCCTGCGCCGCCATGGGCAAGGGCCCGGTCACGGACCTGTCCGCAGTCCAGGACGACATCCGCTCGCTGGGCGCCGTCACGGGGACGGGCGCGAAGGCCGAGGAACTCGTCGCCGGGATGAAGGAGAAGCTGGGCGCCGTACGGAAGGCCGTCGGCGGGGTGCCGCAGGGCGAGCGGCCCACGTACTTCTTCTTCGACTACGACGCCGGCACCAAGCAGCCCATGGCCGTCTGCAACCGCCAGATCGCCAACGCGGTCATCTCGCTCGCCGGCGCCCGCAACGTCTTCGCCGACTGCGACGGCGACTTCACACAGGTCGGCTGGGAGGACGTGATCGCGAAAAACCCGGACTGGATCCAGCTGGGCGTGCGTGACCGGGGCAGTGAGGCCGCGAACGAGAAGGCGTTCGACGAGGCGGAGCAGTGGCTGAGGTCCGACGCGGCGACCAAGGGCCTGAAGGCGGTCCAGGAGGGCCGTTTCCTGCGCATCGGATCGGAGCGGACCACCATCGCGGGCGTCCGGAACGCCGACGCGGTCGAGGAGATCGCCAGGACGATCCACCCCGGCAAGGCCGGCCGGCCGTGACTTCCTCGCTGTCGCGGCCCGAGACGGCCCCCCGCGACACGGCTGCCGGCACGCGGGCCGGCAGCGACACGGCCACCGGCGCGCGAGCCGGCAGCGACACGGCCACCGGCGCGCGAGCCGCTCGCGGAACGGCCGGCCGAGGGCGGGCCGCCCGAGGGGAAGGGACCGGCACCGAGGCACGCGCGCTGCCCGCAGGAGTGGCGGCGTCGGTCCTCGGTGTGGCGCTCCTCGCCGCACTGACAGCCGCCGTGTCCTGGGGGTCGACGTCCGTCCCACTCACGGAGGTGTGGAGCGCGGTGGGGCGGCGGCTGTCCGGCGAGGCACCCCGTCCCGGCACCAGCGACCTCATCGTCTGGCAACTGCGCGTGCCCCGCGCCCTGTTGGCCGCGCTCGTCGGCGCCGGGCTCGGTGTCGTCGGTACGGCGGTGCAAGCACTGGTGCGCAACCCGCTGGCCGACCCGTACCTCCTGGGGATCTCCAACGGCGCCTCCCTGGGCGCGGTCGCCGCGATCGTACTCGGGTTCGGGGCCGGTGCAGCACTGGGCCTGGGGCTGTCCGCGGCGGCCTTCGCCGGTGCCCTGGTCACCCTCGCGCTGGTGTGGGCCGTGGCCCGGAGGGGCGGCGGGTTCGCGCCGCTGCGCCTGGTGCTGGCCGGCGTGGCGATCGGCCAGTTCCTGTCCGGGTTCACCAGCTACCTGGTGCTCCGGGCGGGCGACGAGCAGCAGACCCACAGCGTGCTGTTCTGGCTCATGGGCAGCCTCAGCGGGGCGAACTGGGAGCTGCTGGCCGCACCGGCGGTCGCCGTACCGGCCGGATGGCTGTGCCTCCAAGCACGCGCCCGCGGCCTGAACGCCTTGCTGATGGGCGACGAGACCGCGGCCGGGCTCGGCATCGACGTCACCCGGCTGCGGCGCGAGCTGTTCGCCGTGACCAGCGTGCTGACCGGCGTCCTGGTGGCCGTCTCGGGCGCGATCGCCTTCGTCGCGCTGATGGTGCCGCACGTCTGCCGACTGGTGGCCGGCGGTGACCATCGCCGTCTGCTGCCGCTCTCCGCGCTGTTCGGGGCGCTGTTGCTGGTGATCGTGGACATCGTCTGCCGCACGGCGATGGACACCCAGGAGCTGCCGGTCGGCGTGGTCACCGCGCTCCTCGGGGCGCCGACCCTGCTGTACCTGCTCGACCGTCGTGCGAGGAGCGGAAGTTGAGGATCGACATCGAGGACCTGCACGTCACCTACGCCGGGCGTACGGTCGTCGCGGGCGCCCATGTGATCGCGGCCGAGGGCGAGATCACCGGCCTCGTCGGTCCCAACGGCAGTGGCAAGTCCACCCTTCTGCGCACCGTCTACCGGCATCTGAAGCCGGCCGCCGGCCGGGTGCTGCTGGCCGGCACCGACCTGCGCCGGCTGAGCCCGCTCGCGACGGCCCGGCATGTCGCCGCCCTCCCGCAGGAGCGGGGCGGCGACTTCGAGCTGACCGTCCGCGAGGTCGTCGCCATGGGCCGTACGCCCTACAAACGGGCCTTCGCCGGGGAGGACGCCACCGACCGGGACGTCGTCGCGGGCGCCCTCGCGGACGTCGGCATGGAGCGGCACACCGGACGCCGCTTCACCGAACTGTCCGGCGGCGAACGCCAGCGCGTGCTGCTGGCCCGTGCCTTCGCCCAGCAGCCGGACGTCCTGGTGCTGGACGAGCCCACCAACCACCTCGACATCCGCCACCAGGTCGAACTGCTCGCCCTGCTCCGGGCCGGGCGCCGTACGACCCTGGTGTCCCTGCACGACCTCAACGCCGCCGCCTCCGTCTGCGACCGCCTGCACGTCCTGCACGACGGTCACGTGGTCGCCTCCGGCACCCCGCGCCAGGTGCTCCAACCCGCCCTGATGGCCGAGGTGTTCGGGGTACGGGCGACCGTGGTGGACCATCCGCTGACCGGCGATGCGCTGATCGCCTTCGATCACCGTGCGCCGGCGGGGCCGGACCAGCCGGACGGTCCGGACGGCGTCGACGGTCCCGACGGCGTCGACGGTCCGGACGGCGTCGACGGTCCGGACGGCGTCGACGGCCCGAGAACCTCCGACCGGCCGCATGGCGCGGGTATCCCACTGTCGGCCCCGAGCGGTGTCTCGGGGGCTGGTCCCGGGCGGTCACACCGGTGAGCGCCCACGATCGCGAAAGGCTGTGAACCATGAGCGACATCGCAGGCACCGAGGGCCTGGACCCGGTGGCGACCTTCTGCGGCAACTGCGACTGCGGCTGCCCCCAGCTGTTCATCGATCCCGCCGCCCCGGCCGAGCGCCGGGTCGTCCTCACGGACGACTTCGGGCAGCGGGTGCAGATGAGCGCCGACCAGTTCTCGTCGCTGGTCGCGGACGCCAAGTCCGGCAAGCTGGACGGCATCGGCGCGCCGTGACGCCGTAGCGGGGCGGGAGTCGGCGCCGTCAGGGGCGTCGACTCCACGTTTCTTCTGATTTCCGGTCATGCCCGGGAACTCGGCCCCCTCCGCCCCCGACCTCTGGAACGAGGCCGCCGTACCGCCGCCGCTCATGCGGGGGCGCCCGCAGCCTCGACTTCGCGCTCGGCCCGGCCCTGGCAGGGCGCCGGGCTCGGGTGCGTCGGCCGGGCTGACCACGGCCGCCTGGCCGCCTGGCGGCCTGTCGCACCGTGGCCCTGCTCGCCTGCTCGCCTGCTCGCCTGCTCGCCTGCTCGCCTGCTCGCCTGCTCGCCAGCTCGCCTGCTCGCCAGCTCGCCTGCCTGGCCGACGTGCCGCCTCCGTGCCCGAACGGGCCACCGACACCGTCCGAACCGATCCAGGAGTCCTCATGTGCGGAATCACCGGCTGGGCGTCCTTCCACCAAGACGCCCGCACCCAGGCCCCGGTGATCGAGGCCATGACCGCCACCCTCGCTCCTCGTGGGCCTGACGCGGGCGGTGTGTGGCTCGGTGAACGGGCCGCGATCGGCCATCGCCGGCTGGCTGTCATCGACCTCGCGGGCGGCGCTCAGCCCATGACCGACCGGCCTGACACGCCGACCGTGGTCCTCAGCTACAGCGGCGAGGTCTACAACCACCACGAACTCCGAGCCGAACTGCGCTCCCGCGGACACGAGTTCCGCACCCGCAGCGACACCGAGGTGGTGGTGCGGGCCTACGCGGAGTGGGGCGAGTCGGTGGCCGACCACCTGGACGGGATGTTCGCCTTCGCCGTATGGGACGAACGCGTCCAGCGGCTGCTGCTCGTGCGCGACCGGCTCGGCGTCAAGCCGCTGTTCTGGGCGGCCGTCGACGGTGGCGTGGCCTTCGCCTCCGAGCCCAAGGCACTCTTCGCCCACCCCGGGATACGGCCCCGGGTGGACGCGGACGGGCTGCGTGAGGCGTACAGCCTGCTGTTCAACACCGGGCCGACGGTGTGGTCCGGCGTACGGGAGGTCGAGCCGGGCGGCCTGCTGGTCCTGGACCGCGACGGCGTCCGTGAGCGACGTTACTGGCGGCTGGAGGCCGGTGCGCACGAGGACGACCGGGACACGACCGTGGACCGTATCGGCGCCCTGCTCGGTACGGCCGTCCGCTCCCAGTCGGAGGCCGACGTCCCGCTGTGCAGCCTGCTGTCCGGCGGCCTCGACTCCACCGTCCTGACCGCCCTGCTCGCCGACGAACTGCGCCTGCGCGAGGGCCCGGACGCCCGCCTTCGCTCCTACGCCGTCGACTACAGCGACCAGGCCGAACGGTTCACCGGCGACATCCTGCGCACCAGCCACGACACGCCGTACGCCACCGAGGCGGGCGCCTTCATCGGCACCGACCACGGCACGGTCGTCCTGGACCCGCTCGTCCTCCTCGACCCCGAGCACCGGCGTGCCGTCGTCGCGGCCCGGGACTCGCCGATCGGGGTCGGCGACATGGACACCTCGCTGTACCTGCTGTTCGGGGAGATACGGCGGCACTCCACGGTGGCCCTGTCCGGCGAGGCCGCCGACGAGGTCTTCGGCGGATACCCCTGGTTCCACGACCCCCGGGCGCTCGCCGCCGACACCTTCCCCTGGCTGCTGGTCACCGAGGACGAGGCCGCCATGCCGCTCAACCCCGAACTCGACCTGCGCATCGGCGAGTTCCGCGACGACACCTACCGCACCGCCCTGGCCGCCGTACCCCACCGTGACGGCGAGACCGCCACCGAGCACCGGCAGCGCGAGATGCAGCACCTGTCCCTGACCCGGTGGCTGCGCCAGCTCCTGCACCGCAAGGACCGGTTGAGCATGGCCCAGGGACTGGAGGTACGCGTCCCCTACTGCGACCACCGGCTCGTCCAGTACGCCTTCGACACGCCCTGGACGCTGAAGAGCTTCGACGGCCGCGAGAAGAGCCTCCTGCGCGCGGCCGGGGCCGGGCTGGCCCCCCACTCGGTGCTGCACCGCCCGAAGAACCACTACCCGGCCACCCACCACCCCGGCTACAACCGGGGCCTGCAGGACATGGCCCGCGAAGCGCTGTCCGCCAAGCAGGTCCGGGCGCTGGCCGACGAGACCCGCGTCAAGCCCCTCCTCGACATCCCGCCCGAGCGGCTGGAGTGGGGACACCGCCTGCGCCTCGAACGTGTCGTCGACCTCGCTCTGTGGCTGGACCACCACCGGCCCGAACTCGCCCTCTGAGGAGCCCCGCCATGACCACCGAGGAACCCCTCGCGGCCGCCGACCCGGAGCAGCTCCCCGACCCGGTCCCGCTGAAGGGCTGCCCCTACAAGGCCGACCCCTACCCGCTGTACGAGCGGATGCGCGCAGCCGGACCGGTGCACCGCGTCCTCTTCCCGAGCGGGGTACGGGCGTGGCTCGTCACCGGATACGACGCAGCGCACGCGGCGTTGAACGACGACCGTCTCGGCAAGGACCACGACCGCGGCAACGACCGCTGGCGCGCCCGCGCCTCGATCATGCCCGAGCCGCAGCACTCCCGGCTCCAGGTGCATCTCCTGCACCAGGACCCGCCGAAGCACACGCATATGAGGCGCTTGCTGACGGACGCCTTCTCACCGCGCCGGGTCGAGCGACTGCGGCCCCGGTTCCAGGACACGGCCGACGCGCTCGTCGACGCGCTCCCGGAGACCGGACCGGCCGACCTCGTCACCGGTTTCGCCGCCCTCTTCCCCTTCCGAGTCCTCGCCGAGGTCATCGGCCTGCCCGGGGAGTTGGCCGCACACTTCGACCGCGACTGGGGCAAGGTCGTCCAGCCGGTCGGGCCGACCGATCCGGGGCGGCCGCTGTACGAGTCCCGGTTGCACGGGTTGCAGAGCTACATCGCCGAGGTCGTCGCCCACAAGCGGGAGCACGCGGACGACGGCCTGCTCGGCCGGCTCGTCGCCGCCCGCGACCGGGGTGAACTCTCCCCGCAGGAGCTGGACTCGATGGTCTTCCAGCTGCTGGTCGCGGGCCAGGAGCCGGTCACGAACCAGATCACCACGGCCCTGGTCGCGCTGCTGCGCCACCCCGACCGGCTCGCCCGTCTGCGCGACGATCCCGGCCTCCTGCCTCGCGCGGTCGAGGAACTCCTGCGCTACGACAGCGCCTTCGAGCTGACCACCTGGCGCTTCTTCGACCGGAACAGCGACCTGCACGGCGCCGACGTCCCGGCCGGGGACTCCGTGATCGTGTCCCTGTGCGCGGCCAACCGGGACCCGCGCCGCTTCCCCGACCCCGACACCCTCGACCTCGACCGCAGCCCCAACCCCCACCTCGCCTTCGGGCACGGCATCCACTTCTGCCCCGGTGCCGCCCTCGCCCGCGCCGAACTCCAGACCGCGCTGGGTACGTTGCTCGCCCGCCTGCCCGGGCTGCGCCTGGCGATCAGGGACGCGGACCTCGCATGGATCCCGTCCGTCCTGGGCCGCGGCACACAGCACCTGCCCGTCGGCTACGACCGGCGGCTGTGAGGAAGGGCCACGCCGACGCCACCGTCACCCGCCCGCCCTGACCCGACCCGCTCACCCGAGCCACCGGCGCCTGTCCCGCCAAGGCGCCACGCAGCCATGCCCACCGGAGGAACGAGATGCTGCTGACGACCGCGCCGGACACCCTCGCCGAGCGCACCGGCGCGCAGATCCTGAACCTGCTCCTGCCGTACCACCGCACCACCGACCGGGCTCCCGCCCCGGCCGAGTCCTTCCCGCACCAACTGCGCCGGATCACCGCCTTCGTGCGCGAGGGCGCGCCCGTCGTCCTCACCCTGCCCGGCTTCCCCTGCAAGTCCCCCAATCCGGCCAAGACCCTGGGCCACCTCCCGGACATGGGCGAACGGCTCTCCCTCACCTTCCTCGACACCCTGTGCGCGAGGATCGAGCGGATCCACCCGCCCGGCGCCAGGGTCGTCATCTGTTCCGACGGCCATGTCTTCGGCGACCTGATCGGCGTCCCCGACGCGCACATAGACGCCTACGCCGACGAACTGCGCACCCTCATCGACCAGTCGGACCTGCGCCACCTCTGCGTCTTCGACCTGCGAGACGTCCTGGGCGACCTGCCCCCGGACGCCGGACGCGCCTACGTCCAGGACCGCTATGCCCCCACCCTGGACGCCCTGCGCGCCGAGGTCCGCGCCGACGGCCCGAGCCTCGCCCTCTACCGGGGCATCACCCGGTTCCTCGTCGAGGACACCGTCGCGTTCCCCGGCACCCGCTCCGCCCTGCAACGCGACTGCCGCAGACGGGCGTACGGCGTCATCCGGCGCAGCCGGGCCTGGGGCGAGCTGATCGCCGACCACCATCCGCGCGCCGTACGCCTGTCGATCCACCCCCAACCGGCCGGCGCCCCCAAGTTCGGCATCCGCCTCCTGGACGCCCCCGACGCCTGGACGACACCCTGGCACTCGGCCGCCCTGCGCGGCCCCGACGGCAGCTGGACGCTGATGCCGCGGGCCCGGGCGGAGCGGCTCGGCCGTCTCGTCCACCGCGACGGCCGGCCCAGCCACTTCGAGCGGCCGGACGCCGGCGGTCACGACTGCGCGGCCACCGTCCGCAGGTAGGCGCCGAGCCGGGCGACGGCCGACGGGTTGCGAGGGCTCTCGACCAGGTCGACGTAGTCGAGGACGAAGATCCGCCTGTGCTCGACGGCGGAGACGTTGCGCAGCGGCGGGTAGGAGAGCAGGAACTTCTTCTTCTGCTCGGCGCTCACATCGCCGTAGTCGCAGATCACGATGACCTCCGGGTTCCGCTCCACGACGCTCTCCCAGCCCGTCGTGGTCCAGGAGTCCGGCACGTCGTGCATGACGTTGACGCCGCCGGCCTCGCTGATGATCTGCTCGGGGGCGGCGTACCGGCCGGAGGTGAACGGCTGGTCCTGTCCGCTGTCGTAGAGGAAGACCTTCGGCCGGTCGGCGCCCGTGGGGGCCTTCGCCCGCACCTCGGCGATCCGCTTCTTGAAGTCGGCGACCAGCGCGGCGGCCCGCTTCTCGACGCCGAACAGCCTGCCGAGATTGGTGAGGTCGGCGTACAGGGCGTCCAGGGGCGGCATGATGCCGCGGGAGGAGTCCGTACGGCCGTTGCGGCAGGACTCGGTGAGGATGTACGAGGGGATGCCGAGCTTCTTCAGCGCCTGCGGGGTGAAGCCGCCGTCCTCACGGAAACCGTAGTTCCAGCCGGCGAAGACGAGGTCCGCGCGGGCGTCGAGAACGTTCTCCTTGGTGAGCTGGTCCTTCGACAGCCACTTCACCTTGTCGTAGCCGTCCTTCCACGGCACGCCGCTCAGATCGCCCTTGTCGTCGGGCATGGCGAACCCGGCCATGCGGTCCTCCAGACCGAGGGCGAACATCAGCTCGGTGATACCGACGTCGTTGGTGACCACCCGCTCGGGGACCTTGTCGAACGTGACCTGGCGGCCGCAGTTGGTGAGCGTGATCGCAGAGGACCGGGAGGACTTGGAGTCCGCCGGCTCCACGGTGGCTCCGCAGCCGGTCGCGGTGACGGTCGCGGCGAGGCAGAGGGCCGCTGCAATGAGCTTGCGCATCAGGATCCTTCAGACAGGAGGTCGAACAGGAGTTGGACGGTGCCGGTCCCGGGGTGGCGTACCGGATGGGCACGGACCCCGAACACGTCGGCGAGCAGGTCGGGTCGAAGGACGTCGTGCGGGGCGCCGGAGGCGACGATCCGGCCGCCCTGGACGACGTACAGGACGTCGCAGTGGGCGGCGGCGAGGTTGAGGTCGTGCAGGGCGGCCAGCACGGTCAGGCCGCTCCCGCGCACCAGGCGCAGCACGTCCAGCTGGTGGGCGATGTCGAGGTGGTTGGTGGGCTCGTCCAGGACGAGGACTTCCGGCTGCTGGGCGAGCGCGCGGGCGATGAGCACGCGCTGCTTCTCACCGCCGGACAGGGCGAGGAACCCGCGGCCGGCGAGGTGGGCGACACCGGTCCGGTCCATCGCCGCGGCGCAGATCTCCCGGTCGGAAGCGGCCGTACGGTCGCGGTGCGGCAGCCTTCCCATGGCCACCACCTCGGCCACCGTGAAGTCGAACTCCGCCGACGACTCCTGCGGCAGCGCCGCCAGCACCCGGGCCGCGGCCCGGGGCGGGAGGGTGTGCACGTCCTCCCCGTCGAGCCGCACCACGCCCCGGGCCGGACGGAGCGCCCGGTACACGCAGCGCAGCAGGGTGGACTTGCCGCTGCCGTTCGGGCCGACGAGCCCGACGAACGCCCCGCTGTCCACGGTCAGCCGGATGTCGTCGACCAGCCTCGCCCCGGCCGCGTCGACCGAGACGCCGTCGATGTCGAGCCGCATGTCACCGACCTCCGAACGCGTAACCGCCGCGCCGCATCAGCAGCAGGAACGCGGGCACCCCGACGACGGCCGTGATCACCCCGACGGGCAGTTCCGCGGGGGCGAGCAGGAGCCGGGAGAGCAGGTCGGCCCAGACCAGCAGCACGGCCCCGGCGAGCGGTGCCACGGCCAGCACCCGCCGGTGGTCGGCGCCGACCAGCATCCGTACGACGTGCGGCACCATCAGTCCGACGAACCCGATGGCCCCGCTGACCGCCACCACCGTCCCGGTGACCGCGGCGGTGACGAGGAACAACTCCCTGCGCAGCCGCGCCGGTTGCACCCCGAGCGCGGCGGCGGTCTCGTCGCCCATCGCGAGCGCGTTCAGCGTCTCGGCCCGTCGGCGCAGCCACGCCCACCCGGCCGCCACGGTCACCGCGGCGAGCGGCACCTGTGCCCAGGTCGCCCCGCCCAGGCTGCCCAGCAGCCACATCATCGCCGACCGGGCCGCCTCGCCCCGGGCCGCACCGAACACCATGACGGTGGTGACGGCCTCGAAGCCGTACGCCAGTGCCGTCCCGGTCAGGATCAGCCGCAGTGGGGTGAGCCCGTGCGGGGAGCGGGCCACGGCGTACACCAGTGCCGTCGCCGCGAGCGCCGAGACGAAGGCCGACAGGGACAGCGCCCAGACGCCCAGCCCCGCCAACGCCCCCAGCAGGATCACGGCGTTGGCGCCCACGGCGGCGCCCGAGGAGATGCCCAGCACGAACGGATCGGCGAGCGCGTTGCGCACCATCGCCTGCACGGCCACCCCGACGGCGGCGAGCCCGGCCCCGACGACGGCGCCGAGGACGACGCGCGGCAGCCGTATCTCCCAGACGATGGTGTACGCGGCGACGTCCCCCGCGTCGATGCTGCCGCCGGTCAGCCCCGCCGCGAGCAGCCGCAGGACGTCCGGCCATCGGATCCCGGCGGCCCCGAGCCCGACGCCGCACACGAGGGAGACGAGCAGGAGCAGCCCCAGCCCCAGGACGAGGGGGACGACGGACACCTGTGACGCACCGGAACTCGGTACCGGTCTGCGTGTCGCGGTTCGGTGCACGGGCGGGCGGTCCTTCGCCTGGGGCCCCCTGCGGACGTCGAGCAGGGAGGCCGCCCGCACGACCGTGCCGGTCGTGTGGTCCCCTCTCGCAGTCCACGGCGAGCAGTCAACGGGTCGTACCACCACGGGCGATCGGGCTCGCGCGACGGACCACCGGTCCTCACGCACACCGTTGCGGGTCAGCGCCGGACTCTCACCGGACTTCCCCCGCGGGAGGCCCGGGGAGCCTAACAGACGGGCCTTCGCGGGCCGTGGGCGAGGGCGGCACAGGCGCTCGCGCGGGGAGAGCGCGCAGGGAGAGGGCGCGGGGAGAGCGCGCAGGGAAAGGGCGTTGTCAGTGGGCCGTGTTATCCAGGTGGTCGTCCAGGAAGGCAGTTCCGGAGGTGCCCCGATGCTGATCGACACGACCGCCCCACTGGCCCGTGCCGCCGTCGAGGCGATCAGGACCGGCGACGTGGACGCGTTGCGGGACCTGCTCACCGCGCATCCGGCGCTGGCGACCGCGCGGCTGGGCACCATCGAGACCACGCGCACGCTGCTCCACGTCGTGACCGACTGGCCCGGGCATCTGCCGCACGGTCCACGGACGGTGGCCGCGCTGGTCGCCGCGGGCGCGGACGTGAACGCGCGGTTCACCGGCGCCCACCGCGAGACCCCGCTGCACTGGGCGGCCAGTTGCGACGACGTGCCCGTTCTGGACGCCCTGCTCGATCTGGGCGCGGACATCGAGGCCGACGGCGCCGTCATCGCCGACGGCACACCGCTGGCGGACGCGGTGGCCTTCGGGCAGTGGAACAGCGCGCGGCGGCTGGTCGAGCGCGGTGCCCGCACCACCCTGTGGCAGGCGGCGGCCCTCGGCGACGCCGACCGGGTCGCCGCCTGCTTCACGTCCGGGCAGCCCACCGAGCGGGACGTCACCGCCGCGCTGTGGTGCGCCTGCCACGGGGGGCAGCAGGAGACGGCCGACTACCTGCTGCGCCGGGGCGGCGACATCAACTGGATCGGATACGACCGGTTGACCGCGGTCGACGCCGCCCACCGCTCGGGCCACCCCGCGCTGGTCGCGTGGCTGCGCGCGCAGGGCGCGAAGTCGGCGGCGGAAGCCGGCCCGGGGCCGGACACGGGGGCTCGGGGCGCGCCCGAGGCCGACATGCGCCCGCCGACCCGGGGGTGAAGACTGGGACCCGGCGGGCCGGTGAGCCTTGCCGACATCCATACGAGGTGCGAACGGAAACCGCGCACCGCGCCCCCGCAGACCGCCCGGACGTCATGCGCCGTCTTCCGTCCGCGGTTCACCGTCTGCACACAGAGGGGCCGGTCATGGGCGGCATCAACGGAACGGTTGTCGAAGGGCTGCGCGAGGCGCTGAGGGGCCCGGTCATCACCCCGCAGGACCCGGGCTACGACGAGGCCCGCAGCGTCTACAACGCCATGATCGATCGACGCCCCGCGGCCATCGCCCGGTGCGTGGACGTGGCGGACGTGCGAACCGTGCTCTCCTGCGCCAGGGACAGCGGCGCGGAACTTGCGGTGCGCGGGGGCGGTCACAGCGGACCCGGGCTGTGCCTGGTGGACGACGGGCTCGTCCTCGACCTGTCGGCGATGCGCGGGGTGCGCGTGGACCCCGGCGCGATGACCGCACAGGTCGCGGGCGGCGCACAGCTCGGCGACCTGGATCACGCCGCGCACACCTTCGGGCTCGGCGTGCCGACCGGCATCATCTCGATGACGGGCGTGGGCGGCCTCACCCTCGGCGGCGGCCACGGCTACCTGACCCGTGCGTACGGCCTGACCATCGACAGCCTGCAGTCCGCCGACGTCGTCCTCGCCGACGGAACGTTCGTCACCGCCTCCGCGGACGAGCACCCCGACCTGTTCTGGGCGCTGCGGGGCGGCGGCGGGAACTTCGGCGTCGTCACGTCGTTCACCTTCCGGCTGCACCCGGTGGACACGGTCGGGGTCGCCGTCACGGTGTGGCCGATCGACCGCACACCGCAAGTGCTGCGCTGGTACCGGGAGTTCCTGCCCGCCGCGCCGCACGACCTCTACGGCTTCTTCACCGTGTTCACCATCCCGCCCGGACCGCCGTTCCCCGAGCCGATCCACGGACAGAAGATGTGCGGTGTCGTCTGGTGCCACACCGGCGACCTGGCGGCCGACCGCCTGGACCAGGCGCTGACCGCGGTGAACGATCCGGCACCGCCCGCCTTCCACTTCACCACGCCCCTGCCCTACCCGGGCCTGCAGGGCCTGTTCGACACCCTGATCCCCAAGGGCTACCAGTGGTACTGGCGCGGCGACTTCTTCGACACGATCTCCGACGCCGCGATCGAGGTGCACCACGAGTACGGCGAGAACCTCCCCACCGGGCTGTCGCTGATGCACCTGTACCCGGTGGACGGGGCGGCCCACCAGGTCGGCGCCGACGACACCGCCTGGTCGTACCGGGACGCCGTGTGGTCCGGGGTGATCGCCGGGGTCGACCCGGATCCCGCCAACGCCGAGCTGATCCGGCAGTGGTCCGTGGCGTACTGGAGCGACCTGCACCCGCACTCGATGGGCGGCTCCTACGTCAACTTCCTCGGCGAGGCGGAGAGCACGGAGCGCGTCCGGGCCACCTACGGCCGTCACTACGACCGGCTGGCCGCGGTCAAGCGCACCTACGACCCGTACAACTTCTTCCACGCCAACCAGAACATCCCGCCGGCGCCCGGCTGACGTCCGCCCCACCCGTCGGCAGGCGGCGCCGGGCGCCTGGGACAAGGCCGCGGGCGCCGTTGGCTACTGACGTTCATCGCCCTTCATGCGCGGCCTGAGTTCCCTGCCCGTACGGTACGCACCGGCTTCGCCGCCCGCGCGGTCCTCGGCCTTTGGGCCGGCGCCGGCCCCGCAGCGAGCGTCCGCACCGGAACCGGACACCCCGCAGCCGGTCCTGCCCGACGCCTCCGCCCGGCAGCGCTCCTTACTGTGGCGCTGTCTCACGGGCCTGATCCGCCGCTGACCTGGAGCGCCCCGTCGGCGCCGTGATCGACTGGAGGGCGGTACGGGGGCGGCGTACGGTCGAATGGTGGCGGGAACCAGCACCGACCCCCCGCCGACGGCACGATGGCATGAGCAATCCCGAGCCGACACCCGAAGCACGGGCCACCACCCCGCAGGAGACGGAGCGGAGTGCGGGCCGGGGCAGCGGTATGGCGCTGTTCGTCATCGCGTCCTGCCAGCTGATGGTGGTGCTCGACATCACGATCGTGAACATCGCCCTGCCCCAGATCCAGCGCTCGCTGGACTTCTCCACGGAGAGCCTGTCCTGGGTGGTCAACGCCTACACGCTCACCTTCGGCGGACTGCTGCTCCTCGGCGGCAGGATGGGCGACATCCTCGGCAGACGCCGTGTCTTCGTCTTCGGCGTCCTGCTCTTCGTCCTCGCCTCGTTCCTCGGCGGACTCTCCCAGAATTCCTGGCAGCTCCTGGCCGCCCGTGCCCTGCAGGGGGTCGGCGGCGCCATCGCGTCCCCGACCTCGCTCGCCCTGATCAGCACCACCTTCCGTGAGGGCCCCGAACGCAACCGGGCGTTCGGCGTCTTCGCCGCGGTCTCGGCTGGTGGCGGGGCGATCGGCCTGCTGGCGGGCGGCATGCTCGTGGAGTGGCTCAACTGGCGCTGGGTGCTGTTCGTCAACGTGCCCATCGGATTGCTGATCGTGCTCGCCACGCCCCGCTGGATCCGGGAGTCCGAGCGCCATCCCGGGCACTTCGACGTGGCCGGTGCGCTGACCTCGACCATCGGCATGGTGCTGCTCGTATACGGATTCATCCGGGCGGCGCAGGACGGTTGGCGGGACGCGCTCACGCTGGCCGCGTTCGGGGCGGCCGTCGTCTGCCTGCTGGCGTTCATCCTGGTCGAGCGGCGCTCGCGGCAGCCCATCACGCCCCTGCACATGTTCGCCGACCGCAACCGCGCGGGCACGTACGGCATGATGCTGAGCCTCGCCGCGGCGATCTTCGGGATGTTCTTCTTCCTCACCCTCTTCGTGCAGAACGTGCTGGACTTCAGCCCCCTGCAGGCCGGGCTGGCCTTCCTGCCGGTGAGCGCCGTCATCGCGATCGGCGCGGGACTGGCCTCCCAGCTCCTGCCGAGGTACGGCCCCAAACCCTTCATGGTGACGGGTGCGATCCTGGCCGCCGCGGGCCTGGCCTGGCTGACCCTGACCGATGTGCACTCCACGTACGCGGGCAGCGTCCTCGGCCCGATGCTCGTCTTCAGCCTCGGCATGGGCATGGAGTTCGTGTCCCTGACCCTGATGGCGCTGTCCAATGTGGCCGTCCACGAGACGGGCGCCGCCTCCGGCCTCCTCAACGCCACCCAGCAGGTCGGCGGCTCCCTCGGACTGTCCATCCTGGTCACGATGTTCGGTACGGCCAGCGACAACGAAGCCGAGAAACAGGTCCCCGCCTTCCTGCAGCAGGCGACCCCCCTGGAGCGGCTGCGCTTCGAACGCACGGGCCAACTCCCGCCGCCCTACGCCGACGAGATCCTCACCGCCGGGGTCTCCGCCGCCTTCGTCGTGGCCGCGATCTTCACGGCCATCGCGGCGGTGATCGCCCTCCTGGTCATCCAGGTCCGCCCCTCCGACCTCGAACGTCTCCAGGGCGGAGGCATGCCTGCACCCTGAGAAGCCAGGCCACCACCGAAGGTGAACGTGCCTCGAACGGACGCCGACAGATGTGCGGAAGAGGTGCAGAACGGGGTGCGTGGTGTGACGACCTTCACCCCGATGTGGCGGCAAGTGATGAATTCGTTACGCAAGGAGCCCGTAAGGGACGGTAACGCAATCGACTTGCGACCGTGGAGGTTCCCATGCGTCCGTTCACCCTCAACTACACGCTTCCCAGCGGACTTTCCCAAGCGGTGACGCCGTATCACTTCGACCCGGCCCGCCAGCTGAACGTGCTGCCGGACGGCCGCCCGGCGGTCAGTGACCCGGACCTCCTGCTCGCGGTCGGCACGACGACGTCCACCGCGGGCTCCGCGACCCACTTCGACGACTGACGAACGGCCGCGCATGACCGTACTGATCCTGACGTCCGAAGAGGACGTGACCGCCGACATGGTGGTGGCCGCCCTGCACGGGACGGGGACGGCCGTGATGCGGCTGGACCCCGCCGACCTGCCGGGCAAGGCCGTGCTGTCCGCCGACTACGCCCACGGGGACTTCGAGGGCCACCTGTCGGTCAACGGCCATGTGCTCAGCATGGGAGGGCTGCGCTCCATCTGGGTGCGCAGACCCGGCGAACCCGCCGCGCACGCCGCGCACACTTCACCGTGGCTGACCGCCGAGACCCGGCAGGCGCTCTACGGGATGCTCCACTCCGCCGCCGCACGGTGGATGAACCACCCGCGCAACGCCGACCAGGCCCGCCTGAAGCCGTGGCAGTTGCGGGTCGCCCACCTCAGCGGCTTCGCCGTACCGCCGACGGTCTTCACCACGGCGCCCCGGCTGGCGCGGGAGTTCGCCGAGGAGTACCGGCAGGTGGTGGTGAAGTCCGCCTCGGGACCGCCACCGGGTGACGGGCTGACCCTGCCCACCACCCTCGTCGGGCCCGACGCGGACTTCACCGCCGTCGCGGCCGGTCCGGCGCTGCTCCAGCGGTATGTGCCCAAGCGGGCCGACATCCGCCTGACCTGCGTGGGCACCCGGCTGTTCACCGCGCGCAAGACCGCCGAACCCGGCCAGGTCGACGGACGCTACGGCGACACGGGGCACGGCTGGGAGCCGGTCCAGGCCCCGGAACGCATCGCCAAGTCGGTGCACGAGTACGTCAACCTCGCCGGACTGGCGTACGCGGCCTTCGACTTCGCCGAGGACGAGGACGGCATCTGGTGGTTCCTGGAGTGCAACCAGGGCGGCCAGTTCGGCTTCGTCGAGCTGGAGACGGGGCTGCCGATCGCGGAGGCGGTCGCCCTGTGGCTCGCCCAGCGCAGGCCCGACCGGCGCGCCGGCGACAGCCGCCGCTGAGCGGTGTCACACCGGCGGTGCCGCCTGCACTACGTCCTGCACTACGTTGAGCAGCACTGGACCGACACGTGTTCGACGAGCCTCACGAGGGCACGACGTGCCGGGAGCAGCGCACCCGGGAGGGACTGCTACAGCCTGATCCTCGGCGGCGACGAGACCGCCCGGCTGTCCATGGTGGGCGCCGCCCTCGCCCTCCTCGAACACCCCGACCAGTGGCGGGCCCTCAAGCGGGGCGACGCCGGCATCGGCACCGCCGTCGAGGAGATCCTGCGCTGGACCACCCCCGCCCTGCACGCCGGGCGCACCGCGACGACCGACACCGAGATCGGGGGCCGGCCGATCGCGGCGGGGGACATCATCACCGTATGGAACGCCTCCGCCAACCACGACGAGGAACTCTTCGACGCCCCCGGCGAACTGCGCCTGGACCGCACCCCGAACAAGCACGTCACCTTCGCCTACGGCCCCCACTTCTGCCTCGGCGCCCACCTGGCCCGGGCGGAGATCGGGGCCGTGCTGGCGGGCCTGCGCGACCTCGTGGCGGAGATGGAGCAGACCGGCCCCGCGAAGCCGGTCTACTCCAACTTCCTCAGCGGCCTGGGGACGCTGCCGCTCGCGCTCAAGGCCGCCTGAGCACCTCTACGCGGCCGGCTCCTCGCGGATGCGGGGCGATGCCATCGAGGGCAGCCCGCGCCCACCCCGCCCTGACAGGGCGGGGTGGCGGCGGACGAGCGGCGGATCAGGCGGGTCGAACCACGCTGTGGATCGCGGACTCCCCGGCGTAGTGCATCGACTCCTCGCGTATGACCGCGCCCGGTCCGGGGGCGTGGATCATCATGCCGCTCCCGGAACAGATGCCGACGTGGCCGGCATGGAAGAGGACCAGGTCGCCGGGTTCGGCGGAGAGGACGGCGATGCCGCGACCGGCGGTGGCCTGCTCCTGCGGGGTGCGGGGGAGCGTGATCCCGGCGGCCTTCCATGCGGCCTGGGTGAGCCCGGCGGCGTCGAACGCCTCCGGACCGGTCGTGCCCCAGACGCAGGGCTTGCCGAGCTGGGCCCGCGCGAAGTCGAGGGCGCGGGTGGCTCGACTGTCCTGCTGCGCGCTTGAGGGGGCTGGGGCGGGGGCGCCCGCGGTCAGGCCCTGGCTCGTGGTGGAGGTCTGGCTCGTGGTGACCGGGGGAACGGACGCGGGAGTGGCGACCGGGGTTTCGGCGGGCCGACTCGCCGTGCTGGACCAGGTCGACGTGGCGGCGGCGGTGGGAGCGAGGTCCTCGACCGAGCGCAGGTCCTGCAGCACCTGCCACTGGGTGCCGGTCGAGGACTCGCTCGGGGTCGGGGTGGTGCTCCGGGTGTCGAGGGCGGCCGATGTCTGTGTGGTGCTCCAGCTCTCGACGGCCGGCGCCTGGGGCGTGGCCCACGTGTCCGCGGGGGTGACCGGGGTGGTGGTCCAGGTGTCGGTGGCCGGGGTCTGGGCGGTGGTCCAGGTGTCGGTGGCCGCGGTCTGGGTGGTGGTCCAGGTGTCGGCGGGTGTGGCCGGGGCCTCGGTGGTGGCCCATGTGCCCGTGGCCGGGGTCTCGGTGGTGGCCCATGTGCCCGTGGCCGGTGCCTCGGTGGTGGTCCACATGTCCGTGGGCGCAGTCGTGGTGGTCCACGTGCCGGCGGCCGGGGTCTGCGTGCTGCTCCACGTGCCGACGGCCGGTGTCTGCCTGCTGCTCCCCATGTCCGCGGCCGGTGTCTGCGTGGTGCTCCACGTGTCCGCGGGCAGGGCCGCCGCGGAGTCCCAGGTCTGTGAGACCGGAGGTGTCGTCGGTGCCGGCTCGATCGCGGTCGGCGGGTCGGTCCGCTGTGCGGTGTGGGCGGACAGCAGGGCCCGGGCCTGTTCGATCTTGCGCTGGTTCCGCTCCTTGGACGCCTTCAGCGCGGACCGCTGTCGCGACTCGTCCGTGGCCCCGGCCGTCACCTCCACCGCCCGCTCGGCGGACGGCGTGGTCGGCGCAGGCAGGGCGAGGGCGGACTGTGCGGTCCGGGAGTTCTGGAAGGCCGGGAGAGCCCCGGTGGTCTCCGGCGAGGTCTCCGCAGCGGCCGGCAGGGCGGCGAGGGGGCCCGCCGTCAGCTCCGCCACGGGTGACGTCCCGGTGGCGGCGGACGTCGGTTCGGCGACCGGCGCGGCGGGCAACTCCAGGGGCGGCCGGTCCGACGTGGACCGTCCGAGCTCGGCGAGGTTCCCCGGCGCTCGCTCGGCGGTGCGCGCGGACCGTGTGCCGGAAGGGCGCTCCGGCACACGGTCCCTCGGCAGGATCGCCGGAACCGTCGGACCCAGCTTCGAGCGGGCCGCGTCGAACCACTGCCGGGCGACGCTGTCGAGCGCGGGGTCACCCCGTCCGGCCTCGTCCTTCCGGGGCGGCGCGGCCGGTCTGCGTCCGGCGTCGGCCGGACGGTCGGCGCGCCCCCGCGCCCCCGCCGCCGCGCGGGTGGCGTTGAAGGTGCCGGTGTCGGACTCGGCCTGGTCGTAGAGGGAGCTGACCTTTCGGCTGACCTCCTCGCGGCTCGGCGCTTCATCCCCGAGGGAGGGGGCGGCATTGGCCGTCTGCGCGAGGAGGGCCACAGAGGTGAGGGCCGCCGATGCGAGTGCGGAATTGCGCATGCCGGGCAGGCTCAGAGCCCCCGGACCCGCCGTGCGTTCCGGCGCCATGGGCGACGTACTCCTTCCGTGCTCCGCCTACCGGGTCAGCGATGGGGGTACCCCGAGGCCGTTCAGGCTCCGGGGGAGGGATCGGGCGGTCGTCTCCGGAAGGTGTGCCCTACGGCCCTTGCCCCGAAGGGCGGTTGGGTCGATTCACCCCAAGTTCGGTGGGTCCCCGGCTCCGCTGGCCCGCGTGGGCGCACCGGACTCGGCGGAGGGCGCACGTCCCGGCGGGGTTCGCCGGAGATCGTCGTGCGGCCTGAGCCGTAACCTAACGAACTTGTGTGCCCTACGTGAAGATTGACGTGTGAAATGTCCGATACGTTTTTGTGACCTTCGACGCCCGGGCGTGGGGGGCCTCTGATTCACTTCGCGCTGCGATGCTTCCGCCACACCTCGTAGTGATCCAGGACCGTCCGCTCGACGGGGCGGTAGGTGATGCCGAGTTCGCTGACGCTGCGGCTGTTGTCCACCCGGAACCGGATGCCGAGGTGCTTGCGGATGTAGTCCTGGGTCAGACCGAAGGCGGGGCCCAGGATCCTTACCGGCCAGTGCGGGAGCTCGGTGCGCGGAAGGCGGAGGTCGCGCGGGTACCGGCTCCGGATGATGCGCGCCATGTCGTGCAAGGACGTCATGGTCCGTTCCGCGACGATGTAACGCCCCTCCGCCTCCGGCTTCTCCGCCGCCGCGATGTGCGCGTCGGCCACGTCGCGCACGTCCGCCGTGGTGAAGCTGAAGTCAGGGGCGCCGTAGCAGAAGTAGCCCTTGAACAGCTCGTCCAGCAGGAAGAGGCTGCCGGATCGGGAGGCGGGGGTCAGCGAAGGGCCGAGGATCAGGCCGGGGTTGACGGACACCATGCGCCAGCGCTGCTGAGCGGCCTCCGCCTCCCATGCCGCGCGTTCCGCGAGCGTCTTCGCATAGTGGTACGGATTGTTCTCCACCGTGCTGGTGGTGTTGAAGTACCGCTCCGACAGCACGTGGTCGGTCATGTCGAGGACGTCGGTGTAGTCGCCGAAGATCGCGCCGACCGTGGAGGTCAGGACCAGCCTCTGGACCGACGGTGTCCGCTCGATGCCCGCCAGCACATTGCGGGTGCCGAGCAGGGCCGGTTCGACCAGGTCCCGCCGGCCGTCCTTGATCCGCTCCGGCATGAGGAACGGTGACGCCACATGGAACACCACCCGGCAGCCGCTCATCGCCGCGTCGAAGGAGCCCTCGGTCAGCAAGTCCGCCTCGAACAAGGACAGTCGGCCGGGGAACTCCTCG
The DNA here is from genome assembly GCF_053594495.1 of Streptomyces sp. NPDC001920. NCBI lineage: Bacteria > Bacillati > Actinomycetota > Actinomycetes > Kitasatosporales > Streptomycetaceae > Streptomyces > Streptomyces sp. NPDC001920. The sequence goes on from NZ_JBSFEP010000021.1 coordinate 142,922, forward strand.
TCCAACTCCCACAGCGGGCGCACCTTGGCGGCGTCGGCGGTGCTGCGCACCGTGGTGCGGACCTCGTAGCCCCGCTCCAGGAGCCGCCTGACCAGATGGCTGCCGACGAAACCGCTGCCGCCGGTCACCAGCACGGCCGTCGACCTCTCTGTGCCCACGCTCGCTCCTTGTCCCGTGCGGAAGTCGGGCGATCACGCTAGTCGCGTACCGGGCGCATCGCCACGCCACCTTCAAGCCACCTGCCGAGGGTCGAGGAACTGGACCCGCCGGGGCGCAGGGTGCGCCTGCCGGCCGAACCCGCCCCCGCCGTCGGACGCCTGCCCCACCTGAACCTCGTCCAGCGCCGCCGGGCCCCCACGAGGGACCGCGGCGCCAAGGCCGTACGACCGCGCTGATGGGGGCGCGGTCCCGGTCGCGGAGGGGAGTGGCTGCCGCAGCGGCCGGGCAGGACGGGCCCGCGCGGCTTCACCATGGACGGGATGCGCAGGCGCATGGGTACCCCCCAGGGGTGTCGTCGGCGGGTCTCGTCGGCTCGAAAGGTCTTGCCTACGTCGGGGGAAACAGGCCACACTGATACCGAACGAATGGTCGGTTGGGGAAGCTGGTACCGATGACGACATCACACGCCGCCGAGGCGCCCCCCGAGGGGCGACTCCAGGAGCACTTCGACGCGACGATCTCGCGCGACCAGCGCATCGAGCCGCGTGACTGGATGCCGGAGGGCTACCGCAAGACGCTGATCAGGCAGATCGCCCAGCACGCCCACTCGGAGATCATCGGCATGCAGCCCGAGGGCGAGTGGATCACCAAGGCCCCGTCGCTGCGCCGCAAGGCGATCCTGTTCGCCAAGGTCCAGGACGAGGCCGGCCACGGGCTCTACCTGTACTCGGCGGCGGAGACCCTGGGCACCGACCGCGCGGAGCTGACCGACCGGCTGATCGAGGGCCGCCAGAAGTACTCGTCGATCTTCAACTACCCGACGCTGAGCTTCGCCGACGTCGGTGTGATCGGCTGGTTCGTGGACGGCGCGGCGATCTGCAACCAGGTGCCGCTGTGCCGCTCCTCGTACGGTCCGTACGCGCGCGCGATGGTGCGGATCTGCAAGGAGGAGTCCTTCCACCAGCGGCAGGGCTATGAGCTGCTGATGACGATGATGCGCGGCACCGAGGCCCAGCGGGAGATGGTGCAGGACGCGGTGAACCGCTGGTGGTGGCCGTCCCTGATGATGTTCGGCCCGCCCGACGACGCCTCGCCCAACTCGGCGCAGTCGATGGCCTGGAAGATCAAGCGGCACAGCAACGACGAACTGCGCCAGCGCTTCGTCGACATGACCGTCCCGCAGGCCGAGAAGCTCGGCGTCACCCTGCCCGACCCGGAGCTGCGCTGGAACGCCGAACGCGGCCACCACGACTTCGGCACCCCCGACTGGGACGAGCTGATGCGGGTCATCAAGGGCGACGGCCCGTGCAACGCCCAGCGGATGCAGCGGCGCAGAAGCGCCCACGAAGAGGGCGCCTGGGTCCGGGAGGCGGCCACCGCCCACGCCGCCAAGCAGGCCGCCCGTGCGAAGAAGGGAGCGGTGGCATGACCGCCGGGAAGCAGGACTGGCCGCTGTACGAGGTGTTCGTACGGGGCAAGCGCGGCCTCAACCACGTCCACGTGGGCTCGCTGCACGCCGCCGACGACCGGATGGCGCTCACCCACGCCCGCGACCTGTACACCCGGCGCAACGAGGGCGTCTCCATCTGGGTGGTGAGGTCCGAGCACATCACGGCCTCCACCCGCGACGAGAAGGACCCCTTCTTCGCGCCCAGCGCCGACAAGGTCTACCGCCATCCGACCTTCTACGACATCCCCGACGACGTCCCGCACATCTGAAGGAGAGGGCATGAGTGACGACCACGTCTACCTGACCCTCGCCGAGGGACACGAGGACGACACCCGCTGGGCGTACGGCACCGGCTTCGAGGACCCGCTGCACGGCGTCGACACCACCGTGCCCGAGGGCGTCGACACCGGTGAACTGGCCGACCTGTGCGTGGCGTTGGCCGACGACGCCCTGGTCTCGGCCCAGCGCCTGGCCGAGTGGATCACCCGCGCCCCCGAGCTGGAGGAGGAGGTGGCGCTGGCCAACATCGGCCTCGACCTGCTCGGCCAGGCCCGCCTGCTGTACTCCCGCGCCGGCCAGGTCGACGGCACCGGCCGCGACGAGGACGCCTACGCCTACTTCCGCGACGCCGACGAGTTCCGCAACGTCCGCCTCGCCGAACTCCCGGACGGCGACTTCGCGTTCTGCGTCGTCCGGCTGCTCGTCCTGTCCAGCTGGCGCCTCGCACACTTCGAGCGGCTGGCGTCGCACCCCGACCCCGTGCTGGCGGCGATCGCCGCGAAGGGCGTCAAGGAGCTGAGCTACCACCGGCAGTACGCCGCCGAGTGGACGGTGCGCCTGGGCGACGGCACGGACGAGTCGCACCGCCGCACGCGCAGGGCGCTGGAGCAGGTCGCCCCGTACGTGGGCGAGTTGTTCACCGCCCACGACGAACGGGACGGCGTCGTCGCGGTGCTCAAGCAGGTCACCGAGGCGGCCGGACTGCCCATGCCCGTCTACCGGCCGCTGCCCGGCTCCGGCCGCACCGGCGAGCACACCGCGCATCTCCCGCCCCTGCTGGCCGAGTTGCAGGGCGTGGCCCGTGCCCACCCGGAGGCCAGGTGGTGACCATGCCGACCACCCTGTCCGACGCCCGGCGTGCCCGGCACATCGCCGCACAGGTGCCGGACCCCGAGCTGCCCATGCTCACCCTGGCCGACCTGGGCGTCCTGCGGGACGTCACGGCCACCGAGGACGGCACGGTCGTGGCGAGCCTGACGCCGACGTACTCCGGCTGCCCGGCCATGGCCGAGATGCGGGCGGACGTGGCCGCGCGGCTGCGGGACGCCGGATACGCGCGCGTGGAGATCCGCACGGTCCTCGACCCGCCCTGGACCAGCGACTGGATCACCCCGGCCGGCCGCCGCAAGCTCGCCCAGCACGGCATCGCCCCGCCCGGCCCCGCGCCCCGCGGCGGCGGCCCGGTTCCGCTCGTGCTGTCACCCACCCGGCACGCGGTGAGCTGTCCGCGCTGCGGCTCGGCGGACACCGAGGAGACCTCCCGCTTCGCCGCCACCTCCTGCAAGGCGCTGTGGCGCTGCCGCGCCTGCCGCGAGCCGTTCGAGTACGTCAAGGAGATCTGAATGGAAGGCCTGAGGGAAGCACGGACGGCCGCCGCGGTGCCCCCGCGCACCCGCCGCCGTCCGGCCTTCCACACCCTGCGCGTCGCCGCCGTGCAGCCCCTGTGCGCGGACGCGGTCACCGTGAGCTTCGACATCCCCGCGGAGCTGACCGAGGAGTTCGCCTTCGCACCCGGGCAGTCCCTGACACTGCGGCGCGAGATCGACGGACGCGACGAGCGCCGCTCGTACTCGATCTGCTCGCCGGTCGGGACGAGCCCGCGCATCGGCGTACGGGTCGTGCCCGGCGGCATCTTCTCGTCCTGGCTGGTCAGCGACGTACGCCCCGGCGACATGGTCGAGGTGATGGCCCCGACCGGCGCCTTCACCCCCGACCTCACGGCCCCCGGCCACCACGTGCTGATCGCGGCGGGCTCCGGCATCACACCCATGATGTCCATCGCCGAGTCCGTCCTGGCCGCCGACTCCCGCTCGACGGTCACCCTCTTCTACGGCAACCGCCGCACCGACACGGTGATGTTCGCCGACGAGCTCGCCGACCTGAAGGACCTCCACCCGAGCCGCTTCCAGCTCGCCCACGTCCTCTCCCGCGAGCCGCGCGAGGCCGAGGTGCTCTCCGGACGCATCGACGCCGACCGGCTGTCCACGCTGATCGACGCGCTGGTCGACGTACGCACCGCCGACCACTGGTGGCTGTGCGGCCCGCACGGCATGGTCCGGGACGCTCAGCGGGTTCTCGGCGGCCTCGGCGTCCCCGACGAGCGGGTGCACCAGGAGCTGTTCTACGCCGACGACGAGCCGGTACGCGAGACGCACCACGAGGAGAGCGGGCCCCGAGGACCCGTCAGCGAGGTCACCATCACCCTGGACGGCCGGTCCACCACCGCAGCCCTGCCCAGGGAGCGGACCATCCTGGACGGGGCCCAACGCACCCGCCCCGACCTGCCGTTCGCCTGCAAGGGCGGCGTCTGCGGCACCTGCCGGGCCCTGGTCACCGACGGCAAGGCGGACATGCGGCGCAACTTCGCGCTGGAGCCGGGGGAAGTGGACGCCGGCTACGTCCTCACCTGCCAGTCGTACCCGGTGTCGGAGACGCTGACGGTGGACTACGACAGCTGAGCCGCCGAAAGCTTGAGTGGCGAGGAGAGCGAAAGGACTATTTCAAGAAGGAGTTGAGAAGGAAGTCCCTTCATGGCCTCGCCACGGCCGACTCTAACAGTCACGCGGGGATCAGGTCGCGCAGATTTTCGGGGACGACGATCCGCGACCCCGGGTGCAACCCGTCGGGCCGCTGAAGGCCGATGTAGGTGACGGGACCCTCCGGAACCGTCTCACCGTCCCACAGGGTCGTCGTCGTGGCGTCCATCAGGCCCGTCAGATAGCGCACGGTCAGCTGCTCGCGCTCCACGATGCCGCGCAGCAGCGTCGCCACCGACACCTGGTTCGCCTCGACCCGGTTGGCGGCGGGAGCACCCTTCAGATACAGGTGCAGCCACTTGGCGTGCCACCGGCCGTCGGCAGCGCGCCGGAACGCCAGCGGCAGCGCGACCCGGCCCGGACCGCGCAGGGCGGACTTCATCCGGACGGTACGCGGCTCGAAGGGCCGGCCCCGCTGCTCCGCCTCGCGCAGCATGAACCCGAAGAACGACTCCTCGACCTCCTCGAACCCCTCCCCGGCGAAGATGTTGACCTGCGGGACGACGAACTCGCCGCGCACCGCGCCGAGGCGCAGGTCGATGAACTCCGAGGCACCGCAGGGCGCCTCGGTGATGTCACCGGAATGCTCGCCTTCGAGATCCTTGAGGTTGGTGTACGCCAGCCAGCACACCGTCGCGTAGTCGGCGTCCAGCATCAGCGCCGACAGGTCGTAGTCGGTGCGCTTCCCGGACTGCTTCCAGTACACGAAGAAGCGCAGCAGCTCGCCGTCCACGGGCGACACCGAACCGCGGGGCAGCACGCCGAGCCCGGCCGGTGCCGTCCGGCCGCTGAGCGGCAGCGCGACGTCCAGGACGTCCGGGTCGATCAGCAGATGGCCCGGGTCGGGCAGCCGGCGCCGTATCTCCGCGTCGACCGCGGCGATCAGGCGCTCCCGCTCCGGCGGCAGCACCGGCGGACGCTCGTCCTCGGTGACCCAGGCGCGGCCGAGCCGGTTCACGAACACGCGGGGCTCGCCCGTCTCCTGGGCACGGTTGGCGAGGTGTTCGCGCACCGCCAGCAGGACCCGGCCGGAGACGTCTGCCACGACCTCCTCGGCGGCGGCCGTGACGCCGTCGCGCTCCTCCTGGTCCAGTGCCATGCGCAGCAGCCGGTCCAGACAGCGGAACAACTTGCCCGGCGCCGACTTCAGGAGCTTCGCCGCGCCCATGACGTCGTGCCTCCCGAGCAGCTCCTCGACCACACTGTCGAAGGAACGTGCCTGCTTCTCGCCGCGCGCGACGGCGAACACGTCGGCGGCGTGCGGCCACTGCGGGTACTCGTGCGGGTGCAGCCGCTCGCCGAGCCGCTTGAAGTCCTCGCGATGGGCGTGGACGTCCGCCAGCTTGGCGGGTGCAGCGGCGACGACCGCGTCCAGACCCGCCAGCAGAGCGCGGCGCACCGGACGGGACAGCCCCCGGAACCGGGTCGCCTCCACCAGGGTCACATCACCACCCGACACCGCGCATGCCAGCCGCAGCACATCCGTGACCGTGTCCAGCAGCAGCTCCGAACCGGTCCGCAGCCGAGCCCGGTTGAGGACCGCGCGGTTCTCCCGGACCGGTATCTCCGCGGGCTGCGGCCCGTCGGCACAGGCCTCGGCGAGCGCCTCCAGGTCACGCAGGGCGTCCTCACCGAGCGGCGTGCCGCTGCCCGCCAACGCCAGGTAGAGGCCGGTGACCTCGTCCTGCGCTTCGCCGCCCAGGTGCAGCACCGTCATCCGGTCGCCCGCCGCAGCGATCAGTTCCTCGTGGTGGTCGAGCATCTGGGCGTACGTGTGCTGGTAGCGGCCGTACGGCGGCAGGGTGAGCAGGTCGACGACGCCCGTGCTCAACTGCTCCAGCACGCTCGGCCGGGTCGCGTCGTCGGCGAGCGCCTCGGCGATGCACCGCGTCCAGAACTCGTACGTGTCCAGCACGTTGGCCGGGAAGTCGATGAAGTACGCGTTGTGCTGCACGTGATCGCCGACCATCTCGCGGACCGTGCGCAGCGTCCTTGTGGCGGTGCCGACGACCGTGCCCTCGGCGAGCCCCGACAGGTGCGCCAGCAGCCGCGCCGAGAGCTTGAAGCCCACCGACATCAGCGCGGCGTCGAACTGCCGTGCCGCGACGGCGCCGTCACCGGCGGGTCCGCTAGGGGCGGGGAGGCGGTGGGCATGCCGGACGACCAGGGGTTCCAGACGGTGGACCATGCCGGGATGATCCCAGAGCGCGACGCGTGGACGCATGCCCATTTCCGCCCCGAGACCAGGCGTTCGTCATCGGCCGCACTCCCGCGAGGCGCGGAACTTCGGCCCGTTCACGCTCCTGGAACCGATTCCGCGACGGCCCGGCACGCACCGAACCGTTCGCGGGCGGCCCGCGCCGGCAGCGGAACCTGCTGACGCGGACCCGGTGAGGACGGGCTCAGGCGCTTCGGTCCGCGCGCTGCGCGTCCCGCTCCTTGAGGCGGTTCGCCTCCTTGCGGACCTCGGCCTGGGTGGCACGCTCCTTCTGCAGCCACTCGGGCTGCTGCGCCTTCAGCGTCTCGATCTGCTCGGTGGTGAGCGGTTCCGTGACGCCGCCGCGGGCCAGACCCGCGATCGACACGCCCAGCTTCTGCGCGACGACCGGCCGCGGATGCGGACCGTTGCGCCGCAGCTCCCGCAGCCACTCCGGCGGGTCCGCCTGCAGCGCGCTCAGCTCGGCACGCGAGACCACACCCTCACGGAACTCGGCGGGGGTGGCCTCGAGGTACACACCCAGCTTCTTCGCCGCGGTGGCGGGCTTCATGGTCTGGGTGCTCTGGTGCGACGTCATGCCGTCCAGGGTAACGACTGCACCGATCCGCCCGCCGGTCCGCCCCCGCGGCGAAACCGCAGGCCCGCGCGCCGAGCGTAGTCCTACGCCTTGTCCGTGCCCCATCAGGCGCACTGCCTGGCCGGGGCCGACGTGCCGCGCGCGCCGATCCTCACGAAGAGAGCGGGGGCCGGGGGGCGCCTGCCGTCTCGTTCACCGCTGCGCACCGGGCGCACCCTGCCCACCACGACCGCAACCGCGGGCGCGGCGACCACGGCCGGTAGCCTGGCCTGGTGACAGGCTCGGAAGTACCCCCGTCGTCCCCGGAAGCAGCCCCTCCAGCCCCGGCGGCACCCCCGTCCTTCCGGCTTGCCTACGTCCCGGGGGTGACCCCGTCGAAGTGGGCGCGGATCTGGGACGAACGCTATCCCGACGTCCCCGTCACGCTTGTGCCGGTGACCGCGGCCGAGGTGCCGGACATGCTCCGTGCCGGTGACGCCGACGCCGGTTTCGTACGGCTGCCGGTCGACCGTACGGTCTTCAGCGCGATCCCCCTCTACACCGAGACCACGGTCGTCGTCGTCCCCAAGGACCACGTCGTCGCGGCCGTCGACGAGGTGACCGTCGAGGACCTGGCCGACGAGGTCGTCTTCCACCCCCTCGACGACGTCCTCGGCTGGGAGCGGCCCCCGGGGCAGCCCGCCTTCGAGCGTCCCGCGACCACCGCGGACGCCGTCGAACTCGTCGCCGCGGGAGTCGGCCTGCTGGTCGTGCCGCAGTCGCTGGCGCGGCTGCACCACCGCAAGGACCTCACCTACCGGCCGCTGGTCGACGCCCCCCAGTCGAGCGTCGCGCTGTCCTGGCCGGAGGAGGCGACCACCGACCTGGTCGAGGACTTCATCGGCGTCGTCCGCGGCCGCACGGTCAACAGCACCCGGGGCCGCACCCCGTCCCAGCCCCAGGCCGCGGCGGAGCAGCCCAAGCGCAGACGACCCGAGGGCGGAGGCAGCCCGCGCCGGCAGTCCGGAACCGGTCGCGGCCAACGCGGCGGCTCCGGCGGCGCCAAGGGCGGGCAGGGAGCGAAGGGCGCGAAGGGCGTACGGCGGGGCAAGCCCCGCCGCCGGTCGTAGCGGCCGGCCGCCCCGGCCCGCGGTCGCCCACGCAACCACGGTGGACGGCAACACGCGACGACACCAGCACAACAGGCGACCTCAGCGCACCCTTGCCGCTGAACGTCACCCCCGGCCCATGTCTCGTCCAGAGGAGTAGGGGGCCTCGTACGGGGCGGCGGGGGTGGGGAGCGTCAGCGGGGCGACGCCGAACGCACGAGCCAGTCGTACGCGCCCCGTGCCGTGAACTCGGCCTGTCCGCCCGGCAGCAGCAGACCGGCCGTCGCGAACTCCGCGGCGTCCGCCTGCGCGGCCACGTAGGGGACCGCGATGCACCGCATCCCCGCCGCGTGCGCTGCGGCGGCGCCCGGGGCCGCGTCCTCCACGACCACGCAGTCGCCGGGTGCCGCGCCGAGCCGACGGGCCGCCTCCAGGAAGATGTCGGGAGCCGGCTTGCCGCGCTCGACCTCCTCGGCCGAGACGACGGTGCGCAGGTGGCCGTCCAGGCCCGTACCGGCGAGGATCGCCGCGATGGCCTCGCGCGACGAACCCGACGCCACGGCCATCGGTACGGCCTCCGAGGCCAGCAGCTCCACGAACGCGCGCATCTCGGGGTACGCGCGCGTACCGGCGCGGGCCAGTTCCAGATAGCGGCGGTTCTTGGCGGCGAGCAGTTCGCCGACGGAGGCCCGCAGGGCGTAATCCCGCTTCCAGGCCGTCACCGTCTCCAGCGTGCTGATGCCCACGTACCGCTCGTGATCCGTCCATGCGAAGTCGGGGACCCCGTGTTCGGCGAGGACCTGGCGGCCGGCCTCGAAGTAGTTGGGCTCGCTGTCCACGAGCGTGCCGTCGAGATCGAAGATGACCGAGATGCCGCCGAGACCGCTCATGGCCCCAGCATGTCAAAGGTCATCTCCGTGCCGCCGCCCGCCCGAGCGACTCCACCAGCGGCAGCAGCCGGTGCGGGACGCGTTCACGCAGGGCCACCTCGGTACGGGTGCGGACCACGCCGGGGAGGCTGATCAGCTTCTGGATCACATCCTCCAGGTGGGCGTTGTCGCGGGCCACCACGCGGGTCAGCAGATCCCCGCCACCCGTGATCGAGAAGGCCTCGACGATCTCCGGTACGGCGGCCAGCGCGTCGCCGACGTCGTCGAGATGGCCCTGGGTGACCTCGATGTGCACGAAAGCCAGCACGGGATGGCCGAGGGCGGCGGGGGAGAGGGCGGGGCCCGTGCCGGTGATCACACCGTCCCGTTCCAGCCGGTCCAGCCTGGCCTGCAGGGTGCCGCGTGCGACACCGAGGATGCGGGCGTACTCCCGCACGCTGGTACGGGGCCGCTCCAGCAGCAGTCGCAGGATGCGGGTGTCGAGCTCGTCCACGGCCATGCCGCCCGGTCTCCTCGTCCGTTGGCTCTCCTGTGACCGCCTTGAGGCGGCCCGTGCTGTACCAATGGACCAGTGTAGAAGGAGCCGCTTGAGCCAGTGGCGGTGGTGATGCTGATATGGAGGCGTCGATGGCGCTGCGGACCCCGCGGCGCCTTTTTCATGTCGGTTTCCAGCCAGAGTGCGAGGGGGCGGTAAGCGGTGCTGAAGAGGGTGTTCATGGCTCCGGATCCGGGGCGGACGCGGCTGCGGTTCGCCCTGCGGGCCGTCCTCGGCATCGGCGCGGCGGTCGCGGTCTGCGGCCTCGCCGGGCACTCCCTCGTGGGCGCCGTCACCGGTGGCCTCGCCGCGCTGCTCGCCCTGTTCACCGTCACCGACGCCACGGTCCGCGGGCAGGCGGTCACCACCGCGCTGCTGCCGCTCGTCGGCCTCCCCGTCCTCGCGGCGGCGGCCGAGCTGCACGACCACCCGGTCGCCCGCGACCTCACCTTCCTCGCCGTCGTCGGGGCCGGCGTGTACGCCCGCCGCTGGGGGCCGCGCGGGCACAGCCTCGGTGTGTTCGCGTTCATGACCTTCTTCGTGGCGCAGTTCCTGCAGGCGACCCCGGGGCAGCTCCCCGAGCTCTACGCCGCCGTCCTGCTGTCCCTGCTCACCGCTGCCGCGGTGCGCTTCGGGCTGTGGTGCTACGAGCGCCGCACGCCCCCCGCACCCGTGCCCGCACCGCCGGGCGGCAGCGGCCTCGCCCGGGTCACCACGCGCCAGGCCGTCCAGGCCACCGCCGGTGCGGGCTTCGCCCTGGTGGTGGGGCAGCTGGTGTCGGGGCAGCGCTGGTACTGGGCCGTCGGCGCCACGTGGTGGATCTTCGTCAACACCACCTCGCGCGGCGAGACCCTGGTCCGCGGCTTCCGCCGGGTCCTCGGCACGGTGATCGGCATCGGACTCGGCCTGCTCGTCGCCGTCCCCCTGCAGGGGGCCGGCCTCCCGACGGCCGCGCTCCTGACCCTCTGTGTCTTCGGCATCTTCTACACGGCGGCCGTCTCGTACACCTGGATGATGCTGTGCGTCACGGTGCTCGCCGAGCTTCTCTACGGCCTCCTCGGCGTCCTCGACCCCGCCCTGCTGGCACTGCGGCTGGCCGAGACCGGTGTCGGGGCGCTCGGCGCCGTGCTCGCGGTGCTGTTCGTGCTGCCCGTCACCACCCATGCCATCACCGACGCCTGGATCCAGCGGGCCCTGCGCTGTGTCCACGCGGCCACCGCCGAGGCCGCCGCCCGCCTCGCCGGCGACGGCACCGCCGACCCGGCCGCGCGCGTGGCCGAGCTGGAGCAGTTGCTCGGCCGGGTACGGCTTTCCGTCGCCCCGCTCGTCCACCCGCTGAACCCCATGCCGGCCCGCAAGCGCCGGGCCCGTCGTGTGCTGGCCCTGCTCGACGACTGCGCCCGGGAGATCCGCGGCCTGGTCGCCGTCGCCGCCGACCCGGAGGCCTCGCACGACGCCCGCCTGGCCGCCGCGTGCTGGCGCGTCGAGGCCGCCGTCGAGGCGCTGACCGGCGGCACGGACGTCACCGTCCCCACGGACCGGCCGACCGCGTCGCACCCCGCCCTCGCCCACCTGCACGGCCTGGAACGGGCCTTGGCCGAACTGGCCCACCCCCTGCGCACGCCGACCCGATCGCCCCTGGTCGGCGTGGGGGAGTGAGGCCGCAGCCGGGCCCTCGCCGCCGGGACCGCGGCCGACGTGCCGGCTCCGCGTCCGGCGGGTGACCGCCCCCGGACGCCCAGGAGGGCGGTCGGTGACGACGGCGCTGCTGTCGCCTCTCGTGGGACAGTGCGCTCCGGCCCGGCCGCCGTGGGTAGCAGCCCGGCCGCCACCTCCAGGTGCGTCAGGGCGTGGAAGGCCCGGTGCCGCCGTCCAGCCCTCGCCCATGACCGGCAGGAAGGACACGGCCGGTACGGCGCCGGACGCGATCAGGCGCCGGTGCTCCCGCGGTGGGTGGCAAGTCCCGCTCCTGGCTCCCAGGTCAAGGAGCGAGCTGGTCGTCCGGGGACTTCAGTCACGTCCAGGTCTTTCGCGGCATGCGGACCGATCGGCGCGCGGCCCGCGCGTTGTCCTCCCAGGGACGGGGCCACGGAACTCTCCTCGGCCGACTTGGTCTAACGACTTGGTCTAGACCGATGGCCGTTCGCTGCTACCGTCACCGCCGACGGCACCCGACCGGAAGGGGACAGCGGTGGCAGACGCAGGCAGGCGGGGCACACGGGCCTACATCGGATCGTTCACGGCGGCCGGCGGCCGGGGCATCACCACGGCATCCGTGGCCCCGGGCAGTGGCGCGCTGACCGTACTCGGCAGCGTGGCCGGCGTACCCGACCCCGCGTACCTGGCCCTGTCGCCCGACGGCGACAGGCTCTACGCCGTCAGCGAGACGGCCGAGGGCACCGTGGCCGCGTACCGCTTGGGCGCGGACACGCCGGAGCTCGCGGGGCCGCCGGTGCCGGTGGGCGGCAGCGGGCCCGTGCACCTCAGCCTGTTCGACGGCCACGTCCTGACCGCCAACTACGGATCCGGCAGTGTCACCGCCGTCCCCGTCCGCCCCGACGGCACCCTGGCGGACGCCCCGTCGGCCGTCCTGCGGCACACCGGCTCCGGCCCGCACACGCCCCGCCAGCTCGGCCCGCACACCCATCAGGTGCTGCCCGCTCCAGGGGGCCGCTGGGCTGTCGGCGTCGACCTCGGCGCCGACTCGGTGCGGGTCTACACGTCGGCCGGGAACACCCTCGAAGTCCACCGCGAGATCGCCCTGCGGCCCGGCTCGGGCCCACGCCACCTCGCCTTCCACCCCTTCGCCCCGTACGCCTACGTCCTGAACGAACTCACCCCCACGGTCACCGTCTGCCACTGGGACGCCGACGACGGCACGCTGAAGCCCCTGGCCGAGACACCGGTGCTCCCGGGCCCCCCGGACGGCGACGCCTACCCGTCGGGGATCGTCGCCTCACCCGACGGCCGCTTCGTCCGGACCGCGATCCGCGGCGAGGACGTGCTGTCGACGTTCGCCGTCGAGGGCGAGGAACTGCGGCTGACGGGAACCGTCACCTGCGCCGGCCACTGGCCCCGCGCGATCACCGAGTCGGAAGGGTTCCTGTACGTCGCGAACGAGCGCTCCGGTGATGTGTCCTGGTTCGCCCTGGACCCGGACACCGGACTTCCGCGCTACGAGGGCTCGATCGAGGTCCCGGCCGCGTCCTGCGTGGTCATCGGCCCGGAGCCGGCCAGCAGGTGACCGAACGCCGAGGGGCCCGCTCCGGTGCGGAGCGGGCCCCTCGGCATTACGGCTGCGACGTGCGGGTCAGCGCACCGCAGAGCCCTGCGGCTGCTGCGGGGCGATGCCCAGAGCCGTCGTGTACTTGGACAGCGCGAGCTTGCCGATCGCCGGGTAGGGGCCGAGCGCCTCGGCGGCGGAGCAGCCGGCCTCCCGGGCGGCCTCCGCGATCAGGCTCGGGTCGATCTCCGGCCCTATCAGGTACGGCGCCAGCGCCAGCTGCTGCGAGCCGGAGGAGCGCAGCTGCTCGGCGACGGCCGTGATCGAGCCCTCCTGGTCCAGGGCCGCCGCCATCACCGGAACGGCCAGGCGGGCGGCGAGCAGCATGCCGGTGATCCCGGCCGCCTGAACGGCCTCCTCGCCGCCGACGGAGGCCAGGATGATGCCGTCCGCCGCGGTCGCCACGGTGAACAGCCGCGCGCGGTCGGCGCGGGCCAGACCGGCCTCCGACAGACGCACGTGCAGCGCCTCCGCGAGCAGCGGGTGCGGGCCCAGCACATCGGTCAGGTCGGCCGCGACCCGGCTGTCCATCACGGCCTGGCGGATGACGCGCAGCAGCGCGCTGTCCGGGCCGGCGAGCAGCGGCACCACGACGGCGACGGGACCCTCGGGCTCCTTGGCCTCCACACCCGCGGCGAGCGCCTGCTCATAGCGGGCGATGCGCTCCTCCGCGCCGCGCACCAGCACGGACTGGAGCGTGGGGAACTCCACGTCGTCGCCGTCGACGTACCCGATCCGGGCGTCGAGGCCTGGGAGCTCGGAGCGCGCGATGCTCACGACCTCCTCGGCGAGGCCGCGAGTGGCGGCGCTCGGCGTGCCCGGCACCGCGAGAACGAGCGCGGGCGCGCCCTCGGGAGCCGCCAGCGGCTCGGGTCGGCGGTGCCGCCCGGGCTGGCGGGGGCGCGGCATTCGTACTGGCAGGCCGGACGCGGGCCCAGTGGGGGAGCTCATGGCGCCGCATGTTACTGGTTTCTTGGGCTCCCCTGTTCGGGGAGGGTGCAGGTGAGCGGTATCCGTCCGGTTTTGTCTGATGAGTTACGTGCGGTTCAGAACCGATCAACGTATGGGGATCAGTCCGTTTTATCTGTCACCCGTTCGGGTCAGTACGCAAAGCAGTGCCTCGTCACCCGGCAGTGTCAGCGGTCCGGCCGCCAACTCGGTCGCGATGTCCACCGCCCCCGCCAGCGGGTCTCCGGAGGCGGGCACCCGTCGCGCCCGCGGCAGCAGCCCGGACAACTCTTCCTCCAAGGGCACGAGAAGAGGTGCGCCGATCTTGAACAGGCCACCGGTGAGCGCGACTTGGGGCTCACCCTCGGTGGGGCACACGGCGGCCACCGTCTCGGCCATGTGCCGAGCGGCGGCGCGCAGGATGCCCGCGGCGACCGGGTCGCTGTCGGCGCGGGCGGCCACATGGGGCGCGAAGGAGGCGAGGACGGCCGATCGGTCGGGACGGGGATAGAGCTTGCCGGGCAAGTCCCGCACCGGACCGAACACCTCCTCGGCGCGGGCCAGCAGCCCGGCCGACCCGCCGGGCCGCCCGTCGTGGGCCCGCAGCGCCGCCTCCAGCCCGGCCCGCCCGATCCAGGCTCCGCTGCCGCAGTCGCCGAGCAGATGCCCCCAGCCGTCCGCACGGCGCCAGCGCGTCAGATCGGTGCCCAGCGCCACCAGTCCCGTACCGGCGGCGAGCACGGCACCGGGACGGGACCCGAGAGCGCCGACATAGGCGGTGACGGCGTCGGCGGCCAGCGCGAGGCGGCCGACGCCGAACTCACGCTCCAGGGCCTGCGGCAGTTCGGCCCGCAGGGCATCACCCAGCGTGGCGAGTCCGGCGGCACCCACCGCCGCCGCACCAAGCCGGGCGACACCCGCCTCGGCCATCGACGCCCGCACCAGAGGCACCAGTTGCTCCATCAGATGCCCGGGATCGATGCCCCGCTCGCCGGTACGCACCGGCTCCGGGGACTCCCGCCGGGCAGCCACACCACGACCGACGGTGCCGACGGCCACCCGCAGGCCGGATCCTCCCGAGTCGACGGCGAGGAATCCGGGGGCCGTGTCCACCGGCCCCACGGCTGCTCCGGCCCCGGCCACCCGGCCCGGGACGCCGGTCATGGCAGGCGCCAGTCCACCGGCTGTCCTCCCTGCTGGATCAGCAGGTCGTTGGCCCGGCTGAAGGGGCGGGAACCGAAGAAGCCCCGGTCGGCGGACATGGGCGAGGGGTGGGCCGACTCCACCGACGGGAGGTTGCCGAGCAGCGGCCGCAGGTTGCGGGCGTCGCGGCCCCACAGGATGGACACCAGCGGCTTGCCGCGTCCCGCCAAGGCGCGTATGGCCTGTTCGGTGACCTCCTCCCAGCCCTTGCCGCGATGGGCGCCGGGCTTGCGCGGGGCCGTGGTGAGCGCCCTGTTGAGCAGCAGCACACCCTGGCGGGTCCATGGCGTCAGATCGCCGTTGGACGGCTGCGGCAGCCCGAGGTCGGTGTTCAGCTCACGGTAGATGTTGACGAGGCTGCCGGGCAGCGGGCGGACGTCCGGCGCGACGGAGAACGACAGGCCCACGGCATGCCCCGGGGTCGGATAGGGGTCCTGACCGACGATCAGGACCCTCACCTCGTCGAAGGGCTGCTGGAAAGCCCGCAGGACGTTCGCTCCGGCCGGTAGATAGGTGCGCCCCGCGGCGATCTCCGCACGCAGGAAGTCGCCCATCGCGGCGATCCGTTCGGCAACGGGTTCCAGGGCCTTCGCCCAGCCCGGTTCGACGATTTCATGCAAGGGTCGTGGTGGCACGGGCGTCACCCTACTGCCGTGTCGGCGGCTGCGATCCACCGGTGGCCGAGGCGGGCCCGTGAGCCGGGACGGCTCATCCGACCACCGCGGCCCTCACGCACAGCACGTCCGGCAGATGCGAGGCCAACTGCCGCCAGCTGTCGCCGTCGTCGGCCGACGCGAACACCTCGCCGTTGCGGTTGCCGAAGTACACGCCGGCCGGGTCCGCGTCGTCCGTGCACATCGCGTCACGCAGCACCGTGCCGTAGTGGTCGCCCTGGGGCAGTCCCGCCGACAGCGGCTCCCAGCTCTTGCCCGCGTCCGCCGTACGGAACACGCGGCACCGCCGGTCGGCGGGTACGCGGTCCGAGTCCGCGTTGATGGGAAAGACGTACGCCGTCTCGCCGCGGTGCGGGTGCGTGGCCGCCGCGAAGCCGAAGGTGGACGGCAGACCCTCACCGATGTCCGTCCAGTGCGCGCCCGCGTCGTCGCTGCGGTACACGCCCCAGTGGTTCTGGAGATAGAGACGGTCCAAAGTCACCGCGTCCTGCGCGATCTTGTGCACGCACTGGCCGAACTCCGGGTTCGGATCCGGCAGGAACACCGCCGAGACACCGGAGTTGGCGGGCTCCCAGCTCGCCCCGCCGTCGGTCGTCCGGAACACTCCGGCCGTCGAGACGGCGACCGTCACGGCGTGCGGGTCTCGCCTGTCGGTGACCACGGTGTGCAGTCCCTCACCGCCACCGCCCGGCACCCACTTGGAGCGCGTGGGATGCTCCCACAGGGGGCGTACCAGTTCGAAGGACTCCCCGCGGTCCTCGGAGCGGTACAGCGCGGCCGGTTCCGTGCCCGCGTAGACCACGTCCGGCTCCGCGGCCGCCGGGTGCAGCTGCCACACCCGCTCCAGGGAAGCCTCGGTGTCCTTGGGGAACTTGACGGCCGGCCGGGCGGGCTCGGTCCAGGTCCGGCCCAGGTCGTCGGAGTGGAACACCGACGGGCCCCAGTGCGCGCTGTCACCGCCGGCCAGCAGCCGCGGTCGCTCGCCCCGGGTGTCGATGGCGACCGAGTACACGGCCTGCGCGTTGAAGTAGGGGCTCTCGTCGAACTCCCAGGTGCCACCTCGCCTTCGCCCGATGAACAGTCCCTTGCGCGTGCCCACGGCGAGCAGTACCTCGGTCATGCCGATCACCTCCGCGACGTCCTTGTCCCAGACACCGGCCAGTCTGCACCCCGGCACTGACAGTCACCCCCGCAAAGGCTGGCGTCGCAGGTCAGCGCGGCGATGATGGACCGCTGCCGGGAGCCGCGAGGCGCTTTCCCCAAAACGCCCGCGGGGCCCGCAGGACGCGTGCCACCGTCGAGGCCGGGTAGATGCCGTGAGCATCCAGCGGCCGTCCGCCGTATGGGAGGGCGAGTCCATCCGGCAGGTTCGTGCGCTCATGAGGAGGAAGCCTTCGATGGCGTTCCGAGGTCCGAAGGTGTGGCTGTGGCGGTGGCGGCGCAACCCGCTCAAGCGCCGGGCCGATGCGGTGGAGGCCTGGGTGCTGCTCGCCGCGTGGGCGCTCACCCTCCTCACCGGGGTGTTCACCGGCCTCGCGACGGCCGGCACGGTGGAACGGGGGATGGCCCGGGAGCGCGTCGAGTGGCGGCCCGTCGTCGCCCTGCTCAGCGAGCAGGCGCCGGGCACCTCGCGGCCCGGCACGCCGAGCGGCGCGAGCGTGTGGGGGAAGGTCCGCTGGAGCACGCCCGACGGCGCCTCGCGCACCGGCCAGGCCCGAGTCCGGCCCGGTAGTGGCGTCGGCACACCGGTCACCGTCTGGACGGATGCCCAGGGCCGCCTCGTGACCAGGCCCGCCACCGAGTCGGAGGCCCGTTCACGCGCCGCCCTGGTCGGTGGCCTGGTCGGCGTGTTCGCGGCGTCCGTGCCCTTCGTCGGCGGCCGGGCCCTGCGCAGCCGCCTGGAGAGCCGCCGTATCGACCGGTGGGGCTACGAGTGGGCGCGGTTCGGACCGCTGTGGGGTGGGCGCACCCCGGGGTGACGGGTGTGAGGGGGCGGGGGGGGGGGGGCCCGCCCGCCGCGGGGGTCCCCCGGCCCCACCCCCCCCGCCCCACCGGCGCCCCGGCGCTGATTCGGCCAGCGGCGCAGGAGCATGACGGGGATCGTTCCCCTGGT